>CALKMV010000001.1 GCA_938091485.1 uncultured Luminiphilus sp.
ACTGCTTCTGCAGGCGCTCTGTCAGCTCGCGGCCCATCATTCCGCGCTATACGTCACGGGAGAGGAGTCCCCCGAGCAAATCGCGTTGCGCGCGAAACGCCTTGGCCTGCCCACTGATCAGTTGCAGTTGATGGCAGAGACCGATGTCGACGCGATTCTCGCGTCGGCTGAGTCATTGGTCCCCAAAATTCTTGTTGTCGACTCCATTCAGGTAGTGCATAGCGAGACGTTGACCTCGGCGCCCGGGAGTGTGTCTCAGGTACGCGACTGCGCCGCCCAACTGACGCGCTATGCGAAACAAACCGGCACCATATTGATCCTGGTGGGACACGTGACCAAAGACGGCAGTCTCGCCGGCCCAAAAGTGCTAGAGCATATGATCGATTGCTCGATTCTCCTCGAGGGCGACCACGACTCTCGATACCGTACGCTGCGGGGGCAAAAGAATCGTTTCGGCGCCGTGAACGAGCTCGGTATTTTCGCCATGACGGATACCGGAATGCGTGAGGTCACCAATCCCTCTGCGATTTTCCTGGATCGCTCGGAGCACACCGCACCGGGCACGACCGTGGTTGTCGTATGGGAAGGCACGCGCCCTTTGCTGGTGGAAATTCAAGCCCTCGTCGACGACAGCTCATTGGGCAATCCTCGACGCGTGACGGTCGGGTTTGAGCAGAACCGTCTGGCAATGTTGCTGGCAGTGCTGCACCGGCATGGTGGGATTCAGGTAGGTGATCAGGACGTGTTTGCGAACGTCGTGGGTGGTGTTCGGGTCATGGAGACCTCGGCGGATTTGGCTCTGCTGTTGGCGGTGGTATCCAGCCTGCGGAGCCGGCCTCTCCCGAGAGACTGGGTTGTCTTTGGAGAGGTAGGCTTGTCCGGAGAGATACGGCCGGTGGCCAGCGGGCAGGAGCGATTAGCCGAAGCAGCGAAGCACGGCTTTAAACTGGCGATTGTTCCCAAGGGCAACGCGCCCAGAAAGTCGATATCGGGCCTAAAGGTGATTGCGGTCTCCCGCTTATCCGAGGCGCTGGAGGCCTGTCAGTGAAAGACGCGCCGGAGGATCTCACCAAGGTTTCCTCTGATCCGACCGAAGTATTTGTGACCGAGGTGGCGGGAAGAGTGCGGCGCGGGTCGTTGACTGCTTCGATGGACACCGAGCGCGTTAATGACAACCTCGAGGTCCTCGTCGGTCGTGCCCGCGAAGAGGGGCTCCTCGTCCGCGATCGCTTTGTGTTGCTGGACCAGCTCGGTGCAGGCGGCATGGGCACCGTTTTTACTGCGATCGATTTGCGGCGGGCAGAGGCAGATGACCCCAACAGTCGTGTGGCCATCAAGTTTCTGAGTTCTGCGTTCAGCGAGCATCCGGATGCGCTGGTGTCTTTACAGCGCGAGGCGCGCAAAACCCAGCAACTGGCTCACCCGAATGTGGTTACCGTTTATGACTTTGATCGCGACGGCGACCGTGTGTTCATGACGATGGAGCTTCTCGACGGTGAGCCACTGTCTCACCTGAGCCGTCTGGAGCAGCGCCTCAACAAATCTTTTGATCGTTCCGATCTGGTCCGCCAGTTTGCGGAAGGGCTGGCTTACGCCCACAGCCAAGGGGTCGTGCATTGTGATCTAAAGCCCGACAACGTATTTGTTACAACGTCAGGCCGGGTCAAAGTATTAGATTTTGGGATCGCCAGATTGACTCAGGAGGCGGAGCAGGCGGATCAATACGACGCCGGACGCCTTGGGGCGCTCACTAGGCGTTTTGCCTCGATCGAGATGCTGCTGGGTAATACCGAGCCCCATCCGGCAGATGATGTGTATGCGTTGGGACTTATTGGCTGGTGGCTGTTCTCGGGTGAGCATGCCTACGGCGGCACGTCGGCAGATGAGGCACTGGCACAGAGTCTTGCTCCGGCAGGGACATCTCAAAAGTGGCGGGAGCGAGAGAGAAAAGCGTTATTGCGTGCAGTTCGCCTCACCCGCGAGGCGCGGCAGAGCGACGCCGGCCAGTTTCTGGCCATGTTTCAGGGCATCGCCCAACGCAATCGCCTGTTGGCAGGTTTGGCCTTGCTACTGATTCTGGTGACCGGTGGCTGGTTGTATCAGGCGCTCGCGCCGACGGGCCCCGAGGTGCCCTTTGCGCAACTGCCACTGGAGACGCAGCAGGCCTTTACCGAGAGCCTCGCGCAGGGCTATGCGCATCTTGAAATCAGTGACATAGACGGCGCGTTGCGGTACTTCGATGCTGCCTGGTTGCTTCATCCCTACAACGCGGAGGTTGTCGACGCGCTGGATGCGCTGGTAGATCGCGTGACGGTGCTATTTGCCGATGCCCGAAGCCCGGAAATGGCCACACTCCTCAAACCCTCGTTGGAAGCTATGCGCAGTAATCCCTATCTGGCTGACCAGAACGACATGAACCAACTATCAGAGGCCGTTTCAAAGCTATAGTTTGCAAAGTGGCGCGTTCGATCAGGAAGTCGTATGCTGAAACTCGGGCGTTTAACAAGGTAGGGAAAACCATGCCCAAAGAATGGAATCGTTCTGTACTGGTGGCTGCCCTTGCGGTGGGTATTGTCATCACTCTCAGGCCTCAGGCTGAGCAGCAGAGTGCTGCCGACGCAGAGGCCGCTAAGTTTTATATCGTCGATTGTCTGCTGCCGGGCCAGGTTCGCCGTGTAGGCAACACCACATATATGACCCCCCGCCGACCGATTCGCACCACTGCGCAGGACTGCGCTATTCGGGGCGGTGAATATACGGAATGGGACAGGGCCGACTACCAAAGTGCTCTGACCGTATGGCTTGACGCTGCCTCCACGGGGGACGCTCAGGCCATGAACTATGTTGGCGAGATCTTTGAGCAGGGTCTTGGTCGGGATCCTGACTATGTCATGGCAAAGTACTGGTACGAGCGCGCGGTGGCGGCAAACTTCAAGCCCGCCATGGTGAACCTTGCGAGTCTCTATGACACGGGACGCGGGGTGAACCGCGACGCCGTGATGGCGATCAATCTCTACCGGCAGGCCTGGGACATACCCGAGGATGAGGCGTTGCTCACTCAAGCCTCGTCTGACGCCGCTTCTGCAGAGACGGAGTCGGCGTTGGCGGCGGTGCGAGCCGAGAACGAACAGCTGGTGGCAGCGGCGGAAGCAGCGCGTGAGGCGTTGCAGAGCGAGAGTGACAGGGCAGCTGCGCTGGCCCTCAGAGCCGAGAGCGCTGAGGCAGAGCGCGATTCCTTGGCTGTGCGTTTTGAGGATACTCCGATCAACTCCGCGGGCGAGGTGGTGCCTTTTGTCGCTTCGTTGGGAAGCGCGAGCCCGGTCTCTCAGGCTGGTCGCGATTATGGGCGCTACTTTGCGCTGGTGATCGGTAATTCGGAGCACCAGTTTCTCTCAGAGCTATCCAGCGCCAAAAATGACGCGCGGCGCGTGAGTGAGGTGCTGGTGGACCGATATGGTTTTGAGGTGACTCGCATCGACAACGCCGACAACATTAGTGTGTTGGCCGCCCTCAACCAGCTACACGAGACGTTGGGACCAAACGACAACCTACTTATTTACTATGCGGGCTATGGCAATGAGCGTACCGATGAGCAAATGCAGATCGGATACTGGTTGCCAGTGAACGCGCAACGCCCTCCCATCGATACCTACTGGGTGCCAGTGGGACAAATTGGTGCTCATTTGGCGCGCTTGCCAGCGCGGCGTGTGCTGGTGATTGCCGACTCCTCGTTTTCCGGACTCCTCGCCGACACACCCACGTTCTTCCTAGCTGTATCGCCTGACCTGTTTACCAGTGAGCGCTATCTGGATATTCGTCATGAGAACCGATCGAGGCTTTTGATTAGCTCCGGACAGGACTATCCGTTATCTGATCAGTCTGGCGACCAGTCTGTCTTTGCCGACGCGGTGCTGGAAGCGCTCGAGAAAAACGACACGATTCTGCCCGCACCCGCGCTCTTTTTGGCAGTGCGAGAGCAACTGGGCGCCGGCACTCTGGATGTCCAGTTCAAAGCAATAAAAGGGGCAGGGGATGCCGTGGGGGATTTTTATTTTGTGCCGCTTTAGTCAAACATTGTTACTGCCATTGGTGGTTGCAGTTGGTTTCTTATTCTCAGCGATGTCCCAAGCACAGATTACGGTGAATGTATCGCCCTCGGACACGGGAACGGTCAATATTGCAGGCGTCATGGAGATTGACGAACGGCAAAATTGTCGGGATTCGTGCGTCACTGTCAGTGCGACCGATATCCAGAACGGCTTAGCCACCTTCACCGCAAACCCAGATAGCGGCTACCAATTTGCAGGTTGGACCCTTGATGGTAGCCCACAGGGCAGCAGCCCTGTGTTGGAGCTTGGGCCATATCCGAGCGTCATTCCTCCTGCAACCTTAACGGCGGCTTTTGAGAAGCAGTCAGATAGCGACAATGACGGTGTGTCCGATTCGTTTGATCTCTGCCCCAATACCCCCTCCAGTGAGTCGGCGGATGCGTCCGGATGTTCAGCTAGTCAAAAAGATGATGATGGCGACAGCGTGTTCAATGATGGGGATATCTGTCCTAACACGCCTTTCAGCGAGCCAGTAGATGCCTCCGGTTGCTCGGATAGCCAGAAAGACGATGACGGAGACGGCGTCTCTAACACTGTGGATGTCTGCCCCAATACCCCCTCCAGTGAGTCGGCGGATGCGTCCGGATGTTCAGCTAGTCAAAAAGATGCGGACCTTGATGGCGTAAACAACGATTTTGATCAGTGCCCTGGTACTCCAAGGGACGCGCCGGTGGATAGCCAGGGGTGTGCTGACAGCCAAAAAGATACCGACAGCGATGGCGTGACCGACGATAGCGATGAGTGTCCAGCTACGTCTGCTGATGATGACCCCGATGCCGTGGGCTGTGGCGCCAGTCAGCGCGACACCGACGATGACGGGGTCAATGATGCATTGGATCTCTGCCCGGGAACGGCTGCAGATGAATCCGTCGATTCAGATGGATGCTCAGACACTCAGAAAGATACCGATAGCGATGGGGTGAATGATGCACTCGATCAATGCCCCGAAACGCCGATTGGAGAGGACGCAGACGGAAACGGCTGCAGCGAGGGACAGCGCGATGACGATGGTGACGGTGTTGCTAACGCTTTCGATACGTGTAACGCCAGTGATGAAGGAAAGCCCGTTAACGATGAGGGGTGTACAGCCGTTCAGGAGCAGCTCGCTGCTCTCGGTGATGATCTTGCGGATCTAAATGGCCTCGATGAAGAGGATCGCACCTTGGCCGGCGCGATCGATGATGCGTGTCCGAGACTCATCGTTGCTGGCGACGACCAGACTTTGACCAATGGTCAGGAAGACCTTCGATTGGCGTGCATCAACCTCAAATCCTCCGACAGTACCTCTGATCAGCAGTTGTCAGCGTTGGCATCGATTTCACCTCAGCTACTGACTAACCGCACCGACGCTGTGATTGAGACTGCCTCTCGGCAGTTTCAGCAAGTCACCCAACGGTTGAGTCGCATAAAGAGTGGCAGTAGCCGGGGAGTCAGCCTTGCAGGCCTGACGCTGAATTTTGCGGGTGAGGCAGTGCCCGGGGCGCTACTCGAGGAGGCCGCGGATCAAGCAGGCGCGAGCGAGCTGGGCCCGGATTTTGGTAACTGGGGCGTATATCTCCAGGGTGACATTGATGTGACTGAACGGCGCGACACTGATTCACGACGCCAATATGACGAGGATGCCTGGTTGCTCACGCTGGGTGCCGATTATCGATTCAATCCTGATCTCTATGCCGGTTTGGCGCTGAGTTTCGGTGAAACAGAAACAGACTACGCTGACGCGCAAAGTGACTCAGAAACCACTGCTGTAACACTCTATGGCGGCTGGCAGTTCAGTGATGCAGGGTTTATCGATATTCAGCTTGGCTGGGCAGATGACGATTACGACATGAGTCGCGAGGTGGGTTACCAAGATGCTGGCGGGAGTTTCAGCTCCGTCTATCGAGGGGCCACCGGCGGCAAGCATGTGACTGCGGCAGCTAACTTAGGCTACATGATGAATATTCAGGGCTGGCGCCTTGGGCCCACGGCCTCCTACTTCTATCTAGATGGGGAGGTCGATGGATATCAGGAGTCGGCCGCCGACGGGAGTTCTAAAGCGTGGGAGCTGGCCGTGGGTGACAGCGCTTTCGAAAAATCCATCCTGCGACTTGGTTTGCAGGTTGATTATGCCTGGCTCACGGATTTTGGTGTCGTCATCCCTGGGATCATATTGCACTACGTCAGCGAATCGAATCGTGGCGACGCGTTCACTACTACACGGCTGGCGAATGACCTCGACGGGTTTGGGCAGCTGATAGATGTCCAGCGAGAGACGCTCGATGGCCAATACTGGGATGCGTCTTTCAATATCGCGGGGCAATTTGCCTACGGATTCGCTGGGTTTGCGAGTTATCGCATTACTGCAGCACGAGATGGTTACCAGCATCGGGGCTACACATTGGGATTGCGCTGGGATCAGGCTTTTTGATGGGTGATGACGGCTCCATCGCAGCAACGGAAGCATCATCTGCCTACTGGTCTACTGAGGCTGACTCAGCTCTCCCGGTCCATTGCGACATGGTATCGGCGCAACTTGGGGTGGCGGCTTGCACTCATCGCGGAGGTAGGCGAGAAAATCAAGACCGTTTCCTGATTGACGCTACGCATAATTTAATTGTTGTCGCCGACGGGGTCGGCGGACTGCGGGAAGGCGGTCTGGCTGCCGAGCTGGCTTGCCAGACTATTCACGCGGATGTGAGCGCAGGTCTGCCTCTGGATCGAGCGGTCAGACGATGTTCCAGCGTCATTGCAAAAGAGGCGACGCTTAGGGGCGTGGTGGGCGGTATGGGATCGACTGTTGTCGCCATGCAGTGGGCAGGCACTCGGTTCCAGTTGGTCTGGGTGGGCGATAGCAGCGCACAAACTTACTGGGAGGACTGTTG
>CALKMV010000002.1 GCA_938091485.1 uncultured Luminiphilus sp.
TTGGGAATAAAACCCGTCGGTCATGGCATATTCGAATGCGCTGTCGAGAGCATCGCCATCAAACCCGGCCTCCGAGGCGCTCACGGTGTCCCAGATATCTGGGTGAGGCGACTCAAAAGCCGGTGGCGACGTAGTGGTCACGGCCGCGCCGGTGTCCGCTGAACCACCACCCCCACCACCGCAAGCAGAGACGAGCGCAAGTATCAGTAGGCTGGGGAAACTTTGATGAAGTCGCATATTGCTATCAGCAAACTAAACGTTATGGCGACCATACGAGGGTTTTAGCAAAGAGGCCAGTTTGAATTCAGGCCGGCACTGCATCGCGACGCAAGGGATCGTCATTGAATTTGGATACAGCGGCGAATCGCAAGGCTAGCCAACGCGCTAATGTTCCGAGTAAATCAGGACTGCCGAGTTTCAGTAAGCCTACTTTCTAGCTGAGCAAACAAATTTTCCACCGAGGAGCTCCCCTGCTCCTCTCCTGAGGCATTGAACTGCCATAACATGCCGTCGAGGTCCGGGTTAGCAAAATAGACAATGCCGTGGCGAACAGGGTCTGAAGATCGCTGACTCACTACACGATGCGTCACCGCGCTGACCGCGCGATCAGAGTGAGCGGTGATGAAATTGAGTGCCTCACCAAAGTTGATGATGAGATGACCGGGCAGCACCGGCACGTCCTTAAACTCACCGTTGATCTCGATTTGCAGGCCCGGCGCGCTGGCATCGAGTATCGTGACAAACCCGTAGTCGGTATGGGGGCGCAGCCCCCAGTCAGGGGTACGGGTGTCGTAGTGCACAAAGTTAAGAAACGCATCACCCCCGCCTGAGGCGTATCCCCCCGAGGCACGATCCCACAGCGCTTCGGGAATGCCAGACCGACAAAATACCTTGCGGATAATCGCGATGCCGATGGCGTCTAGCTGGCGACCGAATGCGGCGATATGTTCTGGGTAGTGCTGATCCCACCGCTCGCGGCGAAGCGCCAGCTTGGTTTGCTGGTTGTTCTCGAGCGCAATGAATCCTTCTAACTCGCCATATTGCGGGACTTGCCGATAGGAGCTGTCCGTCGCGATTAATTCCTTGCCAAATTGACGCGCAGACTCGAGGTCTAACTCGTCGGGGGTCTTCAGATAAAAAAGACCCAGGTCCCAGGCGATCTCAAGATCTGCATCGCTGGTGAAGGCCAGATGCTGCTCGCTGGATATCGAGGCGACCGGGAGGACCGTCTCCAGAGAGATTTCGCGACTATCCCTCAACACGGGCACTGATCGCACGATGTAGCAAGAGATAGACCACAATAGCCGGTATCAACAAAGCATCCGCACCAAGCAGAGCGCTTGTCATGGGTGCGGCCACATTCGAAGCGGCCATCCAGTCCGCACTCGCACCAATCATAAAAGCACCGACCCCAATCACACCGACGTTGGCACAGAATAAAGCGGCAGCCATAACCAAAGCCTTGATCGCCTGAGGTGCCTCGGCAATGAGCGATGCGACCATCGCGCCGTAAGGAAAGGTGAAGGCAAAGACACTCACAACCATACCAACAAGAAACAGCGAAGAATCTGGAGATGATAGACGGAAAGCCACAATAAACGGCACACATAGTAGTAACACGATGGCGACAAACAGCGCCCGGGATTGACCGAAGCGCTGCGCAAATTGGTCTGCGGCTATACCACCCAGCAGAGACGCGGGAATTGCCGTCAAAAGATGCACCTGACCATACAATGCCGAGGCCTCGCTGGGCTCTAAGCCCTTGTCCTGCACCAGCCAGATCTGCAGAAATTGCATACCGGCGTACAGCACATGTACCAACGCCAGTCCTAGTAACGCCAACTGCAAACGCCTGTTTTCGCGACAGGTCGTGACAAACGTCTGGATGAGCGTGCGTGTGGCCCCCAATGCTCCGCTGTCAGCTGCCTGCGGCGGCGATACACCAAGCCAGCGCACCGACAACCACACTAACAAGCCGAGGGCACACCCCAGCGCACCCAACTGAAGGAAAGCATCCCGCCAAGTTTGCGTCTCACCGCCAAATAACTGGCCGCCACCTAACTGGTAAGCGAGACCCACCCCGAGATGACCGCCCATAAAGAATAGGCCAAACACCGTAGCGCTGCGACGACCGTCGAACCGAGCACTGAGGATTTTTGAGGCGGCGGGGATCAGGATGGCCTCACCGACACCCACCAAGCTACGGGGCAACCAAAGCCCTAAAAAGCTTTTTGCCATGCCTGTCAGGCCGGTCATGGCACTCCAGATGAGCACCCCCGACCCCAAAAGGCGACCCGGCCCGAAACGATCGACCAGTAAACCCGCTACTGGCCCGGCGCTCGCATAGAACACGGTAAACGCCAAGCCGGTCACTAATCCGAACTGCTGATTGGTCAGTCCAAGGTCCAGCGAGATTTGCGTGCCAAACGCCGCAATCAGAAAGCGATCCGTAAGGCTAAGCGTGTGTAATAGCGTCAGTAACGCGAGGACATAGAGCGAAATAGCCGGGGTCCCAGCCGGGCGCTCGGTCATGGGGTCATAACAGCGTCGATCGCCGCCTGTCGGTCGAGGCTGGGTCTGATATCGGGAGACCATGCAGCGACTCGATGGAGCAGTCGTTTCTGGTTACGCAGGTCGCCGGTCACGCCGTAGTGGAGCGTGCCCAGGTTGTCCCATATCGCAATGTCACCCGGCTGCCACTGAAAGCGAACCTGAATCTCGGGGATCTTGGCCTGGTCAATCGCCAGCTTGATCAGGTGCTCTCCCTGCTCTGCGGAATAGCCATGAATACGCTTGGTGTAGCCGTTGCCGACAAACAAACAGAGCCGATCATTAAAGGGGTGCCTGATCACCGCCGGGTGAATCGCGCTTTCCCCCAATGCGACGAGATCAGCAAGCTTGTCTGCGGGCGCAAAGTCGTGGCGCAGCGCCATGTAGGCGGTGTCATGCTCCACATCAAGACTGAGAAAGAGCACTTTTAATGCATCGGGCAACCACTCAAAAGCGGCTGCCGCACTGGTCCACATGGTGTCGGCGCCAAAGGGCACCTCGGACGCCTGCAGCACCGACACCAAGTTGGGGTTCTGCCTCGCGGTGACGTCGTGGTGCCAGATGTCCGTCGTGGTCTTGGCACGATCAGACTGCATTTGCTCAATCACCAACACCTCTGGATGACCTTCATCAGCCATGGTCTTGCCAAAGGTGTGCTCTTCAAGCTGCGGGCCAAACAGATAGCCAGCCGCCGTCAATTGCTCTGGCGTCAAATGCTGATCGCGCAGGAACAGCACACCATAGCGCCACAACGCGGCTCGCAACTCCTCAGCCGCCGCCTTGGTCACCTCGGCTAGGTGTAGCTCCGACACATAAGCGCCGAGAACCGGTGTGGCCGGTGTTACGTCAAACTGGCTGAATGAGTCGTCGCGAGCACTATTCGCTCGAAACTGTGCTGGTGCGTTCATGGCGGCACCCCTTGCTGAATAAGCTTGATATCACCTTAAGCGCGGGCTCGACAAAAAACAACGCGTTTAAGTGGTTTTTTATTGTGACGAGAGCGATACTGAGCTCATCTTCCCTGTCACTAGAGATCTCTATGGCAACCTCAGGGTTGCGCGCCAAAACACCAAAGGGTGAAGCGCGCTTGAAGGCAATCATGGATGCCACCTTCGACATCATTGTGTCTGAAGGTCTGGGCGCAGCCTCTCAAGAGGCCATCGCGCAACGTGCAGCGGTTACCCAAAGTGCGGTGCGCCATTACTTCCCAACCAAGGAATCGCTGCTCAAGGCATTTTTCCTCGAGGCGATTGACCGTATTCAACAGGCTTTCGATACCGCGCCGAGCGATACAGACACCAACCCTCAAACTGAGCTACTGCGTCTGGTGAACATCCATCTTGAAGCAATACTGGACTTGGACCGCGTATTCTTCTTTGAGGCATTGGCCTACTGGATGCGAGACGCTGAGCTGAGCGCCGTGCGCAAAACCTGGCACCAAAGCGTGCTAAGCCAATACGAAACCCTGCTAGAGAATATCCATCCCAAATGGACTGCCTCGCAGATCAGCAGCACCGCATTGCAAATACTCACCTTGTCACAAGGGTGCTGGCTGACCTTCGATGCGCACGAGGCTGATAGCAACCGACAGGCCGCCATCCTGAATGCCATTACTAGTTTGGTTGAACCTAGTGCTTGATCGTGAGAATAAGGCCCACTGGAGCGGTCAGCCTCAACCGCTGGCACAGTAACGTCAGTCCCACACTTCGAGGTTGTCTGAGCGCACAATTCTGCGGGTTAAGGCTGTCGATAAAACGGCGGGCATGCCCGCATCACTCATGATGTCAGCTACGCCAACCTGCTCCTCTTGGGCCAACGCAGCAAAGACATCCTGCACACGTTGCAGTAAGTAAAATCTATGCGGCTGGGCGAGCGCGGTGATCGTCTCGCCCCGCACAGTGAAATCAGCCGTACCCAAGGCCTCCGCGAGGCGGCCCACAGCGA
>CALKMV010000003.1 GCA_938091485.1 uncultured Luminiphilus sp.
CCGTGCAGGGCTGGGTGGCCAAAGGCGCTCAGGTAAGCCCCCGTGTGCAAAAGCTGATTAAAGAGTACCAGGCTGGCGCTGAAGCGACTGCTGCCTGACAGCGTCGCTGGCGGCTGGAGGGGCTCGATGCATGAATCCTCATCTCCCTCTCCAAGCCACGACCACCTGATATTGGCCGACATTGTCGGCGTCTATGGCGTCAAGGGATGGGTCCGACTCCGGATCTATCTTGATAATCCAAACCTTCTTTTATCCTTCCCTGATCTGACGCTGGTCGATGCGTCTGAGACACCCAAGTTTGCGCGCCAATCCATCGTTGTCGAAGCGCTGCAAGTTCAGGGCAAGGGGCACATCGCTAGGCTAAGTGGTATTGGGGATCGCACCGAAGCAGAAGCGCTGCGGGGTCGAGAGATTCAGGTGGCCGCGGCTGATTTCCCGGCTGCCGACGATGATGAGATCTACTGGCGTGACCTTGAGGGACTTCAGGTGTGGTCTACGGAAGATGGGACGCGTTCGTTGCTGGGCAAGGTTAAAACCCTGTTCGAGACTGGGGCGAACGATGTAATGGTGGTTGCGCCGTGCGAAGGAAGTATCGACGACCGCGAGCACCTCGTGCCATGGATTCTGGACGAGGTTGTGACCGATATTGTTGTGGATGAGGGCCGGGTGGAGGTGAACTGGTATGTCGATGCCTGAGCCCAGTCCCATCTTTCGCTTTGCGGTACTGACCCTTTTCCCCGAGGCGTTCACTGCACTGACTGAGTGGGGTGTTACCGGGCGTGCTTTTCAAAACGGTTTGTGCCACTTGCACCTTCAGGACCCCCGTCTTGAGGCAACTGATCGCCATGGGTCGGTCGATGATCGGCCTTATGGCGGCGGACCCGGCATGGTGATGCAGGCACCCATACTCTCCGCGGCACTCGATAAGGCGAAGTCTGCGGTCGGTTCGGACGCTATGGTCATCGCACTGACGCCTCAAGGGCGCCAATTGGATGTGGCGCTGACTCGTCGCCTCGCCGAGGCATCGAGCTTAATTTTGGTGGCAGGACGATATGAGGGCATGGACGAGCGCTTTATCGAGAGAGAGGTCGATCTCGAAGTGTCGATCGGCGATTTCGTTGTGAGCGGCGGCGAGCTGCCCGCCATGCTATTGATCGATGCGGTGACTCGCTGGCTACCCGGTGTGCTGGGCCACGAGGCGTCCGCGGAGCAGGATTCTTTTACTGAGGGGCTTCTGGATTGTCCACACTACACCCGGCCTGAAGTATTTGAGGGAGATGATGTGCCCGAGGTGCTGCTGAGCGGCGATCATGCGGCGATCGCAGGCTGGCGTCGGGCGCAGGCTCTGAGGCGTACGCTGGATCGGCGCCCCGACTTGCTGGCCTGGGAGCAGGTGTCTGAGGCGGACCGCACGTTGCTTGATAAATGGGATCTTTTACCGGCTGACGGGGGCAGACAAGCCTGATCCGAACAGGTATCATCCCGCGCTCTCGGGAAAGCCGGCCATAAAACCCGGGCTCAGATGAGCCAGAAGCCGGTGCGACGCCCCTCTAAACTAATGAGCCAGGGCGGCCGTAAAGATAGTTTTTGGATAAATCGATCGCCGCCCGCGGGACGGTGATGGGAGAAGGTCATGAGCACCAACAAAATTATTGCCGAGCTTGATGCCGAGCAGATGAGCCGGGAAGTTCCCGATTTCGCACCAGGGGATACCCTTGTTGTTCAGGTTAAAGTGAAGGAAGGGAATCGTGAGCGACTGCAGGCCTTTGAAGGGGTTTGCATTGGTAAGCGAAACCGGGGCCTGAATTCGGCTTTCACGGTGCGCAAGATTTCTCACGGTGTGGGTGTTGAGCGGACCTTCCAGACTTATAGTCCGCTGGTTGACAGCATCAGTATCAAACGGCGGGGCGATGTGAGGCAGGCCAAGCTGTACTACCTGCGTGAATTGTCCGGTAAAGCCGCGCGGATCAAGGAAAAGCTCTCCTCCTGAGGTGCAGCGTCGTTTTGCGGGTGAAATCAGCCCGCAGAACCCCCGTGAGGGCTATTCGCGTCCCAGAGCGATCCTTTAAACTCCCAACTTCTTTTCGCGGCGCAAACCCGGATTGAACCAGTGGCGCCAAACTAGCGTTGCTAAATAGGCCCTGCTGAGCTGGGGTCTCAACAGAGACCATGGGAGGAATCAGGAAGATGAACCCTTTAAAAAAAATCTTGTGCTTAACCCACCGGTGCGGTGCGCTCGGGTTAGCTCTGCTTGTCATTTCGGCAGGCTCACTGGCATCCGCAGACGAGCTCAAGGAAAAAATGGCGGCCGCATTAACTGGCTTCGCCGGACAGCCGATTGGTATTGAATCGGTGCGGTCCAGCCCTGCGCCCGGCATTGCAGAAGTGCAGATCGAAAATGGGCCACTGATTTACGCAACAGAGGATGGTGCCTATTTCTTCCTCAATGGCGATTTGCATCAGACCCGTGCCACGGGTGCCGTAAATTTGACCGAGGAACGGCGTGCGGTGACGCGCAAGGAGCAGTTGGCGACTGTCTCAGTAGACGACATGGTCGTATTCTCACCAGAGGGGGAGACCCGCGACTATATCGCTGTATTCACTGACGTCACGTGCTTCTACTGTCAAAAACTCCACCGTGAGGTAGACCAGTTGAATGCTAAAGGTATCGAGGTGCGCTACCTCGCCTTCCCCCGCGGAGGTATTGATTCCGATGGAGCAAAGAAGCTTGCCACAGCATGGTGTTCAGAAGATCAGCAGGCCACGCTGACTGAGCTCAAGGCGGGGGTAGAACTGCCCGTCAATGACTGCGTAGACAATCCGATTGCAGCTCAATATCAACTGGGTCAGGACATGGGGGTATCCGGTACACCGGCAATCGTCACCAGTTCAGGCCTGATGATTCCGGGCTATCGCCCTGCGGACGACTTGGCTGCCTTACTAGAGCTCGATTGAGCGGTATTTCAAACGAGCGTCATCAGTGGATACCCATTTTCAACGCATCGAGCGTCTCCCGCCTTACGTCTTCAACATCATTGGAGAGTTGAAGCAGGCCGCGCGCGCTCGGGGCGAGGACATCATTGACTTCGGCATGGGCAACCCAGATCAGCCGACACCAGCACATATTGTTGAGAAGTTGCGTGAGACTGTTGGACGCGGCGATACACATAGGTACTCACAGTCCAAAGGTATCCCCAGACTGCGCAGGGCGATCTGCGACTGGTACCAGAATCGCTATTCGGTATCGCTCGATCCCGATACCGAAGCCATCGTCACGCTGGGTTCCAAAGAGGGCTTGGCGCATCTTGCTCTGGCCACTACCGGTGTGGGCGATGCGATTTTGGTACCCAACCCCAGTTACCCGATTCATCCCTACGGCTTTGTCATCTCGGGCGCGGACCTGCGGCACGTGCCCATGCACAGCGAAGCTGGCTTCCTTGAGGAGCTGGAGTCAGCGATTCGCAACACTTATCCCAAGCCGAAAATGTTGGTGTTGAACTTTCCTTCAAACCCCACGGGACACTGTGTCGAGCTCCCTTTCTTTGAGCGCGTCGTCGAGATTGCTAAACAACATGACCTCTGGGTCGTCCACGACCTTGCCTACGCCGATCTGGTTTTTGACGGGTATAAAGCGCCCAGTATCCTGCAGGTTCCCGGAGCCCGAGACATCGCAGTTGAGTTTTTCACGCTCTCCAAGAGTTACAACATGCCTGGCTGGCGCGTGGGCTTTTGCTGCGGCAACCCCGAGCTTATAGCCGCGCTGACGCGCATCAAGTCTTACCTTGATTACGGTATCTTCACGCCCGTGCAGGTGGCAGCGATCGCAGCGCTGGAGGGAGATCAACAGTGCGTTCATGATATTTGCGACATGTATCGCCGCAGACGTGACATATTGTGCCAAGGCCTTAATGAGGCGGGTTGGCCGGTTGAGCCACCCAAAGCCACCATGTTCGTGTGGGCGCAGATTCCAGAGGCGTTCCGCCATATGGGGTCCGTGGAGTTCAGCAAGCTCCTGCTGCAACGGGGCGGTGTCGCGGTGTCGCCGGGTGTGGGCTTCGGAGAATATGGAGAAGGTTTCGTGCGCTTTGGCCTTATCGAGAATGAGCACCGGACCCGACAAGCGATCCGGGGTATCAAAAAAGTTTTGCGTCAGAGCCCGCCAGTGGCGGCTCAAGGGCTGTCAGCATGAGTCAAAAGCCACTCAACATCGCCATTTGCGGTGTCGGCACCGTGGGAATCTCGACCATCGAGATTTTGCGGGATCAGCGAGAGGCACTGCTTTCACGCTCTGGCCGGTCATTGCTTGTGAGCCATGTTGGCGCCCGTCGTGAACACACCGACCATGATTACGGCGATGCACGTGTGAGTCGGGATGTTATGGATTTGGCTCGAGATCCAGATGTAGACGTTCTGGTTGAGCTGATTGGAGGCACCTCAGTCGCCTACGATTTGATCAAACTGGCTATTCAACAAGGCAAACATGTTGTCACGGCAAATAAGGCGTTGATTGCTGAGCACGGTAATGAACTGACCGCTCTCGCAGAAACTGCGGGTGTGCAGATTCGATTTGAGGCTGCCGTTGCCGGTGGCATACCCATTATCAAGACGTTGCGTGAATCGATGGCGGCCAACGATGTGTCCGAGGTTGCAGGCATTATTAATGGCACGGGCAACTTTATCCTCACTGAAATGAGCACCAAGAGGCGTGCCTTCGACGACGTGCTCTCAGAGGCACAGGCGCTGGGCTATGCCGAGGCTGATCCGACCTTTGACATTGACGGCACCGATGCGGCCCACAAGCTGGCGATCCTCGCTTCGCTGGCTTTTGGCATCCCTCTGAGTATCGATGCACCGATGAAGCAAGGCATTCAGGATGTTTCTCCAGAAGATCTAGAGTACGCCGCTTCCATGGGTTACCGCGTCAAACATCTGGGGATCGCACGCCAGACAAATCAAGGAATAGAGATGCGTGTGCACCCCACGCTGATTCCCGAGCAAAAGCAAATTGCCGCAGTCGACGGCGTGTTGAACGCGGTCATGGTGTCAGGGGATGCAGTGGGGGAACTGTTGCTGGTTGGACCCGGTGCTGGCGGTGCTGCCACAGCGTCATCGGTTTGCGCAGACTTGGTTGATATCGCACGAAACCCCGGGGGCTCGGGGCCTGCGTTGGGTGTTCCTGCGTCACAGTTGAGCGAGCAGGCGCTGGTACCCAGTGAGCAGATTGCCAGCGAATGGTATGTAAGACTGACGGCCGCAGATCAGTCTGGTGTCATGTCCGATATCACTCAGGTACTCGCGAACCGTGATATCAGCATTGAATCCATGCTTCAGAAGCCACCAGCTCCAGGATCCGGTAAGGTGCCCATTGTGTTATTGACCCATATGGCGCCGCAATCCGTAATGACAGACGCTTTGAGCGAAATCACGGCGCTGGGCGAAGTCGAACCGGATTTCGCTTTAATGCGTGTCGAGGCGTTTGATCGCTAGACATTGCCAGTAAACGAAGACACTTCAAAGGTGGACAGACTGCAGTGAGCCTTCAATACCTCAGCACCCGAGGACAGGCACCTGAGCTCGATTTCGAGGGGGTGTTATTGGCCGGCCTCGCTCAGGACGGAGGCCTCTATCTACCCAAGACTCTACCGCATTTCAGCGCGACCGAGCTTCAGTCGATGCGGGGCATGTCCTACACCGAATTGGCTACCACCGTGATTGCACCTTTCGTGGAAGGCAGTATCGATCGTGAGACGTTGGCAGATTTAGTCGAGGCCTCGTACCGTGATTTCAGGCATCAGGCTGTTGCTCCGGTCCTGCAATTAGACCATGACCAATGGCTACTAGAGCTATTTCACGGACCCACTCTGGCATTCAAGGATTTCGCCCTGCAGCTTTTGGGACGGCTGCTTGACCACGTGCTCACCCGACGAGGGGAGAGAGTCGTGATCATGGGCGCAACATCGGGTGATACAGGCAGTGCGGCGATAGAGGGGTGCCGGCATTGTGAGCATGTTGATATTTTTATTCTGTATCCCGATGGTCGGGTCTCCGATGTGCAGCGTCGACAGATGACCACTGTTCAGGGAGACAACGTTCATAACCTCGCCATTCGGGGGAACTTTGATGATTGTCAGGCACTGGTCAAAGCGAGCTTCGTTGCCGATCCATTTCTACCCGAAGGGCGTTCTCTGGTCGCTGTGAACTCCATCAACTGGGCGCGCATCATGGCCCAGATTGTGTACTACTTTCATGCGGCCTTCGCGCTGGGCGGACCAGATCGGCCGGTCAGTTTCTCAGTGCCTACAGGTAACTTCGGTGACATCTACGCGGGATACCTGGCGCACCGGATGGGACTGCCCGTCAACAATCTGGTGATCGCCACCAATCGCAATGATGTGCTGCATCGCACGCTGACCACGGGCACCTATGCCCGTCAGCCGATTGAGACCTCACTGTCCCCCAGCATGGATATTTCGATTTCGTCCAACTTTGAGCGACTGTTATTTGATCTTTATGAGGGCGATGCTGCGCAAATCGCCAAGCTGATGGATGATTTCTCTGAGGGGCAAGTCAATTTAACTGATCATGCGTTGGCAGGTGCCCAAAAGCTGTTCACCAGCGCTAAAGTGTCTGATGAGGAAACCTGCGAGGAAATCCGTCTGGTTTGGCAAAAAACAGGTCAGCTCTTGGACCCTCATACTGCAATTGGCACCCGAGCGGCGCGGCTTTGTGCCCGGGAGGGAGAGGGCCCTATGGTCACCTTGTCCACAGCCCATCCGGCTAAATTCCCTGCAGCCGTGGCGCGAGCGGAGACGGGTCAAACACCGCAGTTGCCGGATCATCTATCAGACCTCTTTGATCGCGAAGAGCGATTCGACACGTTGGACAATAATATCGACGCGGTTCATGCCTTTATGGCGGCGCAGTGTCGGAGCTGAACGCACCTGCGATTCGTCGGCGTCACGCTGAAATTTCCTCTGCTATTCAAGGCACGGCGCTACCCGAAGTACTAAAGCGGGTGTATGCGAGTCGGGGCATCACTGATCCCGGTGAGCTGGCGCTTAGTCTCGATCAGTTGCTGCCCCCGGCCAACCTCAAGGGCGTGGCTGATGCCGCCGAGTTATTGGCTGATGCCGTAGAGGGTGAGGCCCGAGTGTTGATTGTCGGTGACTTTGATGCGGATGGCGCCACCAGCTGCGCCATGGCGGTCTCGGTGCTGCAGCAAATGGGACTTCGTGAAGTCGCTTATTTGGTCCCCAATCGATTCGAGTTTGGCTACGGACTGACCCCAGAAATCGTTGAGTTGGCGGCCGCGCAAATGCCTGACCTTATCGTCACGGTCGATAATGGTATTTCCAGCGTCGACGGCGTAGCAGCGGCTCAGGCCATGGGAATCAGCGTGCTGATTACGGACCATCATCTCCCCGGAGATTCACTGCCGGCGGCGGACGTCATCGTCAATCCCAATCAGCCAGGCTGCAGGTTTCCGAGTAAATCCCTTGCTGGTGTGGGCGTTATATTCTACGTATTGAGTGCCGTGCGCGCGGCACTCCGTCAAAGAGGTTGGTTCAGCGCCGAAGGAATCGAAGAGCCTAATCTGGGTGACGCATTGGATCTGGTCGCACTCGGCACTGTGGCTGACGTTGTGCCACTCGATCGCAACAATCGCATTCTCGTCGCTGCAGGCTTGGCGAGAATTCGCAGTGGCCGCGCACGACCAGGTATTGAAGCACTATTTGAGGTAGCGGGACGTGACCATCAACAGGCCAGTGCGGCCGATCTGGGTTTTATTGTTGGACCCCGGTTGAATGCGGCGGGTCGTCTCGACGATATGTCGATCGGTATCGAATGTTTGTTGGCAGAGTCGTCTGCATCGGCGCGAGGCTTTGCGGAAAAGCTGCATCAGCTCAATCGGGAACGGCGGGACATTGAGCAATCCATGCAACAGGACGCACTGGCGCAGTTGGAGTCGATTGAATTGGATGGTGATTCCTCGCTGTTTGCCATGACCCTCTATGATCCTGCCTGGCACCAGGGTGTCATTGGTATTTTGGCTTCCCGGATTCGAGAGCGAGTGCATCGGCCGACGCTGGTTTTTGCTGACGCAGAGGAGGGCATGCTGAAGGGCTCAGGGCGATCTATTGCAGGCCTTCACCTGCGGGATGTGCTTGATCAGGTGGCGACTCAACATCCTGGATTGCTGACAAAGTTTGGCGGGCACGCGATGGCGGCTGGGCTCAGCCTCGCAAAGGGCGATCTGGACCGCTTCAAGCAGGCGCTGAACAACGCAGTGGCCGAGGCACTGGGCCACATTCCGCCCGAGCGAACCGAGGAAAGTGACGGTGCGCTGGCCCCCGGCGATTTTGGACTCCTGCTGGCGGAGCAACTGGCGAGTGGTGGGCCCTGGGGACAACACTTTCCGGAGCCACTTTTTGACGGGCAATTTGCTGTGCGCAGCCACCGCATTGTAGGTGAGAAGCATCTCAAGCTGACGCTTGACGCCGAAGGCACAGAAATCGAGGGTATTGCCTTCAATATTGATGTGACTGAGTGGCAGGCAGCGCCACTAGATTCGTTCAATGCGCTGTATCGTTTGGACGTGAACGAATATCGCGGCAAACGCCGTGCGCAGTTGGTCATTCAATCTTTCTGGCCATGTTAGTGATCTTCTGGCGTTAAGGGATATGGCAGTCGCGCGCTCAACCCGATAGACTCTGCCACCTCATTTCGAACGTCCCCAGCTGGGGACTGACAATCTTGGAAATCTCGTGGAAATAGCGCCTCTTATTAATCAAATCAAAGATATCCGTGCACGCACTGACGTGCTCAGGGGGTATCTTTGACTTCGCTGTCAAACAGGATCGACTGAAAGAGGTCGAGCTCGAACTGGCCGAGCCCAGCGTGTGGGATGACCCCGAAAAAGCCCAGGCGCTGGGGCGTGAGCGGGCCTCGTTGGAAGCCGTTGTGACCACCATCGAAGTGCTGGACGCCGGCTGTAACGACGCCAATGATTTACTGGATCTTGCCGTTGAAGAAGACGACGAGGATACCGCGCAATCGGTCGAGCAGGATCTCACGGCGCTCGAGAGCGAACTCGAGAAACTCGAATTTCGTCGCATGTTTTCAGGTGAGACCGATCCCAACAACGCCTATCTCGACATCCAGGCCGGTTCGGGCGGCACTGAGGCGCAGGATTGGGCAGAGATGCTGTTGCGGATGTATCTTCGTTGGGGTGAAGACAAGGGATTCAAAACGACTCTGGTAGAGGCCTCTGCAGGCGAGGTAGCAGGTCTCAAGAGTGCGACTATTCAGTTTGAAGGAGAGTACGCCTTTGGGTGGCTGCGAACCGAAACGGGCGTACACCGGCTAGTACGCAAGTCGCCCTTTGACAGCGGTGGGCGGCGACACACCTCTTTTGCTTCTATTTTTGTGTCGCCAGAAATCGACGACAACATCGAAATCGAGATCAATCCGGCGGATCTGCGGATAGATACCTATCGCTCGTCTGGTGCTGGAGGGCAGCACGTCAATACGACCGATTCTGCGGTGCGCATTACCCACGAGCCCTCTGGTCTCGTCAGTAGCTGCCAGACGGAGCGCTCGCAGCATCAAAACCGCGACAACGCGATGAAGCAACTTCGTGCGAAACTCTATGAGATGGAAATGCTCAAGCGAAATGCTGAGAAGCAGGCGTTGGAAGACAGTAAGGCAGACATTGGTTGGGGAAGTCAGATAAGGTCCTACGTGTTGGACGATTCCCGGATCAAGGATCTTCGCACCGGAGTTGAAACGCGCAATACGCAATCTGTACTTGATGGTGCATTGGATCCCTTTATTCAGGCATCCCTCAAGCAGGGCCTGTAAGGCAACATAAAAGGAAGAGAGTCGTGGACGATCCACAGCAGCCTGATGATGAAAATCGTTTAATAGCAGAGCGCCGCGCAAAGCTCGCCGTACTGCGAGAGTCGGGGCCGGCATTTCCCAATGATTTCCGACGGACAGCGCTGGCCGGCGACTTGCAAAGCGACTTTGAGTCTCAAGACAAGGCTGAACTGGAGAAAGCTGATCGGCGTTTCTCGGTCGCAGGACGACTGATCCGCAATCGCGGCGCTTTCCTGCTCATTCAGGATGGATCGGGCACCATTCAGCTGTACCTGAATCGCGAAGCTTTGTCTGAAGAGGCGGTTCAGGCCATCAAGACCTGGGATCTGGGTGACATCGTTGCAGCGTCAGGCCCCCTGCATCGCAGTGGCAAAGGCGATCTCTATATCAACATGCAAGAGGGGCGCTTATTGACCAAGTCTCTAAGACCATTACCTGACAAGTACCATGGCCTCGTCGATCAAGAGCTGCGCTATCGCCAGCGTTACGTTGATCTCATTGTGAACCCTGAAGCGCGAGAGGTTTTTCGCATCCGAGCGGCGACGGTCCAGTTTATTCGACAATTTCTAGTTGAGCGTCAGTTTGTTGAGGTTGAAACGCCCATGCTGCATCCCATTGCAGGTGGTGCTACGGCGAGACCCTTCATTACTCACCACAACACGCTCGACATGGAAATGTATCTCCGGGTGGCCCCAGAGCTCTACCTCAAGCGCTTGACGGTTGGCGGGCTGGAAAAAGTTTTCGAGATCAATCGTAATTTCCGTAACGAAGGGCTGTCGACCCGGCATAATCCGGAGTTCACCATGCTGGAGTTCTACTGGGCGTATGCGGATTACCGCGATGCCATGGATCTCACTGAGGAGCTCATGCGGGAGCTCACACAATCGGTACTGGGCTCAACAGCAGTGATTTATGGCGATGCGACTTACCACTTCGATCGACCCTTTGAGCGAATGACCGTCGTTGAGGCAATACTCAAATACAACCCGAGCCTCTCGGCTGAACAGATCGCAGAACGTGACGCTGCTGCCGTGGTTGCCGAGGAGTTAGGTATCAAAGTAGAAAAGAACTGGGGCCTAGGCAAGATTCAAATCGAAATTTTCGAGGAGACAGCCGAGGCACAGTTGCAGGAACCGACTTTCATCACCGCCTATCCCACGGAAGTGTCGCCATTAGCGCGACGCAACGACGACGACCCCTTTGTCACTGACCGGTTCGAGTTCTTCGTCGGTGGGCGGGAGCTGGCCAATGGTTTCAGCGAACTCAATGATGCGGAGGATCAGGCGGATCGCTTCAAGGCGCAAGTTGCAGCCAAAGAAGCGGGGGACGACGAGGCCATGCACTTTGATCACGACTATATTCGTGCTCTGGAGTACGGTCTGCCTCCGACGGCAGGAGAGGGAATTGGCATCGATCGGCTCGTCATGTTGCTGACCAATTCGCCCTCCATTCGGGACGTGATTCTGTTTCCTCATCTGCGGCAGGAATAATCCGTTCTCAATGCTGGTCTGGCCGCGTCGCGCGGTGCTATGCTCCGTCAAACCGATCGGGGCCCAAACTGTGGTGTATCACCAGCGTCTCATTCATACTTTTTTCTTGTCAGCTGCCGTGCTGCTATCCGGTTGCAGCTTGCTACCCGCGGACACTGCATCAGGCAGCGGCGAGTCCGGGGTATCGGATCTGAGCACTGCTGGCGAGCCGGAGGCGGGTATTTGCCAGTGTCCCGGCGAATCTCGGCCTGATCAATTCACACTTGGACTTCAGGCGCTTGCCCAAGGCGATTATGAGGCCGCTAGGTCAGCCTTTGCAGAACACGCCGCAGCGGGCAGTGAGCAGACGCCGCGGGAGGCGACTGCAGGGCAGGCTTTGGCAGACACTCTCTCTGAGTATCGTATCGAGCTAGGGGCGACTGGAGCCACCGCGGCAACAGACCGAGCGGTGCTGATCGACTTGGTGTTGGTATTGATTGCCGGTCTCGAGCAGCAGGTTTCCGATTTGAGCGAGCAGAATGCCGCGCTCTCAGCTGATCTAGAGAAGCGTGAGGAGGCGCTCAAGCGCCTGCGGGAACTGACGTTGGGTCAGCCGGAAGCGTAACCCTGAAGTTAGACCCCTGATCTGGTTGGCTCTCTAAGGCCACCCTACCACCCAGCATCGCGCAAAACTCTCTCACAATGGCCAAGCCCAGTCCGGTGCCCCCATATTTCACGCCGGTATTCGATTCCGCCTGAGTAAAGGCTTCAAACACCCGATCCTGTTGCGCCTGGGTCATGCCGATACCCGTATCAGCGACCGAGACGATCAATGATTCCTCGCTCATATGTGCGGAAACCGTGATCTCGCCATCCTTGGTGAACTTGCAGGCGTTGGAGAACAGGTTAGTGACAATCTGCTGCAGCTTCCCACGATCGCTGTTCATGTCGCGCATGCTGTCCTTATCGATATCCAGCTTGAGACGATTGTTGTTTTGCAGTAGCAGCGGCGAGAGGGCATCACAGACTTGTACAAGAAGGCCTGCAGGGCTGAAGATCTCGCGGCTAACCTGCATTTTCCCAGTCTCGATTTTCGACAGGTCAAGAATGTCGTTGATCAGAGTGAGTAGCTGCTTTCCCGAGAAGATAATTGTGGCGAGGTCATGATGAAACTGCTCGCGATCAATTTGTGCGCCATCGCCCAGCTCGTCCTGCAGCATCTCGGAATATCCGATGATGGCATTGAGCGGCGTCCTCAATTCATGACTGACATTTGCCAAGAACATGCTTTTTGCTGCATTTGCAGAATCGGCGTCGGCGCGGGCGGTATTCATCTCCTCAATCGCGGTCTGCAGCTTGGTCGACATGTCGTTGAAGGTGCGAGCCAAATCGCCGATCTCGCCTGAGTCACGTTGCTCGTCGATGCGATAAGTGAGATCTCCTGAACCAAATCGCTCGACTCCTCGCTTCATGCGCGTCAGAGAGGCATTGGTACTCCGAATCATGGCAAATACCAATGCCAGCGTGATCGCAATCGAGCTGATGAAGCCAAGGACAGTAATCTGGTCCGTAAGTGTAATCGTGGCGTCAATGGCATTGGCTCGCTGAACAGCAACAAAAGACTGTCGCTGGTCGAGTTCCTGCAGTCGCTGTTGAGTATTGTTATAGGAGACTGCGGACTCAATGTCTGGCGTCTGCGTGGTCTCGTTATAGCGCTCGTAAAACTGACGCCATTCCCCAAGCAGCGCGGTAACGCTGTCGTGCAGGCGCCGGTAATACGCCTCCAGATCTTCACCCCCAAAGCCACCCAATTGTCTAAGTCGTTCAGCGATAATTTCTAGATCCGCATAAGCTTGGTTCAGGGCGGCGGCGTCCAGTGGCTCTTCAGTAGTCTCCCTAAGTGTGGCCAGTACCAGCACCTGCTGGCGCTTGTTCTGCAGATTCTGTTCTAACTCGGCAGTGAGCTGTGCCGCGGTCACTGCCTCCCGATAGGCAATCGAGCTCTCATTTCGCGCAAAGCTCCCCCACAGAGAGGTGCCAACGTTAAAAGCAAAGAGCATGAGGATGGCGCCCGAGAACAGATACAGTCGCCCACGTAGACTGAGTCGCGGTCGTAATTGCGAGACTGCGTCAGCAGCGCGCATCAAGTTGTGCCGCGATCTTTGCCAGCAGGTCAGGAAAGTCCACCGGCTTTGTAGCGTAGTCGCTGCATCCCGCTTCGAGCGCGCGACGCTTGTCTTCTTCCATGGCGTGCGCAGTCAGCGCGATGATAGGAATACTGGAGAGCGAGGGATCCTGTTGCGCTTCCTGGCAGGCAGTCCAGCCATCCTTGATTGGCAGGTTCATATCCATTAGCACTACGGCGGGTTGCTGTTGACGCATGGCCTCAAGTGCGGCCTCACCATCCCCGACGGTACTCACGTGATGACCAGCGCGCTGAAGACGCCGCACCAGCATGTCCCGGTTCACCTCATTATCCTCTACCAGCAAAATAGACGGGTCGATATCAGTCATGACTTTAAGCCCAATACCGGATAGGCCAAGATATAGTCTTCAATGCCTTTGACCACGAGTTTCCGGGGCTCACCCAAGTCAAAAATATCTTCAGGAAGCGCCTGCCGGGTGGCGTCGGAGATTAAAATCTCATCGTTGTCGGTCTGCCCCTCGATCCGCGAGGTCACATTCATGGCATGGCCGACGCAGCCGTACTTGGCCCGCTGCTCTGAGCCGATATTCCCAGCGATCACCGAGCCAGTGTTGAGCGCGATCCTATGCTGCAATGTGGGTAGCCCCGCTGCTTCGTTGGTGGCGTTGACCATAACCATGGCATCTCGCATGGCGAGGGCGCAACGGACGGCCCGCTCGGGGTCATTGTCCTGCCGCTTCGGTGCCCCAAACACGGCCAAAATAGCGTCGCCCAAAAATTCATCGATCGTGCCTTCATAATCAAAAATGATACCGGTCATCTGTTCGAAGTAGCCGTTGAGTAGTGACACGACCTGAGGGGGCGGCAAGTGCTCAGCCAGACTGGTGAATCCGCAAATGTCTGACATCATGATAGTGACCTCGCGGAGGTCCCCACCGAGCTCCAGTCCTTCGGGAGCTTCCAGTAATTGCTCAACAATGTCATCCGAGAGATAGCGGCCGAATGTCTGACGGATGAAGCGCTCATTGCGCTCCAACTGATGTCGATAATCTTCCTCCCGATCATGCCAGCGCTTGCGCTCGATGCCCGCAGAGATGCGTGCCTGAAGCAGAACGGGGTTGAAGGGTTTGAGCAAGTAGTCATCGGCGCCCGCCTGAATACAGGCAATAATCTGGTCCATGTCCTGTCGGCCACTGATCATGATCACGGGCGTCGCTCTCAGACCCTCGTGTTCCTTCATGCGACGCAGTACCTCGGCGCCGCCGATGCCCGGCATCATCAGATCGAGAAGCATCACGTCGACACCGCGTGTCTCCAGTAGCTCCAACGCCTCCTCGCCTGATTCGGCGGAAATAACGGTATGTCCTGCCCGGGATAGTAGCCTGCTGATCAGTTCCCGGTTCTCGGGCATATCGTCTACCGCAAGAATCACACCCGGTGCTTCGGTTATTGGGAGCGGCGATCCGTCGGCGGCCGGCAGTTCCAGCGTGACCTGAGTACTGTTTACTGCAGACAATACGGCGGGCAGAGTCTCTTTCAGGGCGGGGTGCAACAAGGCGATATCTTCGTGCAGCATTTCAGCGTAGCCCCTGATGGCGCCGATCAGGTTTAGCAGGTCGTGATTCATATCGCTAGATGGTGACGCCAGCAGTTCACGGATACGCTCAAGACCTTCTCGTAGCGCTTCAACATCACTGTCCATGGGCGCGTCGATGGTCACGGTGGCACGCGCCGCTGCAGCCAGCAGGGGCTGAGACGCTGTTACTATGCGCTCCGCCCATTGATCTGGTTGATCACTTTCTGTCACCAAAAGAGCCGCCTCTCTACGAATATGCTCAAGTATACCGACGAACCTTATCTGGCGTGCCCCGGTCACCTTTGGGGATAGGCGGCACGCAGTTCATAGGTTAGTATCGCACCAACTTGGGGAGAAAATGAGGCACACCACTTATGTTAGATCAAGTGGAAATATTTCACGGCTTGTCAGAGGAAGAGCTTAAGGCGCTTGAGGGTAGCAGCACTACCCGGGCTTTTCCCAAGAATACCGTGGTGATTCACGAAAACGACCCCGCTGACTCCCTGTTTGTCATTGAGTCGGGCAAGGTCAAGGTCTATTGCAGCGATAAAAACGGCAAGGAATTCATCATGAATACCCTTGGCCCTGGGGACTACTTCGGCGAGCTGGCGTTGCTGGATGATTCCACCCGCTCCGCTTCGGTGCGCACGGTAGAAAAATCCGAATTCCGGATCGTGATGAAAGAGGATTTCTCCGGCGTGCTGGAAGATCACCCCGGCATCACCCAGCAACTGATTAGTAATCTTGCAGGTCGCGTGCGCAAATTGACTGCAGACGTCAAAAGCTTGGCGTTGCAGGACGTTTACGGTCGCGTTGCCAATGTACTGATGGACCTCGCAGAAGAGCGTGGTGACGGAACCCTCTTTATCCCGGAGAAGCTCACCCAGCAGGACATTGCGGACCGTGTGGGTGCTTCGCGCGAAATGGTGGCGCGGATCCTGAAGGACCTGACAATCGGCGAATATATTCGCTTCGAAGGGCGGCATATCGTGATCAACACTCGGTTGCCCGCCAAGTATTGATCAGTCTTCGGCCTGACCCGTTACCGTTGTTGCCAGGCTCCCCGACCCGAGTTTTAGCTGCAGCGCGTCGCCTTTCTTGGCCTGTGTCGCGCTCCTGATCACCGAGCCATTCTCACCAGTGACGATCGCATAGCCTCTGTTCAGGGTCTGCTCAGGACCCAACGAGGCCAGCAGCTTTTCTTGGTGTATGACCTCTGAGCGTATGTCCTTCAGCCGCTGCTGCACACGCTGTTGAAGCTGTTGTTTGAGTTGTCGAGTCTGTACCTGATATTGCGCCAGCCGTTGTTGCGGGTGTTGGGTGCCCAGGCGAGTGGAGAGCTGCAGTGTCTGCGCTCTGCGAACACTGATTTGGCGTTCGGTGGCTCGCTGCAGCGAGCCTGAGAGGCTCGCTAGAGCTTTTCGTTGTTGGCTGAGAGCGTACCCGGGATGACGCACCCGTTTACTGAGCGATACGAATTCTTCGTTGAGTCCTGTGAGGCGTCTCCGTAACGATCGATTTACGGCCTCGCGAAGGTTATCGAGGTGCAGCAGCAATTCAGTTTGATCTGCCGATATCAATTCTGCCGCTGCAGAGGGCGTCGCTGCACGCACATCGGCCACCAAATCCGCGATGCTGAAATCGATCTCATGGCCCACGGCAGACACGGTCGGCAAGGTTGCCGTGTACAGTGCGCGTGCCACCACCTCCTCGTTGAAGGCCCACAGGTCCTCGAGCGAACCACCACCTCGACCAACGATCAAGACGTCGAGGGGTAGTTTGCCGCTGTTTGTCATGTGGTCGGCTTGCGCAATGGCGGCTGCAATCTGCTCGGCGGCACCGTCTCCCTGTACCGAGACAGGAAAGACAAAGACTCGGGTATGAGGGCTGCGCCGCTCAAGCACCGTGAGAATATCCTGCAAGGCAGCACCGGTTGCCGAAGTAATGACACCCACAGCGCCTGCGTCATCTGGTATCGGTCTTTTTGCGTCTGCCGAAAATAGCCCTTCGTCAGATAGCTGCTTCTTGAGACGTTCAAAGGCCAGTTGCAGGGCACCGGCGCCCGCGGGCTCGAGATGCTCGCAAATTAGTTGGAACTCGCCGCGGCCCTCATATAGTGAGACCTTCGCCCGAATCCGCACCGAATCTCCTTGATTGGGGCGGATCTTGACCCGGCTGTTGGCGCGCCGAAACATCGCGCAGCGTACCTGAGCGTCAGCGTCTTTCAGCGAGAAATACCAGTGACCGGAGCTGGCAGACGTGAAATTACCAATCTCGCCCTCTACCCACACCCAGTCAAAATGGCTCTCCAGCAGGCGCTTTGCCTCCCGGTTCAAGTCGCTGACCGAGAGTGAGGGCTGGTTGTGTGATTCATAAGACATGGGCAACCAAGGCTCACTGTCAATGGGTTATGGCAGGCCTCGCACAGCAGCGACATTGTCCGCTCACGAGCCCGTCTGTATACTAGCGCGTTTGGGGAGACCCGATACGGCACAGTGCTGGCTATCGGGCAACACGAGGCCAACATGCTCCGAATTGCACACGAAGGGCTCACTTTCGACGATGTGCTCCTCCTGCCCGGCTATTCCGAGGT
>CALKMV010000004.1 GCA_938091485.1 uncultured Luminiphilus sp.
GCCCGGGGCTTTCGTCGGCCGGTGCCAGCTCCGCCACGATATGACATGGAGCGTGGTGTTCGATGAGTCGGTCGCTGAAGGCTCCCCGGTGCATGACGCGTTGCTCCAGTATCTGGACGGCATTCACGAACAGTTACAGGCTTCCGGTAGTTGGGAGGCGCTCCTCAGAAATGGCGAGCGGCACCTGCCTTACCAGCAGCGGGTGCTCACCACCGGCCTCGCATCCTCCCTCCGCCAGTCGCTGGCGCTGAGTGGGCAGTCGGGTGTGCCGCTGAGCGTGCCGCTGCTGCAGGATACGCTGTCACTGCCTCAGCAAGCCGACTGACTCGTTTTTGCGCCCCGCCACACGCGGGAGTGTTAAGAGGGGTGGTATTGGCAATGGCGTGCGGAGTCGCGTGACATGAGTGACGCGAAAAATCCCTCGCTACGCGGTATCAGTAAAGAGCTCCCGGCCCACCAGCATGCGGCGAATTTCAGAGGTCCCGGCACCAATTTCATAGAGCTTGGCGTCGCGCAGTAGCCGGCCGGTGGGGTAGTCGTTGATGTACCCGTTACCGCCCAGTAGCTGAATCGCATCGAGCGCGGACTGGGTTGCCGCCTCGGCGGTGTAGAGAATCACAGCTGCGGCATCTTTGCGGCTCTGCTCACCTCGATCCAGCGCCTCGCAGACCGCATAAAGGTAGGCCCGACTGGCGGAGCAGCGCGCGTACATATCGGCCAGCTTGCCCTGAACCAGCTGAAATTCACCAATGGCTTGCCCGAATTGCTCCCGCTCGTGAACGTAGGGCAGCACCGCATCGAGGCAGGCCTGCAATATCCCCACCGGGCCGCCCGATAGCACCGCTCGCTCGTAGTCGAGGCCCGACATCAATACGCGAACACCGCTGCCGATTTCGCCCAAAACCTGATCCGCAGAGACAAGGCAATCTTCGAACACCAGCTCACAGGTGTTGGAGCCGCGCATGCCCAGCTTGTCCAGTTTGGGTGAGCGGGAAAATCCTTGCGTATCCCGCTCGACGATAAAGGCGGTGATGCCCTTCGAGCCCGCCTCCGGGTCGGTTTTAGCGTAGATCACATACACATCGGCATCAGGCCCGTTGGTGATCCACATCTTGTTGCCATTGAGGATGAAGTCATCTCCCTGACGCTCCGCGCGCAAGCGCATGCCTACGACGTCAGATCCGGCCTCCGGCTCGGACATGGCCAGCGCCCCGATATGCTCTCCGCTGCACAGCGCCGGTAGATAGTGGGCTCTCTGCGCCTCGGAGCCGTTCAGTCGAATCTGGTTCAGACACAGATTGGAGTGCGCGCCGTAAGACAAGCCGACCGAGGCGCTGGCGCGGGAGATCTCTTCCATCGCAATTGCATGTGCCAGGTAACCCATGCCGCTACCGCCGTATTGCTCGGGAATGGTGATGCCTAGCAGACCCAAATCACCCATTTTGGTCCACAGATCTCTGGGGAAGTCGTTGTCGCGATCAATGTCGGCTGCCCGCGGTGCGATCTCCTTGCTAGCAAACTGATGCACCGTCTCCCTGAGTAAGCCAATCTCATCGCTGTGGCTATATTGTAGGGTGGGATAGGGTGTGCTCATTGCGAAGGGCTCCTGATGATTTCACCGGTTCTAGCTCATTGTGCGCGACGACTTCCGGGTAGGGGAGCGAAGGCATTACTGGCGATGTTGGGTTGGGAGAGTTTGTACCACAACTGTCTATCAGCGTGCTGGATATCGGTCATAATCTGACCTCGCCGCAGTGGTGGCGTGACGGAAACCTTCAGGGCTCCCGGTTATGAGGTGACGGGTAGTGTCATGAGAAACATACTGAAATTCGGTCACTCAATGACCGCCATTACTTTTCTCGGCTCGGTGGTGGTGCTGTGGGTATTTCATCAGTATTTGCCATCGCCCACCGAGGCGCTGGAGATCTATGTGGCGGAGCGGCAAGTGATGGAGCGCGTGGCGACGCTGGTCATGATGCCCTCGCTATTGCTCACTCTGCTGTTCGGCCTGGCCTCGTTCGCGGTCGTACCCGGTTACCACGGCGCCCCTTGGGCCTGGGCGAAGCTGGTCACGACGGTACTCATGCTAGAGGGGAGTCTGCTGGGCATACAAAGCCCGATCAAACGAGAGGCTGAGCTCGCAGTTGCCGCGTTGATGGATGGGAGTCTTGTGGGAGACCTTGCGCTTCGGTCCGATGCTGAGCAAGGATCGTTAGCAGTGATTGGTCTGGTGGCCACGGCCAACGTTGCCCTTGGGGTGTGGCGCCCCAAATTTCGTTCCCGAACTAAACTAGCGTCCTGAACATCAGCGCCAATCGCTTACCGCGACTCAAATTCTCAAGAAACTCCCGAGGCTGCGCATCGCGGGTCATGAAGTCCGAAAAGCCGGCTAGCGTGTCCATATCGACGCCGTCGAGGTTGAGGAATCCCATTTGCCAGTCAGCGAACTCTCTTGTCTCGGCTTCGCCATTGAATAGTACGCGGACCTCTTTATGGCGAGGGTCACCCTCAATGTCATGAAATGTCGCCATGACCGCCGATTCTCTGCCTTCCAGCACTTGATAAAAGCTACCCTCCCGATACAGCAATAAGCCAGTCACATCCCGATCCGTATTGGCATTCCTTGCCTCGCTTAACAAGGCGAGCAATGCCTCATCGGAAAACTTTACGGCCTCCGTGCTGACGTAACCGAGGTGATAGAGGGCGTCAGGATCCTGCGCCTGTTGGGGACTAGTGAGCTGTGACATGGGGCGTGCCTCTAATGAGATCCAAGATCTATGTTTACTGAGCCCCCGAAAACACCTTGCTTGCTCCCGACTCAATAGTCAAATAAAATTGACATAAATATGTTAAAAAACATGGACACTAACGTGAACAGTGGCGACATAGATCGGAAGCTGTTCATTAGGCGCGCATTGGGGGGATCATGAGTGAAGCAGCAGTCTCAGACTCGGCGGTAAATCTGACAACGCAACAAGCGCTAGACGCCAGGCCTCTCGCGCCTCGTTTCTACTGCACAGATTATGCGGCGATGGAACATATCGATATTGAGCCGGTTCGCGCAGAGTGGGACCTGATGATGCGAGACTTCGAGCTCGACAAGAACCGAGGCCACTTCAAACAGAACTATGAGTACGACACCAACATTTTGGACTCGGACCCTGAGCTCAAGGAGGAATTTCTCGATTTGCTCGTTTCCTCCATTACGGCTGAGTACTCGGGCTGCGTGCTCTATCAGGAGATTGAGAAAAACGTCAGTAACCCTGACGTATCAAAGTTGATGCGCTACATGGCGAGAGATGAATCCCGACACGCCGGCTTTATCAATAAAGCACTGAACAAGCTTGGAGTCGCTGTTGACCTCGGAGTGTTGAAGCGGGAGAAGGAGTACACCTTTTTCAAGCCGAAATATATTTATTACGCCACGTATCTTTCAGAGAAGATTGGCTACGCGCGCTACATCACGATATATCGACATCTTGAGCGCCATCCTGAGAAACGATTTCACCCTATCTTCAAATGGTTTTTAGAGTGGTGTAACGACGAGTTTGCCCACGGCGAGGCCTTTGCACTGATCATGCGATCCGACCCGAAATTGCTCAGTGGTTTCAACAAGCTGTGGATCCGATTCTTCCTGCTGGCGGTGTACTCAACCATGTATGTCCGAGATCACTCTCGGCCCAAGCTCTATGAAGCTTTTGGTATGGATGTCACCGAGTTCGACTATACGGTATTTGATATCACCACCGAGATTTCCCGGCAGGTATTCCCCCTGACACTGAATACCGACGACCCCCGTTTTAGGGCGGGTCTTGAGCGAATGCGGGAACTGCAGGTCGCCCGCGACGCACTCGAAGGTCAGCGCGGCCCGGTAGCGATGCTGAAGAAGTTGGGCTACCTAGCGGGCTTCGGGTTGACCTTCGTGCGGCTGTTCCTGTTGCCCACCCAAGCCAACACCATCCCCGATCAGGTGCGCATGCAACCCGCCTGGTAACCAAGAGTAGGAAACAGGTAGCCAGCGAAAACGCGTCGGCGTCCCGATCTAGCCTGTCGCCAACTATTCCGGCCGGGGAGACGCAGCGCTCTCTATCTTCCACGAGGCCTAGTGCGAGTCAGATGCATAGTGGCGGGGCTGTTCTCAGCTCTGCCGGTTTGATACGTTGGTGCCTTAGTCAATCCTCGAGGTAAAACGTGTCTGTTATCCAAGTTGATCAGAAAGCCGGCGTCGCCCTCGTGACGTTGAATCGCCCCGACGCGCATAATGCCCTCAATCGAGAATTGTCCGAGGCCATCGTTGCGACCTTCGCTGACCTCGCCGCCGATGAGGGAGTGCGAGCTATTGTGTTGACGGGCGCAGGCCGCGCGTTTTGTGCAGGTGTGGACCTCAAAGCGTTAACGGATGAGCCCGAACTGCTGTCAAGTGGACTCGGGCTGGGGCCTGAATCGCCGATTGTGGTGGCGCTCGAGCAGTGTCCGCAGCCGATTATCGGTGCCGTAAATGGCGCCGCTGTAACCGGTGGATTTGAGTTGGCGCTGGCCTGTGATTACTTATTTGCTAGTGAGCACGCGCGGTTTGCCGACACCCACGCCCGCGTAGGCATCTTGCCTGGCTGGGGTCTGTCACAGAAACTGTCTCGCATCATTGGCATTAATCGTGCACGCGAGATGAGTTTGACCGGCAATTTTATTGATGCTGAGCGCGCCGCAGCATGGGGCCTGGTCAATCGCGTGTGTGTCGCCGAAAACCTTCTGGATGAAGTGCTGGCCAGCGCCGCCCAGATCGCGGATGCAGATCCAAAGGCTGTGTTCGCGTTGAAGGCGCTGATGAACGACGGCATTAAGGAGACGCTCGGCGATGCGTTGGTGCTTGAGGGCGAGCGCGGCAACGCCTTTGCCAAGACAGTGGATTACAGCCAAATGAGCACTCGTTTGGCGGCACTCCGGCAGCGGGCGGCTAAACAGTGATGGCTCTTTTGGTGCGCTTCATGTCGATAAGCACCCGTTGCCATCAGCAGAGTATGAAGCGATGACTTGGCTTATTGGTGGCCTCCTGCTTTGGAGCGGCGCGCATCTTTTTAAACGCATAGCGCCGGAAGCACGAGCTCGGCTTGGCAATGCAGCCAGGCCCCTGATGGCACTGCTGCTGTTGGCGTCTGTCGCGATGATGACCCTGGGTTACCAGCAGGCAGCTACCACGGTGTGGTGGGGTCGACAGACCTCATGGGTTGGCGTGAACAACGTACTGGTATACCTGGGCTTTTACTGCATTGCTGGATCACAGGTGGGTGCCCGGGTTGCAGGGGTGATCCGTCATCCGCAGCTGACGGCAGTCACCCTTTGGGCGCTAGCGCATCTGCTAGTGAATGGTGACTCCGCGTCCCTGGTGCTCTTCGGCGGCCTGCTTATCTGGGCGGTGCTGGAAGTCGTGATCATTAACAACCAGGATGGTAAAAAATCGATGATCAAGCCCCAGCCGTCACTGCTCCGAGAGTTCGCAGCTGTTGCTATCACACTGCTACTCTATGGAGTGACGGCATACGTCCATGGATTATTGGGTTATCCAGTGCATGGCTAATGTCAGCTTCGTCCCATGAGACGGAGATTCACGCTGACCGATGCGCACATACGTAAGGCTTTGGATGCGCTCGCTGCCGATCATGCCGAGGTCCGGCAGGCAATCGCGCAGGTGGGATATCCTCCGTCGCGGCGCCGTGAACATTCCTTTGAATCCCTGGCAAGAATTGTCGTGGGGCAGCAACTGTCCACAAAAGCAGCAGCCACCATCGCCCAGCGCGTTGATGAGGCGGTGGGCGGTGCGCTGCAGCCTGAGACGTTGCTTGCCACAGCCCCAGACAGACTCAGGGCAGCAGGACTGTCGCGCCAGAAAATTGGTTACCTGCAATCCTTGGCAGAGGCGGTACTCTCTGGTGCCCTACCGATCGAAACCTTGCCCCAGCTAACTGATGATGAAGTCGAGGCCGCGATTACTGCGGTGCGCGGCTTCGGGCGCTGGTCTGCGCACATGTATTTGATGTTCTCCCTCGGACGGTCCGACATCTGGCCCAGTGGAGATCTCGCTGTGCGGGTAGGTTTTGGCCGGATCATGGGTTGGAGCGACCGACCGGACGAGAAAAAAGTGATTAACGAGGGCGGCGCCTTCTCGCCTTATCGGAGCGCGCTGGCGTTGTTGTGTTGGCAGTTTTATAGCGAGGCCCCACTGTGATTTTCAGCGAATGGGATCAGCGGTGCATGACTTTGGCGCTGGAGGAAGCCCAGCGCGCGGCTGATCGGGGCGAGGTGCCGGTAGGTGCGGTGCTAGCGCGTGGTGAGGTCGTGCTTGCGCATGGCGGCAACGCTCAGATAGAGCTGCACGATGCCACGGCTCATGCGGAAATCCGAGTGTTGAGAGAAGCAGGCGTCAGGGACAGTAATTATCGGCTGCCAGGCACGACCCTGTATGTCACGCTGGAGCCCTGCACGATGTGTTGCGGTGCACTGGTTCATGCGCGAGTAGAACGCCTGATTTTTGCAACGCGAGAGCCGCGCGCCGGAGCAGTACTCAGCACGAGTGCGGCACTGGATAACCCCGCGTTGAATCATCGGGTGCAGTGGGCAGAGGGTTTATGTGAACCAGAAAGTGCGGACCTGTTGCGCCAGTTCTTTCAGCAGCGCAGGGGCGGTCATGCAGAGGACCCCTGAGGCACTATCGGGCGCTGAACGAACATAAAGTCGCTACAACACGGGTAGTTGGGCGCGCCGGAGATGGTCCGGTAGCAGCGCATCAACCTGAATCGGCGGCGAGATGCGACGCTCTGGATGATTCTGGAATGACAAAAGCCCTTCATAGTGGCGGATGTTGTCCACGTAGGTAACGGCTTGCTCTCCCTCTGCAAAGCCGAATTTCGTCATCGGGAAATAATTGGGGTTTTGCAGCTTGGGCAGCTGCGCCCGCACGTCGGGCCACAAGTGAGGGTCGCCTCCGTCCTGCTCTGTCATGATCCGAGCATCTTCAAGATGTCCCATGCCAATGTTATAGGCCGCCAGCGCCATGGAGGTCCGGTCCGGCTCTTCGATATCTGCAGGGAGCCGTCTCAACAAGTCTTTGAAAAAACGTGCTCCACCTCGCAAGCTTTGCCGGGGGTCCGTGCGGTCTTCAACCCCCAGTTCGGTTGCCGTCACGCGTGTGAGCATCATCATGCCCCGTACCCCAGTGTGAGAGCGGGCATCGGGATTCCAGTGCGATTCCTGATAAGCCATGGCAGCTAGGAGTCGCCAATTCATTTGGTACTCCTCTGCCACGGTCTCTACCAGCGGCTGCCACTCGGGTAAATCATCCCTCATTTTACGCTGGAAGGTGAGTGAGCCAACCCGGGATGCATGTTCCCAGCGACCAAAATGCTCTCGCTCCAGACGCGCTATTTGTCCGGTCTCGGCGGCGCGGGCAATAAATTGATTTACCAACTCCAGCGATGCCTCATTGCTGCCGTCTTGTGGTAGATACCAGACAATCGGCGTGTTCTCGCCAATTTCCATGGCGGCAACCACTCTGGGAAACAGCTGTTGTTGGATGCTGAATTCAATGGAATCGATGATCGCCAGATCGGCTTTCTCGTCTGTGACCAGTTGCATCAGTTCGAGCGAGTCTGCGGCGTGAATCTCGCGCCAGGTCAGTCCCGGGAGGTCTTGCTGCAACGCAGACAGTATTTCCAAATGAACACTGCCAGCGATCACGACCATGTCACGTCCCACCAGAGCATCGAGCGAGCGCGGTCTCAGTGCGCCAGACTTATAAACAACGAGGGGCTGCTGATGCAGGTAAGGATCGGATGCGACAAACCGCGCGTCACGGCCGGCACTTTGGCTGAGGCCGGCTGCTGCCAAGTGCGCCTCGCCGCTCGCCAGCATCTCGAACAGTTCGGGCAAGCTAAAGGCCACC
>CALKMV010000005.1 GCA_938091485.1 uncultured Luminiphilus sp.
GTACTTAAACTTCTGTCCACCCAAGGTGGCTTCGTACATCAGACCACCCTTGGCAATGGTAAATGTCGCCATGCCACTGCGCTTATCGTATTGCTTATCGTCAGCGTTCACCTTGCTAGAGTCCGCATCGGTACCCGAGGAAGTGTTACCGCCACCGCCGCTCGACGTGGATGCCTGCGCGCCCGCTGTCAAAGCAACTGCAGTTGCCTGGGCACCAAACTCGAAGTTACCGGACGTAAAGTCGTCAAACGCACGTTCGTCACGGAAGAAAATCATCTGACTGTAGACCTGGCCACCCAGCTGCAAGCCGTAGGTGATTTGATTCATTTTGGTTTCACCTACACGCTTACCGTCAACAAAGACTTCGCCCTTGCCGTGGGCGCCACCAATACCGATGCCGCCTTTACCGATGCTGGGGAACACCGCGTAGCCGTATGCGTCATCAATGAAGTCGCCTGCGCCCGCGCCGCGGAAATTATCGATGGTGGTGCTGATGTCGTCTGCCAGTGCTGGCTGCGCAATCAGTGCGAAAACGGTAACGAAGGCTGCTATCAGGGTTCTCATGAGACTTCCTCTCTTTACATTTGTTGGGTAGCCTACTGTAATCGCGACAGAAGTACAGCGCATGCGAGTGCATAAGGTGACAGCTCACCAGGGGATCGAATCACCCCGCCAATCCAGATAAGACAGCATTCCATCTGACTCCACCTCAGAGAGCACCTTATCGAGAGCGGCAGCAGCGGTGTCGGGGGCTAATAGCTTTTCGGCGTCGACATTGGTTTGGAAGGGTTTGGACAGAGGGGTGTCGACGGTGCCAGGGTGATACGCCAGTAACTTGGCGGCAGGGTTCAGCCTGCGCAATTCAAGGGCAGCACACTGCAGCATCATATTCAGCGCCGCTTTACTGCCTCGATAACTGTACCAGCCGCCAAGCCGGTTATCGCCGATACTCCCGACTCGAGCCGACAGCACCGCGACACGGGGCGCAGTGCTGCGTTTCAATATGGGCGACAGGGCAGCGAGGAGCCTCATCGGAAGAAACGCATTTACCTCAAACACCTGACGCATAGCGCTGACATCTATCTGGGCTAAGGCGCGCTCTGGCCGGAAGCCATCGCCCTGCAGCACGCCGTTACAGATGACCAACCGCGCGACATCCGTTCCCTCCTCCAGCAAAGTATCGGTGAGGGCCGTCAGCGCGCCGTCACTATAGTCACACTCCCTGGTCTGTACCGATTCAAGAGCCTCAAAACACGCCAATGCGCTAGGCAAACGCGCCACCGCCAGCACCGGCCTGGCCGCGGCATCATGCCAACGATCGACCAACGCTCGGCCGATCCCGCTCCCCGCACCGATCACCACATCCACACTGTTACTGCTCATTACCTCCACCTCGCCCGGCTCTGGGCATGATTGGGTTACGCTATCTCTCTCTTCTTACGACAGGAATCGCCGTCAGATGACTTCGCAATGCCGAGTGGCTTTTATCGGTTTAGGCGCCATGGGGTATCCCATGGCTGGCCACCTTGCCCAAGCAGGCCATACCGTGACCGTTTTCAACCGCAACGCTCATAGAGCAGAGGCCTGGCAGGCTGAATACGGCGGTCTCATAGCGCCGTCGCCCGACGCAGCCGCACAGGGTCAAGACGCGGTAATGATCTGCGTGGGTAACGACGATGATGTGCGAGAAGTCACAACGGGTGATCGCGGCGCGCTGCGCACGATGCGCGAGGGAGCGCTGCTGATCGACCACACCACCACGTCGGAAAGCCTGGCGATAAATCTGGCCAACACCGCCTCCGAGTCAGGCGTGGCCTTTATGGATGCGCCCGTTTCAGGCGGCCAAATCGGCGCTGAAAACGGCGTATTAACAGTCATGGTCGGCGGTGAGGAATCGGCGTTTGAAGCCGCGCTGCCACTCATTGCGAGTTACGCCAAAAGTGTTCGCCGTATGGGGCCGGCCGGCTCGGGACAATTGACCAAAATGGTGAACCAGATCTGCATCGCAGGGCTCCTGCAGGGATTATCTGAAGGTATTCACTTCGCTGAACGCGCTGGACTCGATGTGGCAGATGCCATGGAGGTTATTGCGCAGGGTGCCGCACAATCATGGCAAATGAACAATCGCGCGGAGACCATGATCAGGGGCGAATTTGATTTCGGCTTTGCCGTTGACTGGATGCGCAAAGATCTGGGTATCGCAATTGGTGCTGGTGAGACTATTGGCGCAGATCTGCCGGTAACAAAGTTGATCGACACTTTTTATGCCGAGGTGCAAACCCTCGGCGGACACCGATGGGATACTTCCAGTCTAATCCAGCGACTGCGAGCCAGAACGAGCAACCGATAAGGACACTTAAAAGGCGGTTACCCGTGCAAGGAAGATCGCCCGCAGCCCATTTACAGGGCCCCCGGAAAGGCGCCGCCATCCAGCAGAATATTCTGACCAATCACAAAACCCGCTTTGTCAGAGCATAGCCACGCGCAGGCGGCACCGAACTCTTCCGCCGTGCCAAACCGCCCTGCCGGCACTGTCGCAACCCGCGACTCTCGCGCCGCCTGTTCGCTAACGCCGCTTGCCGCGGCGTCGACCTTATCTAGCATGGCCAGCCGGTCGGTATCGTGGAGCCCCGGCAACAAATTATTGATGGTGACACCGCTACCCGCGACCTGACGTGACACGCCCGCCACGTATCCGGTCAAGCCGGAGCGCGCGGTATTGGAGAGCCCAAGCACTGGAATGGGTGCTTTCACGGCAACGCTGGTGATATTAACGATGCGGCCCCAGCCGCGATCCATCATCGCGGGCAGCAGCGCTTTGATCAGGGCAATAGGCGTCAGCAGATTGGCATCAAAGGCAGCGATGAAATCGTCGCGACCCCAGTCTGTCCACATGCCGGGCGGCGGGCCACCGGCATTGGTGACCAGGATATCAATGCCCTCTGAGACCGCCAGGACGGCGGACTGACCCTGCTCCGTTGTGATATCTGCCGGAATAGCAGTCACCTCAACGCCATAAGCCGCTCGGATAGCCGACGCCGTGGCCTCCAGCGCCTCACCGCCCCGGCCGTTCAATATGAGGTTAACCCCTTCAGCAGCGAGTGCCTCAGCACACCCTCGTCCCAAGCCTTTTGAAGAGGCACACACCAGTGCCCTGCGCCCCTTGATACCCAAATCCATAACATGCCACTCCCAAGCGTGTTCTCAGTATTATCGTTCATGCAGCAGGTCGAATGCGAGTCAACCACCCTAGATCTGTTCGACCCCCTTCTTCGGCTCATTTGCCTTCGCAGACACTTTGAGGCGGACAGCAGCGCACTGAGCTCATGCGGCATTTTCTGGTACCGACTCATTCAGTTGCCCTCCGCAACACAATCTACTTTTATAATGCCCCCAGATTCACCCATCGACTCTGCACACCTGACACGCCTGTCGTCATCTGGAGCCCTCAATGCCTGGAACCCGCTACTGGGAAACCAAATCGCTCGACGCCATGACCGATGAGGAATGGGAATCATTGTGTGACGGCTGTGGTCGATGCTGTCTCCATAAACTGGTGAACGACGAGACTGGCGACGTGTTTTACACGCGGGTGGCTTGCAGATTGCTGAACGCCGAGACCAGTCGCTGCGAGCGTTATGCCGAGCGCCTCAGCGAAGTGGAAGACTGCCTCGACGTGCGTCGAATGCGCTCGACTGAACTCGCGTGGATGCCCAATACTTGCGCCTACCGTCGAATAGCCGAGGGCAAGTCGCTACCGCACTGGCATCCTTTGGTCTCTGGTGACCCCGCTTCAGTCCTGACTGCAGGAGTTGCGGTCGCCGGTAGAGCAATCAGTGAGCAACTCGCTGATCTCGACAACCTGGAAGCCGAAATCATCGAGTGGGTGGACACCTGAGCCCATGATATGGTGAATAGCAGACATGCTGGGGGAGCGGACAATGCAACATGAGCAACAAGCGAGCACGACATCGGGTTATCCCATGTTGGCAGTGTTACCCATCACCATTGTCACGGGCATAGCGGGCGCCGTCCTTCTCAGCGGCGTTGCCATCAAGATTCTCGCCGTGGTGATCACCTTGCTGGCCTTCATTTGTCTCGCCGGCTTTTACATGGTCGCGCCCAACGAGGGCCGCGTGTTGCAACTGTTTGGGCAGTATGTGGGTACCGACCGCGGGCTCGGACTACGATGGGCCAACCCTTTCTACTCCAAGCAGCGAGTCTCGCTGCGCATCCGCAATTTCGAGAGCGGGCAGCTGAAGGTGAATGACTCGGCAGCGAATCCAATCGAGATCGCCGCCGTTGTGGTGTGGCGGGTGGTCGACACTGCAGAAGCCGTTTTCGAAGTCGACGACTACGAGGACTACGTGGCCATTCAAAGTGAAGCGGCAATTCGCAATATGGCTACCAGCCACCCATATGATGACCACGAGGGCGAATCGATCACACTTCGCGGCAGCACCAATGAGATCGGTGACATCCTGAAGACTGAGGTCCAAGATCGTCTCGGCACAGCGGGTGTCGAAGTGTTAGAGGCTCGTATCAGCCATCTCGCCTACGCGCCCGAAATCGCCAGCGCTATGCTGCAGCGTCAGCAGGCGTCGGCTATTGTTGCCGCACGCAGCAAGATCGTTGAAGGTGCGGTAAGTATGGTGGAGGCCGCACTCGATCAGCTCACGCAACGACAGATCATCGAACTTGACGCCCAGAGTAAGGCAGCGATGGTCAGCAATTTGTTGGTGATTCTGTGCAGTGACCGCGCGGCGCAGCCGGTCGTCAATAGCGGGAGCAGCGCCGGATAACGAACTAACTCCGGCGCCCAGCGCGGGTCAGTACCCGGTCCAACTGGTCCGCAAAGGCCTTCCTGTCCGCCTGATTAAGCGGTGGTGGACCTCCCGTGTGTTCGCCCGAAGCGCGCATGGTCTCCATGAAGTCACGCATCTGTAAGCGCTGACGAATATTGTTTTCCGTGTAGCGCTCACCCCGCGGAGTAATGACCAGAGCGCCCTTTTCCAGCACCTCGCTGGCCAGCGGGATATCAGCAGTGATCACTAGATCGCCCTCCTCCACCCGCGCGGCAATTTCATGATCCGCCATGTCCGGCCCCTTGGCGACTTGATACAGGCTGATCAGTGGTGACGCGGGCACCTGAAACGATTGATTGGCAAACAGCGTTAATGTCAGGGAGCGTTTTTGGGCGGCTCTATAAAGAATATCGCGGACCACCACGGGGCACGCGTCGGCATCAACCAGAATCTGCATTGTCGTTTGTCGACCTCGTAACACGTAAGCCTGACGGCGATTAATTGAGCGCGCCCACCCTTGGAGCTGCAGGTGAAATGCGCCGACTCCGCCGCTGGCGAGCCCTTGCCAAGTGTGTATACTACGCGCCCCGACGAGGCGCCGCCTCAGTCGCATCACGCGGAATTAGCTCAGCTGGATAGAGCGTCGGTCTACGAAACCGAAGGTCGCAGGTTCGACTCCTGCATTCCGCGCCATCATCTCCATGACTACTGCAAGCCGCGGGTAACCAACCTGAGGAAAATACCATGAGAGCAACCGCCGAACTGGTTGAGATCGGTACGATCACGGCCCAACTAGGACAACGTATCGAAGTGGGCAAGGGACCTAAAGGGGCCAGACTACTTGTGGACGTGACCAGCGTCGAAGTGGAGGGCGAGCGCATTCGAGCTCGTCTGGCAGCCAACGATGCGGCGGACTGGCTCACCATCGGCGATGACCCTTCCATGGGGTGCGTTGATGTGCGGTTAACGCTGGAGACCGATGATGGCGCCTTTATTTACGTGGAGTACGGCGGTCGGGCAGATATGAACAGCGGGCTGATTGCGACAGCACCTACTTTTCAAACCGGCGATGAGCGCTACACCTGGCTTAATCGCATTCAAGCCGTCGGTGCGGGTGCGCTAGGCCCGGATGGAAAGCTGGTGTACACGCTTTACGAGGTGGTGCTGTCAGCGAATGCCTGATCGGCCGATGCGTTTTCCAACAGGTAGATCATGACGCGCCGAACCTCTGAGGCAGAGGGACGCGACTGTCCACCACGCACAAGAGTTGAACGAACTGATCACCGATAAGCGGGCGACTCGGCGACTGCCATCATAGTAGTGAAGCGTTAATCGCGTAAGGCAGTGCGAACAGGCAACTCCAGTTGAACACGGTGAGCGCCCAGAAGTGGCTGGGCAACAGATCCTTCGTCAGAAACAGCGCACTCTGAACCCCCAGTGCACCGAGGCAGAGCCACACCATGGGTTCGCTCACACGCCACTCCTTGTTAGATGCAGGCGCATTTGCACCTACCGATACCGCATC
>CALKMV010000006.1 GCA_938091485.1 uncultured Luminiphilus sp.
TGAGGCTGGTGCCCTGGGGGCGCGAGCCGACTGGGCAGGTCATTGCCGATTGCTACAAGGCTGATGGCGAGCCGCACCCACTGTCTACCCGCAACGTACTGCGTTACGTGCTGGGACTCTACGAAGAAGCCGGTCTCAAGCCGGTGGTAGCGCCCGAGGTGGAGTTTTATCTCGTCAACAAAAACACCGACCCCGATTATGAGCTGATGCCACCCAAGGGGCGCTCAGGTCGCCGAGAGGTGGCGCGTCTCTCCTACAGCATTGATGCTGTGGCAGAGTTTGAAGACTTCGTTGAGGACATGTATGACTTTGCCGACAAGCAACAGCTGGATGTCGATACGCTGATTCATGAGAACGGTGCCGCCCAGTTAGAGATTAACTTCAACCATGGCGATCCGCTGGCGATGGCCGATCAAGTTTTTGTTTTCAAGCGCACGGTTCGAGAGACTGCTCAGCGATACAATATGTACGCGACGTTCATGGCCAAGCCCATGCAGCGCGAGCCGGGGTCGGCGATGCACATTCATCAGAGTGTGATCGATCTGGAGACGGGTAAGAACATTTTTGCTACCGATGATGGGAAGCCGAGTCAGGCCATGATGGAGTTTATGGCCGGCCTGCAGCGCTACACGCCCGAGCTCATCAGCTTCTATGCGCCCAACGTGAATTCTTATCGCCGTCTTGCGCCGGATATTTCTGCGCCAATTAATCTGAGCTGGGGCTTTGATAACCGTACCACCGCATTCCGGGTGCCAAACTCTGATACTGCCAATTTGCGGATAGAAAATCGCTTCCCCGGCGTAGACGCCAACCCCTACTTAGCGATCACAGCGACCCTGGCCAGTGGGCTTCTGGGCATGCGCCAGCACCTTCAACCGTCCGAACCTCATAAGGGAACAGCTAACGAGGACAGTATAGGTGTGGCAAGAACGCTGGAAGAGGGTGTGCGCAAATTGAACAACACACCTGAATTGCAGGCCATGATTGGTGAGCTGTTCATGCGCGCCTACGCTGCGGTAAAGCTCGACGAGTTCGAAGAGTTTAATCGCGTCATCAGCTCCTGGGAGCGAGAGCACCTGTTGTTGCAGGTCTGAGGTCTTGTTCATCACTCTCAACCGGCGGTATTTCGGCAGTCACTGCTAATGGATTCTGCACTGGGTTATCAGATTTTCCGCTGGGTGAAATATCTCACCTACGCATTGCTGTCTCTGAATATCTGGTTGTTTTTTGCCGAGGAGATCGATAGCGCGCGATTTGCCATTGCGACCGGCGAAGAGGTTGCAATGGGTATTCAGTTGTTTTCCGCTACGCTCGATACCCTCGCTTGGGTGATCTTGCTGCTGCTTTTTGAGCTCGAGACAGCAGTGATTCCGGATGATCGGCTGCGAGGCTCCCTGCGCTTCGTTATCCACGGTGTGCGTATGCTGTGCACGCTGGCAATCGTGATGGCTTTCCTCGGCTACTTTGGTGAGTGGCGCACGCTGCTACCGAGTGAGCTTTTGATGGGAGACGCCTGTACGCGGGCCAGCGAGGGGTGGGCCTACATGGTCAAGCTTGATGACTTTGTTCCGCTAACGGCTGAGAACTGTGGCCAGTTTGGTGCGGATACGCGGCTTGTCTCGGGGCTCGACAACGTCATCGCCTCACCAGCTGGGCTGTTGGAGGGCCAGCGTCTGGCCCTGGTCGATGTGATCAACTCGGCTGCCTGGATTCTGGTGGTCATACTGCTTGAGATTGAGGTGAGGCTGCTGACGCGGTGGGGAGGGGGTTCCCGGCCGATGGCCAATGTGGCCAACAGCCTGAAGATCATGCTTTACGCCACCCTGGTGGTGGCCGCGATCTACTGGGGCTTCAAGGGAGACTTTTTGGATTTCTGGGACGCTGCGCTATGGCTATTTGCGTTCGTCTTCATCGAACTCAATGTATTCGAGTGGCAGCAGGAAATCCGTGATCAAGTCTCCGGACCCTCGGATATTGCCTGACTAGAGCTCCTCGCCAAAGTCGAGGTCGTAGTCTCCAAGCTCCTCACGGAGCCTCAGCATCTCCAGACGTTCCTCAGCACGACGACGCTTTGCTGCTTTAAGCGCTTTTTCAGTCACTGTTTCTGCAAAATCCAGTGACTCGAACTCTTCGTCGTCCACCTCTGTCATTGCCGGATCAAAAAATTCTTCAGCCGGCTCCTCCGTGACTACAGTTGTATTTCTCTCACCCATAAACCACCCCCCGATGATTCTGAACAAAAGACCAGCGACGACCGCTGGTTCGCGCCATCAGAGCGCAGTGTCATGCAGGTCACAAGAAATTTTTTGGTCTGAAGGGGTATATCGCACATAACAAATTAAGCTAAGTGCAGCGGTCGATTTGGATGTATAAAGGCAAGTTCCCCTTAACGATTTTGCTCCGCTTGCGCATCGCCGCTGTCGGAGAGTCGTCGTAGCCCGAGGGAAAGGATCGGTTTGCGGTGTTGGGCGGTGCGAAAAGGGTCGAGACAGTGTCCGCCTCAATCCACTTGGGTAACAATCGTCTCGACAATCTCTTCTGGCGTAGCATCGTCGCAGTCGACCACAATCTCCCCGTATCGCTCGTAGAGTGGCACGCGCTCTTTGTAAAGGTCCTGCAACGTCTGCTCGCTGTGAGCGGCGATGCCCCGCTGGGGAGCGAGGGATACGCGGTACTCGATCGTATCGAATCGCGCCCGCAGGTATACCAGCGTTGAGGCGGCGCCGAGCCGCGCCATAATGCTCTCGCTATAGATCACCGAGCCTCCGGTAGAGATCACGGAGGGAAAGAGCGGCATGCTCGTTAACACTTGCTCTTCGATGGCTTTGAACGCGTCATTGCCCCTGCCATCCATAATCTGTTGCAAAGATTGGCCTTCCTGCGCCTCGATCAAGCCATCAGCATCGACCAAGTCGAGATCAAGCCGCATTGCCAACGCCTTACCGATCGTACTTTTGCCGCTTCCGGGCATGCCAATCAATGAAATGATCTTATCGGTGGGCACAGTGATCGGTGTTCCTTTTCAAGGCCGGGTCATGCCCAGCAGCCAAACGTTGAGACTAACCGATAGCGAGGCGGTGAACTATCCGGGGTGTGAGGGCTGATCGTTGGATGTTCGTACGTGAGGCGGCGTGTGATCGATCACATGCGCGCCTGGCATTGTTGAGAACTGACGCCGGGGGCGGGTGAGGCTAAGCCGCGGCTAGGACTCAATTTGCCCAGTCGCGCTCGGCCTTGAACTGCTGGGAGAGGTACTCCATCTGGTCCGCCAAGACCCGCTCCTTGGCCAGAAAATGCCACTCGTAAGTGTTGGGCCTGAATGGCACAGCAAGAAGCGGCATGTGGGCTTCTTCCGGCGTCTGACAGTCTTTTAGCCAGTTACAGCGCTTGCAGGCCGCGACCACGTTTTCCCACTTGTCGCTGCCGCCGCGGGAAATGGGTATGACGTGATCCCGGGTCAATTCGCTGCGATTGAACTGACCGCCACAGTAGAGGCAGCGATGGTCGTCGCGCCGAAATAGCGTGCGGTTGCAAAGCGGCGGCGTGAAGTGATTCATCACTCGCCCTTCGAGCGCGACAATCGGTTGCAGGACAATTTCTGAGCGGATGCCGGTGAGTCGCTGGATGCCCCCAAACACGGGGGGAAGGGATTCCCCGATGCCGTAAAGAACATCGCCGCGGGCGTAGGCGGTGATCGCCTCGTTCAGTGTCAGCCACCCTCTGGGTTGACCCGACACGTCCAGCTTGAGAATCGCTTGCATGGGTCTCGCTCACTGGTTTCTCTGACGGTACTGAAAAAGCCAGCGCGTGACAATCACTGACACAGGAAATTCGCCAGACCGATGGGCGGACGATTGGTCAATAAGCAGAGGTCCCTCTTTGCGTGAACGGCAGAGCCGATAACCAGAATGTCACTGCCCCATGCCTCGCCGGCCGTTCACGTTGTCGGCAGGGTGCTTCGAGCACGCTACTGTGCCGGCCACTCCCCACTGATGAGCTCCCGGTCTCCGTCGAGTATCCGGCCATGGAATCGCTCGCCGGCCTGCACGGGACCTACCCCTGCCGGTGTGCCGGTCATGACGATGTCGAAATCCTCCAACACAAGAAACCGGCGGAGCTCACTCATAATCACATCGGGTGGGTATAGCATCAGGCTGACATGGCCTTTTTGTCGTAACTGATCGTCGACCATTAGTTCCACGCCCAGTTGCGTCAGGTCCTCCGGTGCGGTCACAAATTCGCTGAACAGAGCTGACCCGGTGAAGGCCTTGCTGCGCTCCCAGGGCAGGCCTGAGGCTTTAAGTTTTGCCTGCGTTTCGCGTTTGGTGAGATCCAGGCCAAAGCCGACGCCCGCCACCTCATCGCCTTGTATCAGGAGGCAGATCTCGCCCTCGTAGTGAAGGGGCTCATCCAGTGCCGCGAACAAATCGGTGCCGATCGACGTCGCGGGCTTCATGAACACCACCATATTTTCAGCGGGGACCGACGCCATTTCCTCGATGTGGGCAGCGTAGTTTTTCCCGACGCACACCACTTTTCCCGGCCGCACTGGCTGCCCGTTGAATACCACCGATCCCATCACAATCCCTCCAGAACAGGCTGCACTATAAGCCTCCTGCAGTAGGCTGTCCGCATCGCCAATTGGCCCCTGTTCAAGTACGCTTACGCCCGTCAAATACATTACAACAACATGACGAGGGGACAGCATGTTGCGTCGGATTATTCAGATCAGCGCGCTCGCGATCGGGCTGGTGAGTGCATCAGTGACGGCGATGGAGCGGCCCAATATCCTTGTTATCTGGGGTGACGACATTGGCTTCTGGAACTTGTCTACGAATAACATGGGCATGATGGGCTACCAGACGCCCAACATTGACCGCATTGCGGTTGAGGGTGCCAAGTTCACCGACTATTACGGGCAGCAAAGCTGCACCGCCGGACGTTCCGCCTTCATCACCGGACAGTCACCTATCCGCACCGGTCTGACGAAGGTTGGCGTGCCGGGGGCGGACCTCGGGATTCGACCCGAAGATGTCACGCTGGCCACGCTGCTCAAGGAGCAGGGCTACGCCACCGGGCAGTTTGGCAAGAACCACCTGGGTGACCGCGACGAGTTTTTGCCGACCGAGCATGGTTTCGATGAGTTTTTTGGCAACCTGTACCACCTCAATGCCGAGGAGGAGCCCGAAGATCCTGATTACCCTCAGAACCCTGCGTTTCGGGAGCGGTTTGGTCCCCGCGGAGTCGTGCATAGTTTTGCTGATGGCCGTGTGACTGACACTGGCCCGCTCAATAAGAAACGCATGGAGACGGTGGATCTTGAGTTTCTCGATAGCGCTCAGCAATTTATTCAGCGCTCCACGGAGGAGGACAAGCCGTTCTTCGTCTGGTTCAACTCGACCCGGATGCATTTCTGGACCCATACGCCTGAAGAGGAAGAAGGGCTGTCGGGTCAGGGCTTTTACAACGATGCCATGGTGGGCCACGACAATCTGGTCGGCCGACTTTTGGATCAGCTTGACGAACTTGGTATCGCGGACAACACGATCGTTTTCTATAGCACCGACAACGGGCCGCACTTCAACACCTGGCCCGATGCGGCGATCACGCCCTTCAGAAGCGAGAAAAACACTAACTGGGAAGGTGGGTTCAGGGTGCCTGCCATGATCCGATGGCCGGGCAAGATACCGGCAGGAACCATCCTGAACGACATGATGTCCCACGAAGACTGGGTGCCCACGCTGATGTCAGCGGCGGGTCGTCCAACGGTGACTGATGAGCTGAAGGCAGGCGTGAACATTAACGGCCGTGATTACCATAACCATCTGGATGGCTATGATTTTCTGCCTTACCTCACCGGTGACGCTGACCGCGGACCTCGAAATACCTTTTATTACTGGAGTGATGATGGACTGTTGACTGCGATGCGGGTCGGTGACTGGAAGGTGGTATTCGCCGAACAGCGCGCCAAAGAGTTTGATGTTTGGCGGGAGCAGTTCGATACGCTTCGCATCCCTAAGGTTTTCCATTTGCGTCGTGACCCCTTCGAGCGGGCAGACGAGCACTCGAATACGTACAACGATTGGTGGGTGCGCACCGCGCTGCCGCGGCTGACCATGGCCAGAGTCGAACTGACGGGCTTTTTGGAGACCTTGAAGGTGTACCCGCCCCGGCAGCGCCCGGCGACATTCACCATTGATCAGTTGATGGAAAGCCTCTACGAGCGCACCGAGTAACTGCCCAGAGCCTGGTCCGACCGCAGCGGGACAAAGAAGCAATAAAAAAGCGAGCTCGAGGCTCGCTTTTTTTGTGGAAGGTCAGTGACCACCAGCCGGGTCGACCTCCCAGCTTTCGGTCAGGAAGGCGTGCACGACGCCACCATCCACCGCGATGGTCTCGCCCACCACATAGTTGCCAGCACGCGAGGCGAGGTAAATGGCCACGCCCGCCATGTCTTCATCGTTGCCAATGCGACCTGCGGGAACATGCTGACCAACGATATCGCCTAGATCCCGTGCCGCCTTGTTCATTTCCGAGGCGAAGGCACCGGGCGCAATGCCAGTAACCAGAATACCGTCTTTCACCAGCCGAGCAGCAAGCCGTTTGGTCAGATTGATCACCGCTGCTTTGGAAGCTTGATAGCTGTAGGTCTCCCAGGGGTTAAGCCGAAGCCCGTCGATGGAGGCGATGTTGATGACCTTTGCGGGCTGCTCATCCGATGCGCCACCTTTAAGCAAACCATGCATCGCCTGAGTCAGGAAAAAGATCGACTTCACGTTGAGGTCCATGACCTTGTCCCAACCCGCCTCGGGGAAGGTCTCGAAGGATTCGCCCCAGGCGGCGCCCGCGTTGTTCACCAGAATATCCACGCCCGATTCAAGCTCGGCCATCTTGGCGGCCAGTGCTTTGCAGCCGTCCACGGTCGAGATGTCTTGTGGCACGGCAATACAGTTGGGCCCCAGCTCTTCAGCCACTGCCTCGCAGACATCCGCCTTGCGGCTGGAGATATACACCTTGGCTCCCTGAGCGATAAAGCCGCTGGCAATCATTTTGCCGATGCCGCGCGAGCCGCCGGTGACCAATGCCGTGCGTCCGGCGAGTGAGAAGAGGGCTTGAGTATCCATAGGGCGTGTCCTGTTCAAAAATGCTGTGGGAGCCAGAGCTCAATTGGCACGGATTATGCCATATGTGCTGTCAGGTAAGGCTCCTGTTCGACCCGCCAGAGGCTTGGGGGAGTGTCGACGGGGAGCGCTTTTAACAGCCGAAGCCGGGCGGTGTCTGCTTGTGCGACGGCCGGGCAGCGGCGAAACGGGAATCTTTGGAGAGCGCTCAGCTTGTGGCAGAGATTGTCCAGAACTGTCCCTCGAGCGCCAATCCTGTCCTGCTGTCATAGAACGGAGCCACCGCCGCCGACACGCGGTCGCGCACTGGTTGCTGCAAGTCGGCAGGGGCATCTCGCACCATTTGTGCTATTGGCCCTATTTGCACCAGGCGCTCTACGATTTCGGTCAAGGGAAGACCACGCCCGAACTCCAGCAACTGGCTGAGAGGCGAGATGCAGATATCACGGTAACCCGCCTCTTGCAGAATGGCGTCGACATAGTCGGCCTCTTCGAAGGCAAATGGTCCGGGTGCTCTGGGGGGTGGCTGGGGCGGTGCTGGCAGGAGTTCAAGCGCGGCCATTGCCGGCACGGTCATAAAGGGGTTCACCGAGCGGGGTTGCCAGCAGCAAAAGGCAAGCCGGCCTGCTGGACTCATGGCGCTACGAATATTGGTAAAGGCAGCCACAGGGTCCTCAAAAAACATCACCCCGAAGCGCGAGAACACCACATCATAATGCGAGGCCAGAAAAGCATGGGTCTGCGCATCGGCTTCAAGAAATGCCATGGGCGCTGAATCATCGCCAGCCTTGCCGGCAAGACTTGTGGCGACCGTGAGCATAGGAGCGGAGATATCCACGCCGGTGACCGCGCCGTTGGGGCCGACCCGGCTGGCGAGGTCCAGAGAGGTGTGGCCACACCCGCAGCCAATATCGAGTGCGCGGTCACCCACTGCGGGCGCCAAGATGTCCAGTACCGCCTCACCGAGCGGCTGAAGCATGTCTTCCATTAACGCATCGTGGGTGACCCAGTTCTGCCCGGTCTCGCCGTTCCAGAACTCAATCTGTGCCGTGTTCTCTGTGGTCATGTCACCCTCACGTCAGGGCAGGGGGAGGGCCCCGATCGCTTCGGTACGCAGACTGCCCAGATACAGCGTGTCACCGCAGGGCGTCGCACCCGTGATGTAGTGAAAGGGATTGTCCTGATCCTGCAGGTTATGCACCACCTCGCCTTCAAGATTGACGCCAATGACAAAGCTGGCGGGCCGCGCTGCGGCCTCCAGTGCGCCGATGGGTAAGAACGTCAGCAGCGCGCGCAGGCGCGGCAGGCTAGCCAGCGAATCGAGGCTGGCGCGAAGCGATGGCATGGCGATCCAGAAGGTATCCTTGCCATCAAAGCGAATGTTATCCGGCGTACCGGGGAGCTCGTCGACAAAGATATCGCGCTGGCCCGCTTTTTCTCCTTTTAGCCACAGCCGGTG
>CALKMV010000007.1 GCA_938091485.1 uncultured Luminiphilus sp.
TACGCGAGCGGCGGCTCCCTCGAGCAATCGGGTCACCTCGGCATCCATCGTCTCAGGAGACGCGCCGGGCAAAAACGCGCGCACCGAGACGATCGGGCGATCCACGTCGGGGAGCTCGCGCACCTCAATGGCGAGCAGCGCAGCCAGTCCGCCGATAGCCACCAGCAGATTCATCACCAGAATCAGCCATGGTCGCCGGACACCCAGCGCAGGCAATCCGCCGGCAGTGAAGAAGCCGTTTTCAGCCATTGGTGGCGTCTGGAGAAGACGAAGAGGCGGCCTGCATACCCGCATCGAGGTTAGAGGCACTCAGAATTTTCAGGGGAGCGCCAGCTCGCACACCCTGAACACCCTCCATGACCACCGCTTCGTTTTCAGCGAGGTCGCCATCAACCAGAATAGCGCCGGCTAGTCGCTTGATCAGACGGACTTCGCGCCGCGCTGCGCGGCCGTCCTCTGCGACCCACACATAGGCACCGTCTGCTCCCCACTGCACTGCCACATCCGGGACCGACAGGAACCGACCGCGTGTCGTGTTCAGGCTGATCTCAAACGCCATACCCGGTCGAAATTGGTCATTCTGATTATCGATGGCGGCGCGCGCGGTGAAGGAGCGAGAATTCACATCAATGCGGGAGTCAACTGCAACGATTTCTCCGGATACCGGTTCATCTCCGGCGTCCCACAGTTTGACGCTGACGGGCGTGCCCCGCTGTACGCGCTCCACATAGACTTCCGGCACAGAAAAATTGATCAGCAGCACTTGTCGGTCATCGATAGTGGTGACCAGCGTGTTGGTGTCGACGCGATCACCGACATCGATTTCGGTCAGACCCACGCGGCCCGCAAAGGGCGCGGTGATTTGCCGTCGATCCAGGTCAACTCTTGCTTGCTCCAGCGCGATGCGGGCACTGTCGACCGCAGCGCGGGCGTCATCGAGTTGGCTCTCGGGGATATTCGCGTCGCGTGCATTGACGGTGGTGTAGCGTTTGACCAATCGCACCGCGTCAGCCAGCTGCACGGTAGCGAGCTCGACAGCTAGCTGCTCATCTCGGTCATCGAGTTGCAGCAGCAGCTCTCCCGCAGCGACTTCGCCGTCTGCCTCGATGGCCACTGCCGTCACACGACCCGTGGTTTCGGCGTACACCGTCACTGACTTCATCGCCCGCGCGGTGCCAACCGAGGTCAAAGTCTCCTCTAACGCGCTGAGTTGGACGGGCTCAGTCAGCACTGGCACACCGCTTCCTTGGCCACCAAACCGCGGGCCACTGGCCTGCTCAGCCTCACCACAACCTGCAATGAACAATGGCAAAAGCGCCGTACTCCAGAGCAAAGCTATGCGAAGAGTGATTCCAGTCATGTGAGCGGTTTCTCTTGGTGCATGCGCTACCCTTGTTCGCTGAAAGGGTAAGACCCCCTGTTTAAGCAGTGTCTTCTCCTCCCGAGCCTCCTATCGGTGGTCTGATTCTACTTCAGTTTGCAGATTTCGGATGCGAACCTGAAGTTGGCGAAAACTGTACCCGCGCGTAGCAAAGGTGATCACCTTGGTTTTACCGGTGTTATTAGGCTTTGGATCGGCTACAGTCCGGTGCCGGACAAGAGGGAACATCATGAGCGACACAAACCAATCCCCTCCAGTGGAGGCGCTGCCCTGCCGAGGTTGCACTGCCAGTTGCCCTAACAGGGCGCAGTGTGGGGGAAAGCCCTGGCGGATCCCCCGCGGGGAGGCTCGGGCATCAACATCGTGACACGGCGCCGGCAATGAACCTTTGGTTGTTGGTCGCCGGCTTGCTTGGTATGACTGGAGTGGCTGCGGGTGCCTTTGGAGCGCACGCATTACAAGCCGCTGTCTCGCCAGAGCGCATCGATATCTGGGAGACGGCGGCGCAGTACCACCTGATCCATGCTGCGGTCATTATGGCGCTAGCGCTGCATTCGCAAAACAGTGAGAGCCGATGGCGGTTACCCATCGCGGGCTTTATTGCAGGCGTTTTGCTGTTCTCGTTTTCACTTTATGCGCTGGTGCTGACAGATATCACACAACTCGCGATGATTACGCCGGTGGGAGGGCTTCTCTTGATGCTGAGCTGGCTGGCCGTGGTCGTAAAAGCCCTCAAATAATTCACTGCCCTTCTGCGCTGGATCAGGCAGTCGCGGTCTTTGGAATGAAGGGTTGGTCTGCGCGGATAAAGAGCCACAACGCGGCGCCCACAAACGCCATGACGGTGCCGGTTGAAAGCGCTGTGACCCAACCGACGTGGCTGGCGAGATAGGGCATGAGTGGTGCCACCACGATGCCTGCAAAGTTGCCCCCCGTGTTCATCACCCCGCAGGCCGGCGCTGTGTAGGGTCCGGCGATATAGGTCTGAGCGGACCAGTAGGCGCCCTCGGTGAGTTGGGTGCTGGCAAAGCAGAGCGATAGCAACGCAACTGCGGTATAGGGGGAGCTGGCATATAGCCCGGCGTAGAGGAAAATCCCGGCGCCAATGAGCCCGGTGATGGCTGGGATGCGGCACCCTAGCCGTGGCCCGAGCCGGGCGCAGAGCGTGTCGCAGGCGTAGCCCCCCACTGAAGCCATCACCGCGCCACAGAGCCAGGGGAGTGAAGCGAGAAAACCGGTCTCGAGAATGCTGAAGCCGAGTTCGGTCACCAGATAGTGAAAGAACCAGGTGAAGAACAGATAGAAAATGCAGTTCTCGGCGAAGTAGGCGCAGGTCAGCAGCAGCGTGTCGCGATTGCGGATGAGCTGTCGCCATACGCCGAATCCCGCGTTGGGCGTCAGTTGCTCTCGATTCGCCCGAATAGCTGCCAGCTCGCCTTCGGTCATAGCGGGGTGCTCGGCGGGATCGTCGGTGGCATACCACCACCACAACCAAAACAGCGCGATGCCCAGCGGGATGAACACATAAAACGAGGCCCGCCAGCCCCAGTAGACCATCACCACCGCGACCAGCGGCTGCGCCAGTGCGGCGCCTAAGGTAAGACCTGTGCTACCCACAGCATTAGGCAGCGCCCAATGGCCCACTGGGAACCAGCGTTCCACCACAGCAGCCTGAATCGGATAGATCGGCGCATGGGCGACGCCGACGAAAAATCTCACGACTAGCAAACAGCCGATCACACCCGCGCCGGTGGTAAAAACCTCACCTGGTAGCCACCCGGTTAGCGCTGTGGTGATGACCCAGACGACCCCCGCGCAGGTCAGGGCCACCCGCGGTCCCAATAGCTTTCCGAAGACACCACCTGGAAGCTGGCACAAGGCGTAACCCCAAATAAAGGCGGCGTAGATCCAGCCCATCTGGATCTCACTGATGCCGAGCTCGGGCATCATGAACTCGCCCGCGACGTGAATGTTCTGGCGCATCAAGTAAGACAAAAAGCTCAATAAAAACAGCACGCTGAACAAGCGCCAGCGCGCGGGTACCCGGCTTGCGAGCACTAGTTGTTGGCCTCGTCGAGTTTTGCGCGCACGTAGCGGCGGATGTCGAGGCTGTAGTCTTCCATGGGTGCGTAGTAGCCGTGCTCGAATACCTTGTTGTGCATGCCGCGCTGCACGCTCTCGCAGATCCGCCAGTCTTGCTGGTTCACCACATCCCAGAATTCAATGGCATCAGAGCCATCAAAATCGGGTTTGCTGATTTCATCAAAGTGGAACAGGAAGTCGCATTGAATCCGGGTATGACCCGCACCCTGAGGCCACAGGTAGAACGCGGCAACGTGATCCATCGACAGGCTGAGCATCAGGTTGGGATAAAAGAGTTCGCCCTTGTGATGGGTTTTTTCGGTCTCGCTGAGACCGGGGAACGGCGCCCGCGTGGTGATGCCTGAGGTAGTAAAGGTGTTTGCGCCTTCACGATGCGGCACGCCGTCATCCCAGTCGAGCCCGTTGCCGCCGCCCTGCCTGAACGCAGGCACAATCTGGCACAGCTCAGGATGCACGGGGCCGCAGTGATAGCACTCGTTGTAGTTTTCGACGATGACTTTCCAGTTTGCTTGAACGTCGTAAGTAATGGTCTGACCCACTATCAGGTCTGAGAGCGGGTAGCGATGAAGACGCTCGGTGCCATCGCCTAACGCCAGCGCTAGGGACTGCTCGGTATGGGGGGCTAGGCAGACGAAAATAAAACCGCCCCACTCAGCCAGTGGAATGGTGTGTAGCGACACGCCGTCTGTGTCGATGGCCAGATGCGGGGTGCCGCGCAGACGACCGTCGAGATGATAGCTCCACGCGTGGTAGGGGCAGACAATGCTGTGAGAAAACTGGCCGCTGACCGGGCCAGGATCCTTGAGTGGGACCAGCTCCGTGCCGCGGTGCCGACAAACATTGTAGAAAGCGCCTAGCTCACCATCGTCAGCCTTCACCACCAGCAGCGATTGGTCTTGGAGCCGGATAGCCAGATAATCCCCCGGCGCAGCCAGCGCATCGCTGCGTCCGATGCACACCCAGGCTGATTCAAAGATGGCGGCATATTCGCGCTTAAATTCGCCTGCATCGAGATAGCTGGCCCGAGGCAGGGTCTGCTCGAGTGATGCCAGCGCGGTGGGCTGTTCGGTACTCACCGCTGGGGGAAGACTCTGGCAGGCTCAGCCGGTACTAGCGGCTCATCGCGTAAGTACAGGGTGTCTGTTTCGATCAGTCCTCGAGCAAAACTGTGACCGCTGTGCACCGCGTGCACAATGGCACCGGGAGCGAGCGCATCACCCAATAACTGGATCGAGGACGAGTCGTTAGGGGCCCTAGCGCCAACCAGCGACTGGTAAAGCGCATCCTCTGGATCCCGGTGACCGACGATCACGATGGCATCGACCTCGATCTCGAGTGGCGTGGCATTAAACAGGTTCTGCAGAGCCGCCCGATTGCCATCGAAATTCATCAGGTTGGTGGTGGTGTGGATGGCGACGTCTCGACGCGCAAGCGCCTGATACACAAAAGGCAGCTCATTGGTCATGAAGGTCCAGGCGGAGGCGTGCCCCGCTGGGGTGGCATAGCTGACGACCTTGCCTTGCTCGGCCAAGTGCTCGGCGATGACGCCGCCCAGGTAATAGTTGTCGTAGTCAAAGACCAGCACGCGATCACCCGCTACGGTGCCGGCGAATACGTCCTCGGGGGTCAATATCTGCGGTAGATCGAGGGGTGCCGCGGGGATCTCCAGCGACGAATAAAGCCGCTTGGTCCAACGCGCCCCGGTCGCCACCGCGATGTGGTCGGCACCAAAGCTCAGGGCGGCCTCGGCATCGAGCGCGCTGTTGGTATACATCGACACGTTGCCCAGTTGCGATAACGCCCACACGCGGTAATCGCGAACCCTGCGCCAGGTGCTCATACCGGGTAGCTGACTTTCCTGCAGCACCCGGCCACCCCAGTCAGCGGTCTGCTCGGCAATCGTTACCTCAAAGCCTTGTTTGGCTGCGATTAGAGCGGCTTCCAACCCCGCGGGACCACCGCCCACCACCAGCACGCTGTCTGGCTGCGTTGTGCGAGCGAATCGCTCGGGGTGCCACCCACGACGCCATTCTTCACCCGCCGTAGCATTCTGGGTGCAGCGTACCGGCACGCCGTCGTGCCAGCTTGCGATGCAGATATTGCAGCCAATGCATTCGCGGATACCGTCACTGTTGCCTTCCCGGATCTTGCTAGGCAGGAAGGGGTCAGCAATGCTCGCGCGTGCGCCGCCGATCAAATCCAGCACGCCACGCCGAATCTGCGACACCATGGTGTCGGGTGAGGTAAAGCGACCCACGCCGACCACCGGCCGATCGGTCACTCGTTTCACAAAGTCGATAATGCGTTCGTGGGCGCCCTCTGGCCTGAAGCGCGAGGCACCGCAGTCCGTGGGGCTCGAATCCATTTTTACGTCCCAGAGATCGGGTACGTCAGAGAGCAGGCTGACAACGCCGTGAGCTTCGCTCTCGTAATGGTCACTAGCCTTGCCTCGCAGTTCCTCAAGGCTAATGCGCAGCGCCACCGCCGCGCGGCTGCCGGCCTCGTCACGAGTCACCTCCAGCATTTCTCGAACGAAGCGCACGCGGTTTTCCAAGGCGCCTCCATAACCGTCGTCGCGGTGGTTGTATTCGGGTAGCAAGAACTCGTAGCCGAGGTAACCCATGCCGGCATACACATAAAGAATGTCAAAGCCCGCGTCGAGGGCGCGTCGCGTCGCAAGCCGCTGCCAGTGCAACACCTCGTCGATGTCAGCCCCGGTCATTTTTTTGGGTCGCTGTTGTCCCATAAAGCCCACGTGGGTGGCGGCCCAAGAAATGCCCGAGGGTGAGAGCGGCGGCAGGCGCGAAGTGCGGTTCATGACCACCGCGCCCCCATGCCACAGCTCCACGGCCGCGAGGCTCCCGTGGCGATGAATCGCCTCGGTGGATAGCGCGTGGGAGGCGATATCGGCATCATTCCAGAGTCGTGCGAAGGGCAGGGGTGAGTCATCGGAACTCGGATGAATCGAGACCGCGCCCGTGCTCACGACGCCCCAGCCACCCTCGGCCTTGGTTTCGCGAAACGCCGCGCGTACCCGGGGGTGGGTCTCGGTCATGCCGCTCGCATGGGGCACCTGATAGAAGCGATTGGGCGCTGTCACTGGGCCGATTTGCACCGGCTCAAACAGAATCTGGTGGCTGGGGTGACAGGCGCTCACATTGGTATCTGCCAGGGATGGAGGGATGTTTTCTGATTTGCCCATAATCGCTTTGCGTGACCCTTCGTGATGGTCTTGTTGTCGCCTTGTGACTGTTTAATGATGGTCGGGCGACCGCAGTACCGAGCCCATGATTGTGAGCCCGATGGCCGCCAGAGCACAACAGCCGCCATACATCCAGAACACCCCATCATAACTGCCCGTGGTGTCGCTGATGTAGCCCGCCAGCGGTGCGCTGGTTGCGGTAATCGGGATATGCAGTGGATTCATCACACCCAACGCGCGCCCCACGCTGCCGGCGCCAAAAGTTCGGGCAGGCATATTGGTCCAAATGGGCACCACGCCGCCGTATCCCAATCCCATCACAAAGGCACCGGCGAGCAGCCCGGTGTAGTTCTGCACCAGCAGCAAAATCAATAGACCGGTGCTGAGGAAGAGGCAAATCAGGTAACCACAGCGCTGAATACCCAGCCGGTCCATGAGATAGCCGGTGAGGGCTTTGCCGCTGAAAGAGCAGACCGCGATGATCGAGTAGAGAAGTGCCGTGGATTGCCCGGTCACCCCGAGATCCTTTGCGTGCAGGCTCAGATTGGCCAGCATGCCGAGCGTCACCGCCAGCAAGGAGCCCGAGACGATCATTTGTAGCCAGAAGATTTGGCTCCTCAGAAGATCGGGGATGCCCCAGTTCCGTGCATCTGCTGCTACCGTCGCGTCCATTGCGGATGCATCGGCACGCTCCGGAGCAGCGGGCTCACCGCTAAGGCCCAGATCAGCGGGCTGGTTACGCAGCAGCCAGTAAAAAATCGGCAGGAACGCAAAGCAGATGCAGCCCGCCACCATCAGTCCTGTTCGCCAATCCCACTCCAAAAACATCCACGTCATAAAGGGAGGCATTAAAAAGCCACCCAGTGAGCTACCGGTGGCTGCCAAACCCAGCGCGAGTCCACGCCGGCGGATAAACCAGCGACTGATCAACGCGGCGCTGGGAATCGCGCCGATCAAGAGCACACCCAAGGGGATCAGGCTGGCCCAGACCACCCATATGTGAAGCAGCGTGCCCGCCTGACTCAGAATCAGTAGCCCCAGTCCCATTGCGGTCATGCCGATCATCATCAGATGCCGGATCGACCAGCGGTCGATCAAGATGCCGGCCAATGGGGAGAGCAGGTTGGTGGCAACGGTCAGGCAGGTCTCGATGAGATTGATCTGGGCCCGGGGCGCACCGAAGACGTCCTCGAAGGTGGCGGTATAGAGCCCCATGCTCCAAAACACAAAACCGCCCTGAATCAACTGCCCGGACCCCGTGGCAAAAACGATCCACCAGCCCGGGTAGATGCCCTCTGGGGGTCGCCCCGTGGGAGGGCTGGCGATTGTTTTATCCGGCGAGGAGGACATGATTATTGTTGTGCCCAGAGACCTTGGATGCCTTACACCTTAGGCGCTTTGTGGCACCATGGCAAAGACAGCCTCAGTCCCCCGGAGCTCGCTATGCGTCCCCACAAAACCCTGCGCGGACATATCCATTACACCAGTAGTAAGCCTGGTCGCGAGGGCCTGGAGCGGGGCCGCGAGCACTTTACGATTACCGTACACGGTGACGGGCGCCGCACCCTGCGTGCGCACTGTGAGATTGATGACGAGCCTAATGTGTTGCGGGATGTCACGCTGACGAAGAATAAAGACTGGGACACGCTCGACGCCTTTGTGCGCTTGTCGCTCGGTGATGAGCAGCAGGGCAGCAGCTGGTTTTATTTTGGTGACAAGAGAGCCGACTGCGAGGGCTGGACCGTTGAGCGCGGTCGCTTTTCAGAGCACGAGGCTTATGACGAACGCCCTGCGATTTTTGGCACGCATCCCATTCAGGGGGATGCCTGGCACCTCGCGGTCATTGATCGAAGCGAGGGCACCAAGGTCCACACCTTTGATCGTTTTCTGATGACCTCGCTTGATCATCGCGGTGCAACCGGGCCATCGTTGGTCTGGCACCATCCAGGGATGATTATTGAATTTATTGGTGAAGAGACCATTACCGTGGGAGCTGGCACCTTCGATGCGCTGCATTTTTGCTACGGCGAGCGGGGCAGCACTGCGGAGGGCTCGAACGAGACCAATGAGCATCCCCCCTATGAGGTATGGGTGACAGCTGATGGCGAGTTTGTGCTGCTTAAGGCACAGGTGACGGGTTACATGATGACCCAGTACGAGCTGGTCTCGCTCGAGGTGCATGAGGGTAACGGCTAGCCGACGGCCTCTCTAGCAGAGTGTCCATGCATTGAGCGGGTCACCTTGGGCCAACCGTTCCGGCTCGGATCTCAGGCAGAAAAATCCCCCAGTGCGCCAGGGTTGATCAGGCCTTCGGGGTCGAGCTCTGTCTTCAAGGCGCGCAACACGCTGCGGCTATTGGGGTTGAGGCTTGCTAGCATCGGGTAGGTCTTGCCAATCTGGTTGCTGGCAGCACCAAACTCGGCAAAGACCTCGACGATTTTGCTGCGAATTTCATCGACCAACTCACGCCCCTCTGGGTTAGGCGCGGGCTCTTCCAATCCGCTGAGAAAATCCGGTTCGGGTACGTGTCGATGCACGGGCAGCCATTCGTCAAACCATCTGAGCACGGGCTCGTAGCTGAAAATATGCTGTGCAATGGCAATGTAAAGAAAGCTCATGGTCACCCCGCATGCCGCCATGCGATCACGGTAAGGTTCGATCGCCCCCTCCGTCGCCGCGATCAGTCGCTCGGCGTCGGAGTGGGGCACCTTCGAGTTGAGTGCTGCCCAGCGCTCCCCCTGTGAACCGAGTATGCCGTTGAGCGGCTCGAAGGGATTGGCCCTCGCGGCCTTCGGGATCGTGTTGCTGATCTCAACTCCATTGTGATCGAGCGCCAATTTGACCACGCCACGGCGGTCGTCACGCACACCATCCACCGAGCGCCCCGCGCAGACGCAGTG
>CALKMV010000008.1 GCA_938091485.1 uncultured Luminiphilus sp.
GCGCAGCAGGCAGAAGCACGAGAGCTATTGCTGCGTCTTGAGGCATCGTGATTCATTGAGATTCTCTGATGCGCCCCTTGCCCCGGGTAGTCGCGTTGCAGCGCGGGTTGAGTACCACGGAGGCCACTATCACGGTTGGCAGGCCCAGCCTCATCTGAGTATTCCAACCGTGCAGGAAGCACTTGAGAGAGCGCTCAGTGAGATTTCCGGTGAGGCAATTAAAACAACTTGTGCGGGGCGGACCGATACCGGTGTTCACGGGTTTGCGCAGGTGGTGCATTTCGACGATCCCGTCGGCAGGAGCCTCAAAGCATGGGTGATGGGCACAAACCGACATCTGCCTGCAGATATCCGGATCCATTGGGCTCAGGGCGTCAGTCCCTCGTTTCATGCGCGCTTTAGCGCAACAGCGAGGCGCTATCGTTACGTTATTTGCAATAGCCCGATCCGCCCCGCGTTACTGGGTGGCTTGGTTAGCTGGTGGCGACACCCACTGGATATTGAACTCATGAACCAGGCGGCGAGCAGCCTTATTGGTGAGAGGGACTTCAGCGCCTTTCGTGCCGCCTCATGTCAGGCGTCCTCACCCCATCGCTGCGTGACTTCTTGCGAAGTGATCCGTCGCGGCGACTACGTGATCGTCAATATCACCGCAAACGCTTTTCTGTATCATATGGTGCGCAATATTGTGGGTTCTTTGCTGAGTGTTGGATCGGAGTCGCAGTCGGTTCACTGGTTCGAGCGTGTGCTGGAGAGCCGCGACCGCACACAAGCGGCCGAGACGGCGCCCGCCGAGGGCTTATATCTTGTCTCTGTCACCTATCCCGATGAATTTTGCCTTCCGGTGACACCTGATGGCCCGACCCTTATTGAGGCCCGACTCTGAGGCCTTTGATACTGCTAGAATAGGGATTTAGGAGCAGGGACAGGCTGTGCGCATCAAGATATGCGGCATTACGAGGCCCCAGGATGCCGAGCTTGCTCTGAAACTGGGAGCAGACACAGTCGGCTGCGTTTTTCACCCTGGCAGTGCCAGATCGGTAAGCGATCAATCAGCGCGTGAAATCCGCGAGGTGGTGGACGCTTCCGCGACGATGGTGGGTCTGTTTGTAAACCCGGAGGCTGTCACGGTTGAGGCCGTGCTCGATCGTATCGAGCTGGATGTATTGCAGTTTCATGGCAATGAGTCTCCTGCGTTTTGTGAGCAATTTGCTCGCCCGTATCTGAAGGCTGTGGCCATGACCGCCCAGATTGACTTGGCTGCTATTGATCAGGCCTACCAGAGCGCATTGGGGCTGGTCCTCGACAGTGCCCATGGTGGCCAGTTCGGTGGTACCGGCCAGCGCTTCAACTGGGACTGGGTGAGTCGTGGGCTTGGGCACCGAGTGATGCTGGCTGGCGGACTGACCGCTGAGAATGTCGCTGAGGCCATCTTGCGGGTGCAGCCTGCAGCAGTGGATGTCAGTAGCGGCGTGGAGAAGGAAAAAGGAGTGAAGGACGAGGGCCGGATGAGGGCGTTTATTGAAGCCACTCAATCGGTCATGACCTACGGTGGATTATGAACAGTAAAGTAACTTCTGAATTATTGGCTTCGATGCCTGACGCGCAAGGCCGCTTTGGTCGTTTCGGTGGCAAATTCGTCGCTGAGACGCTGATGTCTGCATTAACGGATCTTGAAGCGTTGTATTGTCGCCTCAGGGAAGACGCGGCCTTTCAGCAGGAGTTTGACCAGGACTTGGCGCATTATGTCGGTCGCCCGTCGCCGCTTTATGAGGCGTCCCGGTTGTCTGATGCCATCGGCGGGGGACGGATCCTTCTGAAACGCGAAGACCTCAATCACACGGGCGCTCACAAAGTGAACAACACGATTGGGCAAGCGCTGCTCGCCAAGCATATGGGTAAGAAGCGGGTGATCGCTGAGACCGGCGCAGGTCAACACGGTGTCGCCAGCGCGACGGTTGCGGCGCGTCTTGGACTTGAATGCCACGTCTTTATGGGCGAGGAGGATATCCGCAGGCAATCCCTGAATGTGTACCGCATGAAACTGCTCGGCGCTGAGGTGATCTCGGTAACCTCTGGATCGCGCACTCTCAAAGATGCCATGAGCGAGGCGATGAGGGATTGGGTCACAAATGTCGACAACACGTTTTACATTATCGGTACCGTTGCTGGGCCGCACCCCTACCCGATGCTTGTTCGTGATTTTCAGAGTGTGATTGGCCGTGAGGCGCGAGCGCAGTGTTTGGCTCAGCGCGGCACATTACCCGACGCTTTGGTCGCTTGCGTGGGAGGCGGCTCCAACGCAATCGGGCTTTTCCATCCGTTCCTGCAGGATAAAGAGGTAGCCATGTACGGCGTTGAAGCGGGGGGGAAAGGCCTTGATACCGGTGAACATGCTGCGCCTTTGTCCGTCGGCACTCCAGGTGTACTGCACGGCAATCGAACATACCTGATGCAGGACGAGGATGGACAGATTCTTGAGACGCACTCGGTCTCGGCAGGGCTGGACTATCCGGGAGTGGGTCCGGAGCACGCGTGGCTCAAAGATGTTGGTCGGGTCCAATACGTCGCTGCCAATGACGACGAGGCGCTGGCAGCTTTTCATCGCCTGACTCGTGTTGAAGGCATTATGCCTGCGCTTGAGACGGCCCATGCTATGGCACATGCGGAGAAGCTGGCTGCGCAAATGACATCGGATCAGTCAATTGTGGTTAATCTGTCCGGGCGCGGAGACAAAGATATTCTCACGGTCGCAGCGCTCGACGGTATCGAGGTCTGAGCCCGGCATGAGTCGTCTCAGTGGCGTTTTCAGTGACCTCAGGAACAAAAACAGGAAGGTTCTGATTCCTTATGTGGTTGCTGGGGATCCGAGTCCAGAGGGCACAGTCGCATTGCTGCATAGCCTGGTTGACGCCGGCGCTGATGTGCTCGAAGTCGGCGTGCCTTTTTCCGATCCTATGTCTGAGGGGCTGGTGATTCAAAAGGCGCACGAGCGGGCCTTGACCAATGGTATGACCCTGCAGCGCGTCCTGGACATGGTGCGAGCATTTCGGCGCGATAATGAAACCACTCCGATTGTGATGATGGGCTATGCGAACCCGATAGAACGCTTCGGATATGATGCGTTTGCCGCGGCCAGCGCTGAAGCGGGTGTCGACGGCCTTATTACCGTGGATCTGCCGCCCGAGGAGGTCAGCGCCATTGATGGTGCGCTGGAGTCCGTTGGTCTAGACAATATCTTTCTGATATCTCCTACCACCCCAGAGGCGCGAATACAGACTATTGTTGAGCGGGCGCGGGGCTTTATCTATTACGTGGCGGTGAGGGGCGTAACGGGGTCCGGGCAATTAGATGCTGATGAGGTGGCACGTAGTGTTTCAGTCATTCGTCAGAAAACAACCCTGCCTATCGCCGTCGGCTTCGGGATCAAAGATGCGACCAGTGCCGCTGCGGTGGCCGCATCTGCCGATGCAGTGGTGGTGGGCAGTGCATTGATCGCCGAAATGGAGCAAAAAGCGCAATCCGGCGTTGATCTGGAGGAGATCCAGATCCACGGCGCCGCGGTAAAAATGCTACAAAGTATCCGCGCGGGTGTGGACTCTTTACCTTCATAGAAAAACTTCACCCTCGTATACTCTCCCGTTTCCGCGTTGGAGGATCTCATGAGTTGGATTGACAAAATCCTGCCGTCCGGCGTCAACAAAGACGAGAGCGCGAATCGCACCAGTGTGCCCGAAGGTCTCTGGAAGAAATGCGTGAAATGCGAGGCCATTCTTTACAAGCCCGATTTGGAAAGAAATGCCGAGGTCTGTCCCAAGTGTGATCATCACATGCGAATCGGCGCGCGCCGGCGACTTGAGCTATGTCTCGATCGAGGAGCGACGGAGTTGTTTTCTGATTTGGAGCCTGTCGATCACCTCAAATTCAAAGACAAGCGTAAATATCGCGATCGTTTAACCGCCGCTCAGCGCAGTACGGGAGAAAAAGACGCGCTTATTGCCATGCGAGGCAGCATCCTCGGTGTCGAGGTGGTGACGCTGGCCTTCGAGTTTGATTTTCATGGCGGTTCGATGGGCTACGCGGTGGGCGAAAAGTTCACCCGCGCCGCAACGGTGGCATTAGAAGAGCGGCTCCCATTGATCTGTTTCTCCGCCTCGGGCGGTGCACGGATGCAGGAGGCACTCATTTCCCTGATGCAGATGGCTAAGACATCGGCTGTGATTGAGCGTTTGAAAGGGCAGGGTACGCCCTATATCTCTGTCTTGACTGATCCCATCTATGGCGGCGTTTCTGCGTCTTTGGCATTACTGGGCGATATCAATATTGCTGAGCCTGACGCGAGGGCAGGTTTTGCGGGGCCGAATATTATCGAACAGACTATCAGGCAAAAGCTGCCTAAAGGCTTTCAGCGTAGTGAGTTCTTGCTTGAACATGGAGCGATCGACATGATTGTTCATCGCAATGAAATGCGCGAGACGCTCGCCCGAGTGCTGGCTAAGTTAATCAATATGGCGCCGCCAGGACAGCCAGCCCCAATTCTTGAAGGTGAAGTTATCGAAGCTGACGGGGGCGTATCCTAGCCTTCACATGGCCCACTTATCCCTGAGTGGATGGCTGCAACGCCTCGAATCGCAGCACCCGGTTGAAATCGATCTAGGGTTGGAGCGAGTCGCCGCTGTTGCTCACGCGCTGGGCGTAACTATCTCTCCGCCAATTACCATGACCGTTGCCGGGACAAATGGCAAAGGTAGCGTGGTGGCGGTGGCGTCAACCTTACTGGAGCGATCCGGGTTGCGCGTAGGGCGCTATACGTCCCCTCATTTGAATCGTTTCAACGAGCGCATCTGTCTCAACGGTGCCGAAGCGCCCGACTGCGACCTGATTGCTGCTTTTGAGGCGGTTGAGCAGGCGAGGGGTCCGATCAGCCTTACCTACTTTGAAGTTGCAACGCTGGCAGCGCTGTGGATTTTTCGGGAACAAAATGTTGACGTTCAAGTGCTTGAGGTAGGCCTTGGGGGCAGGCTTGATGCAGTTAACATTCTTGACGCCGATGTCAGTGTGATTACCAGTATTGGCCTTGATCATATGGACTGGTTGGGCAGTAACCGGGAGCAGATTGCGGTTGAAAAAGCAGGGGTCGCCAGAGCGGGGCGACCTTGCATTGTGGCAGACAGTGAGCCACCCCGGTCGTTGCTGTCTTCGCTTGAGCAACGGGGTAGCGTGAACTTCATTGTTAACCGCGAGTGGCACATTGCTCATGGTGAATTGCACATGGCGTCGGGCGCCACTTATGAACTGCCGCGTGTTGACGGCCTCCTGCCTCAAAATGTTGGTGCTGCGGTACAAGCGCTAGAGGCAGGGCAGTTCTGCGCTCTGAGTCAGGACCTCCTGCATCAGATATCCGGTCTTTCCGTACCGGGAAGGCGAAGTCTTCATCGGCTGGGGTCTGTCGACGTGCTATTGGACGTGGCTCATAACGTTGAGGCGGTGGCGGAGCTCGTGCGACTCCTGCATCAGCGTCCTGTCTCGGGCAGAACGGTCGCCCTTTTTGGTGTCATGGGAGACAAACCCATACGTGATATGCTTCGGGCTTGCGAATCGGTGTTCGATGAATGGAACCTGATTGACCTGAGTCACGTGCCGCGAGCCATGGAGACTCATTGCCTAGTTGAGCTGCTGAGTCCGACAGAAACGGTCCGGGAGATCGGTTGTTTCGCTGATCTGTGGGACTCTGTGCTGGCGCGTGGCCGAGCAGGGGATCGCATCGTGGTGTTTGGTTCATTTTATTCGGTAGGCGAGGCAACTCAATTGCTTGCCAGAAAACGTGTCGAGGGGAGCGGGGGTAGGTGAATCCTCTGTTGAAACAGCGTCTTGTCGGGGCGCTGGTACTGGTGGCCCTCGGGGTCGTCTTCTGGCCCCTGATTTTTGTGACGCCTGAAATTCGTGAGCCGCTTGTATTGCAGGCAATGTCGAAGAGACCGATCGTCGATCAAACGCCAATTTCTGAGCCCGAAAGCTACGAATCTAAGGTGGCCCCCACGTTACCGGCCACTCCGAGTAATCCGCAAGCGGTTCAGGATGCAGCGGACGCCAACACCCAGACAAGCGCTCAGCTGACTACGCTGGCGTCGCTTCCGAGCAGGGATTCACTGGCCGCACCGCAACCGAGAGCCGTGATCCCTCCTGACGAGCCGCTTATCGACGACGAGGGTATGGCGATATTCTATGTGCTGCAAGTGGCGACGGTAGGCTCTGCACAGAGGGCAGACGAGATCGTCCGTGAGCTCCTGGCGCTCGGCTACAAAGCATTTGCGACGCGGTATGTAAGGGCAGATGACGAGCTATTTCGGGTGCAGATTGGGCCCAGCGCTGAGCGCGCTGTCCTGTTGCAAATGAAACCCCAAATTGATCAGGCATTGCTTGTTGACTCTCAAATCTTGAGGTACGTGCAGTAGCGTGGCGGATCTTATCGATCAAATAGCGTCGTTGGTAAATGACTTCAATTTATTTGATTGGTTGATTCTATTGGTATGGATAGTCTCCTCGATCTACGGTGTGGCGCGCGGTTTCGCTCGCGAGGCCCTGTCGATACTGGGGTGGATCAGCGCCTTTCTGCTCGCAAATATGCTGGCCGATGCAGTCGCTGGTCTGGGCCGAAATGTGATTGATGAGCCGACTACCCGCTACCTGTTGGGCTGGGTGCTGACATTCGCCGCTGTGCTATTGATGTTTGGTGCGATTGGAGCATTTTTATCGAAACAAATGCGGCAACCCGGCTTTAATATTGGCAACCGATTGCTGGGTGGTATTTTTGGTCTGCTTAGAGGCGTGATCATTGTCGCTGCAATCAGTATTCTTCTGCGCTCAGGATTGCCTGACTCCAACGAAGATCTGTTGGACTCGGCTGTACTGATGGAGCCTGTAGAATGGGTGGCCAAATGGATCGGTGCGAATTTTGAACGAGTGATGGAGTCTGAGCCAACTGAGGCGATGAAAGACACCATTGATTCGAGCGAGATGCTCTAGTCTCGGAGAGGCGATATGTGTGGACTGGTAGGGTTGGTCGCTGAGCGGGATGTCGCTGCTGATATTTATGATGCGCTCACCATGCTGCAGCACCGCGGTCAAGATGCAGCAGGCATTATGACCTGCTCTGATGGCAAACTCATGCAGCGCAAAGGGGAAGGCCTGGTGCGCGACGTATTTCGTGCCAGCCACATGGCTCAACTGCTGGGTCGATTTGGTATCGGGCACGTTCGCTATCCAACCCAGGGGAGCTCAGGCACGGCTTTGGCGCAGCCCTTTTATGTTAATTCCCCTTACGGCATTGCACTCGCTCACAATGGCAACCTCACCAATTCAGCATTTCTGTCCGAGGAGTTGTTTCAGTCAGATCTGCGGCATCTCAATACCGATTCAGATTCTGAGGTACTGCTCAATGTCTTTGCCCATGAGCTGAACCGTCTCGGCAAGTTGCAGCCTGAAGCGAACGACATTTTTAACGCCGTCAGGACCGTCCACAAGCGGTGTGAGGGCGGTTACGCCGCTGTCGCGCTGATCTCGGGCTTCGGCTTGGTAGCATTTCGGGACCCCAACGGCATACGACCTCTGGTGGTAGGACGGCGCAAGGTGAAGGCAGGCGATACGGAATACATGGTTGCGTCAGAGAGTGTGGCGCTCGACGTGCTTGGCTATGAATTGCTGGGTGATGTGCTGCCTGGAGAGGCGATCTGTGTTACTCAAAATGGCGAGCTGCATCGGGAGCAGTGCGCCGAGTCGGCGAAACTCACGCCTTGCATCTTTGAGCACGTGTATTTTGCCCGTCCAGACTCTTTGATGGACAGTATTTCTGTTTATAAAACTCGTATGAGACAAGGCGCTGCACTAGCCAAGAAGATGCTTCGGGAGCTACCTGAGCATGGCGTTGATGTGGTGATCCCTATTCCCGATACCAGTCGCGTAGCTGGCCAGTCATTGGCTTATGAGTTGGGTGTTAAGTTCCGTGAGGGGTTCATGAAGAACCGCTACATCGGACGCACTTTCATCATGCCTGGTCAAAGCGAGCGCAAGAAGTCTGTACGGCAGAAGCTGAATCCTGTGCCGCTGGAATTTCAAGGCAAAACGGTGCTGCTGGTAGATGACTCAATTGTCCGGGGAACGACCTGTAGGCAAATTATTCAAATGGCGAGGGAAGCCGGTGCTCGACAGGTTTACTTTGCGTCAGCCGCCCCTCCCGTGCGATTTCCTAACGTCTACGGTATCGACATGCCGGCCGCCAGCGAGCTGATCGCTCACGGAAGAACCGTGGATGAGGTGCGTGAGGAAATTGGCGCCGATTACTTGGTCTATCAAGATTTGGACGACCTGATTTCGTGTTCCCAAGAGGGCAATCCGGAAGTCGATGGTTTCGAGTCCTCAGTGTTCGACGGCCAGTACCTCGCGGGGAACATCGATGATCAATACTTGCAGTCGATCGAGGCTGCTCGGGCAGATGGTGCCAAGGGCCGGGGTCCGTACTTGGGCACCAGCGAAGGGGCTGTTGTCGGCCTGCACAACGACAACTGAGTCATGACGAAAGATACTGGCAAGTGGTTGGACGATGCCGGCCCCCGCACGCGTGCTATCCGTGCTGGAATTCGACGTACGGGCGAGGCCGAACATGCCGAGCCTATCTTTACCTCCTCGAGCTTCCTCTTTGATTCTCCGGAAGAAGCGGCCGCAAAGTTTGCCGGTGAAACCGATGGCAACGTATATTCACGCTATACAAATCCTACCGTCAGAGCCTTTGAAGAAAGGTTGGCTGCGCTGGAGCGGGGTGAATCTGCGGTAGCGACGGCATCCGGAATGTCGGCCATATTGGCACTGTGCCTGGCGCACCTTAAGGCCGGTGACCACGTGCTGTGTTCGCGGGACGTCTTTGGCGCTACCGTGGGGCTGTTCCAGAATACGCTCAAGAAATTCGGGGTTGATGTGACCTTTATCCCTGTCGCTGAGCCCGATCATTGGCGCGAGGCGGCGAAGTCGAATACCCGGATGCTCTTCGTCGAGACCCCGTCCAATCCGCTAAACGCTGTTGCAGACATTGCTGCGCTGGCGCAGATCAGTCAGGACATTGGTGCCATATTGGCCATCGACAACTGTTTTTGCTCGCCGGCATTACAGAATCCCTTATCGCTTGGCGCTGATATCGTGACCCACTCTGC
>CALKMV010000009.1 GCA_938091485.1 uncultured Luminiphilus sp.
CTCGAAGGCGAGCTTACCGCCGTGACCATCAGCAAGGGTGAGGTGTGCAAAAGACAGGGCGAATAATGCTAGAAAAACGTTTTTCATTTGAAACTCCTTGTTGTTTTGATTGAGAAAACCTGCCGGCACTATAGATAGAATACCAGCCAGGATTGCTGTCACGATTTTAAAACCCGGCGGTTCATTTTCGTAACGGGTTCAGCGGGCCACATCCCGAGTGACACGCGCACGCCACTGGCTGGCTAGGTACCAGCATCAGAGGAGCGAGCAAGCGTGTCATGGCCTGCTGTCAGTCGCTGCATCAGCTCAATTTCACGATCATCAAATGCTGATCCATCGGCTCTCAACAGATCGTGGTGCCAGATCTTTGGCGCTTCGCTACCAGGACGGTCGGTCCACCGGTGGATCGTCTGCGTGCGCCCCGACACCAGCCCCCAGCAATAGCAGCCCACCTCCTGCTCCTGAAAGACGGGGAGATGGGTCTCAACCCGACTGCCTACGGGACGCGCCATCCACTCGGTGCAGATAACCGGTCGACCATGGGCTTCTTTGAGGGCTTTTATGCGGCTCCGTAGTGATTTCGCGCTTTGGTAATGATGGAATGAGATCACATCCGAACATGCTGTTTGCAGGCGATTCAGGCGGGGAATCGGCGCCCACACACCAACCGTGATCGGCTGAACCGGATTGACCAAACGCGCCCACTCGAAGGTGGCGCGCAGAAGCGGGATGGTTGGGCTTGGCAACACAGAGTGCCGGACGACTTTTATCAGGGCCTGTGGCACAGCTTGGTACGCCGGCCGAGACGCCAGCGGTAAAATCGCATTGCCGGGTTCGTTGTAGAGATCCCAAACACACACTCGCTCATCACGGCCGAAGGTATCGATGATGTCGCACACATACTGCTGCAGACGAGGCCACTGAGCGCGATCTGAAACGACATGATGCCCCGGCGATTGAGCCCAGCGAGAATTATGAACGCCCGGTACGGGCTCAGGCTGCGGGCCTGCCACGGGCGGAAACCAACAATCATCGAACAGCACAAACATAGTGCGAATACCCACTGCCTCGGCCAGCTGCAGGAATGTCTCGATGCGCGCTTTAAAGCCGTCTGCGTCGGCCTGCCAGACCAAGTCATGCAGAAAGACTCGCACGGTGTTCATGCCAATGTGAGCGGCCCACCCGAGCTCTCGAGCAATCGTCTCGGGGTCAAAGGTCTCTGACTGCCACATTTCAAGCTGGTTGCAGGCCGTGCTGGGTGTGAAGTTGCACCCTACCCACCAGGGCTGATCGAGTGCCCACTGTGCTGCACGCGCGCGCGTCCATCTGGATTGAGCCACTGAGACGACTCCGGAAAATACGAGACCAATAGCATACTGCCAGACGGATTCTAAAAACGCTCAGGCCGTCGTTGGTGCTCAACGTATCGAGACCGGGGCGTTGCCACGAAGACTTGAGAGCCTCTCAGGTACTTGGAGGCCCATACGCGCACCGTGGGCCAGCCGGTGGCAAGGCGGCGAAGTGGAACGCCATGCGCGTGGCCAGCTTGGGTGTTGGTTGGGTGCTGGCACGCATGGAAGATCAAATGCGGTCAGCGGTGAGTATTACCGCCGATAACATGAACCTGTGGTGGTTTATGATTTCAGAGTTGGTCGGTGTGAGAGGATTTGAACCTCCGACCCCTTCCTCCCGAAGGAAGTGCGCTACCAGGCTGCGCTACACACCGAGGCGCGCAGAATACCAAAACCCCTAATACGGTCCAAGATTGGGGTGATATCAATAAATACCCGCCCACTGCGCGATGCCCTGACTCAGCAAACTGAACCCGGCTACCACCGCCATTAACAGAAAAATCAAACGCAGCGGTCTGAAGGGTTTGCGCTCAACCGAGTTAACCCCTCGCTCTAGGAAACCGTCGACCTTGGCCTGATCGGTTTGTGACAGCTTTGGGGGCTCTTCCGCACTGTGTTGGGAATCTGGTTGTTGCACGACCACTCAAACGCCCGAGTCCAAAACACCACTGTATCGGTTAAGTGTGCCGCCACCAAGGTTCAAATAAGAAGAACCACACAAGATCTGTCACAAGCGGCCATGATGTTCCCGTGCGGCCAATGCATCGGCAAACTGCCTGACATTGCTGATCGGCCTGCACTCATCGAAAGGAGATGCGCGCCGGCCTGTCTTTGGCCGAAAACACAGACACGTGAAGACAACCCACGCACTGGGGTTTAGCAATGCCGATAGGCAGTTCTGGGGAAATAGCGATGGGTCAGTGGCCAAGCATCGGTCATGTTTTGGTGCAGGCAGTAAAGTGGCTGGCACCGGCAACCTGCCTCATTTGCCGGCGATCACACGACGCCGCGCGCGCAATCTGCGCTGACTGTGAGCAGGGCTTCAGCCGCAATCGGCACGCCTGCTCGCGGTGCGCCCTCCCTTTTCAGTCCTCAGGCCCGGCGGCGTTGCGTCCACTGAGCTTTCGGTGTGAGTCGGGGCGGGCGCTCTGCGCGACTTGCATCAGGCATCCACCCGCCGTTACCAGCACCTATGCCCCTTACCTGATGCGCACCGGCATGAGAGACCTCATCCACTTGTGGAAGTTTCAGAATCGACCCCATCTGTCCTTACTGCTGGCTGACCTGCTAGTGAAAGATTTGCCTCCAACCTGCCGCAACTCAGGGGAGCCAGAGTGCACGGCGAGCCAGCGCGTGCTGGTCCCAATCCCCACACAGTGGCGCCGCCGGGTCAGTCGAGGCTTTGATCACACATGGTTGCTGGCTCAAGCGATCCGATCGCGCCGTGCAGAACCGATAGTGGTGCGACCATGGCTAAAAAACCTGCGTTACCGGCCGCCCCAACATGAGCTGGGCCGCACTAAGCGTCTCACAGACACACTGGCGCGGTTCAGCGCTCATCCAAACGTTGCCGGTCGCGATATCACTCTTATCGATGACGTTATGACCACTGGCGCTACGGTAAGCGGCGCTGCAAACACCCTAAAGCGTGCGGGAGCGAGA
>CALKMV010000010.1 GCA_938091485.1 uncultured Luminiphilus sp.
GCGACCTATGCCGTACATCCTGGCGGCGATCATCAAATCATCGTTGGTGAAGTGATGCAGTTCGAATCGATGGATGCAGACCCGCTTATCTTCTATAGCGGGGGTTATCGGGCGCTATCTTGATCAGGCCTGTGGCAGATCACATGCCGTTCATAAACGTATCGTGGTCGATCAGGCCGCTGTCCCTGACGGCGGTCAGGGCCTCAGAATAGGCGAGCAGCAAGTCAAGCGCGTAACGACTTCGGGTGGCAAAGGTGTTATGGAGTGCCGCATCATTTTCGGCAGTGTCGTCGTTACAGATGGATTTCACCTGTCTGGCAATCAGTTGCTCAGGTAGCCAGCACAGTCGGTTATTTTTATAGCTGCTCATACGGAGCTCTGAAATGACGTAGGCGCCCCCGTCACCTGCAGATACCGCACACGGCAGCGCGGGTTTATGGGAGAGCTCCCCGGTGGCCGCCCACAGCAAGAAAAAATTTTTCAGCGCCGCGGGCACCATGCCGTGCCATTCAGGCGCGATGACGACGAACCCGTCACAGTCGTCCAGTGCTGCTTTCAGTTCGGGAAGCGCTGACCACTGTGGCCCTTGGTTCCAGAGATCTTCATCCCACAACGGAAGTGGCGACCTGCCAAGATCCAGCATCCAGGTGGCAACGCCGTCTTTGGCATCGAGCTGCGTCGAGAGAAAGCGGCCCACCTTGGCGCTTTGGGAGTCCTTGCGATGACTCCCGGTGATGATGCCGATCTTCATGCTACGAATATTCAGGCGGCGAGGGTGTCGTTAAACAAGGTCAGCGTCCGTTCTCTGGCCTGGCTAGCAGCCGTGGCGTCATAGGAGGCTCGCTGATCACAGTTGAAGCCATGATCAGCCGCATAAACGTGAACTGGCAGGTCCGGCTGCGTTTTCTGAAGGGCAGCCACCGAATCCATGGGGATATGCGCATCCTGCTCACCAAAGTGGAGAATGATCGGGCAAGAAGGCGTCAGTTCCGCGTTGTCCGGGATGCCGCCACCGTAATAAGCGGAAGCCGCCGACACCTGATTCAGGTTGCAGCTCGACAGCCACGTCAACAGGCCGCCAAAGCAGTAGCCCACCACACCGACCTTCCCATGATTCGCAGCGGCGTCAATAGTCGCTTGAAGATCTGCCAAAGTCTGGCCCATATCCAGCTTTTGAAAAGCGAGCTCGATACCGGCGGTCATATCGTCTTCGGTATAGCCCAGCTGCACGTCTCGCTCCAGACGGTCAAAAATGGCCGGGGCAATGGCATAAAAGCCTGCTTCGGCATAGCCATCGACGACCGAGCGGATATGCGAGTTGACGCCAAAGATCTCCTGTATGACTACGACGGCGCCCTTGGCCGCGCCAGATGGGCTCGCCTCGTAGGCGCCGAGTTCAAATCCATCGCCGCAGGTAATGGTCGTGTTGGGCATAGCTGTCTCCTCTGGGGTCCCATACGGGGTGTTGATATCGAAGGCCGGCCATTGTGACCAAAGTCGACGCTGAATGAAAACCCCATGGCCGTCGCGATACTTTGGATGGAATTAATGGTGTCGGCACGACAGGATGGCGCGCTCGTGTCCAGTGTCTGGTGTCCAAGGTCTGGTTTCCAAGATCTGGGTCAGCCCCTACAATTGTCAGCCTTGGCGATGGACAGAGGCGAGGTGGTCGCCACTGCGGCCGAGGACGCTATCGGCATCATTGCCCATCTTCACGCGCGAGTACCTGATTATGCCTGACTCGAATACGTTCATATCGCCTGTAGCACTCGCCTCGCAGCTGGAGAGTCCCGATATTGCGGTTGTCGACGCCTCCTGGTATTTACCGGCGGACGGTCGCGACCCCAAGGCGGAGTTTCTCTCTAGCCGAATCCCCGGCGCCCAGTTTTTTGATATCGAGACTGTGGCTGATCAGGACCACAACTGTCCCCATATGCTGCCCAGTGAGTCGGTATTTACCGACTGCGTTGAAGCGCTTGGTATCGGCGCGAACAGCCAGGTGGTGGTCTATGACGGCAAGGGGCTATTTTCTGCCGCCCGGGCCTGGTGGATGTTCCGCGTATTTGGTCATGCCAAGGTGCAGATTCTTGAGGGCGGACTGCCGGCCTGGATTGCTGCGGGTTACGACACAGAGCAGGGTGAGCCAACGGTGGCCAAGCCCGGTGTAGGGTTTGTCGCGGCGCACCAACCGGCTTGGCTGGCAGATGTGGAAGCGGTAAAGGCTGCGCTCTCCTCCGGGAGACATATCGTGGTCGACGCGCGTTCCGCTTCCCGGTTTGCCGGTGAAGAACCCGAGCCGCGGCCAGGGGTGCGCCCGGGTCATATCCCTGGCTCGAAAAATTTGCACTACGCCCAGATCCTGAGCGGTGATCCCACTAGCCTGAGACCGCTAATGGAACTAGAGGTACTGTTTGATGGCGTCGGGGCCGGTCAGAGTGAGCAAGTTGTGACCACCTGTGGGTCAGGCATTTCCGCCTGCTTGCTGGCGGTGGCCTTGCATGAGCTAGGGCGTTCTCCCGTTGCGGTGTACGACGGTTCGTGGGCAGAGTGGGGTGCCCGACCAGATTGCGCTGTCGAGAGGGGGTGAGAAGCGCGGCGCTCTCTGTTATCGTCCGCGGCGTCGAATATCACGCATAACCCATGAAAAACCTTTATTTAATTGGCAATTGGAAGCAGCACGGCAGTCAGGCCGCGATTGAGGCCTTCGCTGACCAGTGGTCCTCTGAGCAACATCCCCGGTTGCGTATTGCCATCGCGCCCCCTTTTCCTTATCTGCAGGCCTTGGGTGAAGCGTTAGCCAACTGTGACCTGGCGGCACAGGACTGCTCGGTCCACGTTCAGGGGGCACATACCGGTGAGGTGTCTGCCGATATGTTGGTTGATCTGGGCTGCCAGTACGTTCTCGTGGGTCATTCCGAGCGGCGGCAATATCACGGCGAGACTGATGAACTGATCGCGCAGAAGGTGGCGGCGGCGCAGGCGGCGGGCGTGACCCCGGTGCTCTGTGTGGGAGAGCAGCAGGCTGCGAGGGAGGCGGAGAAGCAGGATGACGTGGTGCGCGCGCAACTTCGATCGGCTCTGGCGACATCTCAACCGAACCTGCTGATCGCTTATGAGCCCGTCTGGGCTATCGGTACGGGACTGACGGCGACGCCGGATCAGGCGAATCAGATGCATGCCATGATCAGGCAAGAAGTCGAATCGCTATTGGGAGCGGCACAGGCCACGCCGATTCTTTACGGTGGCAGTGTTAACGCAGAGAATGCCGATGCGCTGTTTGCCTGCCCGCACGTCGATGGTGCGTTGGTGGGAGGCGCTTCTCTGGAAGCGGCTTCTTTTATGGCGATTGCGCAGTCTGCGTCGAACAATCTGAGTCACTGAAATGTCCATTGATCCCAATACGCCAGTTTTGCTGGGCGCAGGTCAGTTTACCGAGCGCCTTGATGAGCAATTTGAAGGATTGATGCCAGAGGATTTGGCGGCTCGTGCCTGCGAGGCCGCACTGGCCGACACCGGCGCGGCGGGGTCGCTAAGCCCGCTAATCGATCGTCTCGCGTGTGTGCGAATGTTCGCCCATTCTGTGCCGGATCCCATCGTACCCGCCATCGCCCCTTTCGGGCGCAGTAGCAGTCCGCCTCTGTCGATTTTGAGCCGGCTGGCACTGCCGAATGCCTCAGCGATTTATTCCCGAGCGTGTGGCGACGAGCCGCAGCGATTGGTCTTTGAGTTGGGTAACGCGTTGGGCCGCGGCGAAATCAATGGCGCGATCATTTGTGGTGCTGAGGCGCTGGCGACTTCTCGTCAGTTGCAGCGAGAGGGTCTGTCGGCGGACTGGAGTGACGAGCCAACGGGAGAAACCGACGATCGTGGCGCGTGTATCGAGCTGCTTTTCGATGCCGAGCTCAATCGCCATGGTGCATGGAACCCCGTCGATATCTATCCACTGCAGGAGCAGGTTCGGCGGAGTGAGCTCGGACTCAGTAAATCGGCTTACCGGACGCAGTTAGCGGAATTGATGGCGCGCTTTGCCAGTGTCGCGGCGGCTAATCCGTACGCCATGTTTGACGACGTCATGACGGCCGCAGAGATTGGAGAAGAGTCGAGTAAAAACCGCCTGATGGGTGACCCTCACCTCAAATCGATGGTGGCCAAAGATGGCGTGAATCAGGGCTCGGCATTGGTGCTCACGCGTTGGGAGACGGCGCAATCCCTCGGGGTGGCGGACCGGGCGGTTTTTCTCCATGGCCACGCTACGGGTTCTGAGCCTCAAGTACTGAACCGACACTCTTTGGGGCAATCGGAGGCGATGGCCGCAGCATATCGCAACGCGTTGGGGGGCGCCGGCATTGAAGCTGCGCAGATCGGAGCCGCTGACCTTTATTCCTGCTTTCCAATCGCTGTGTGGGTGGCAATGGACGCTCTGGGTATGAAGCTCGATGATCCACGACCGCTGACGCTGACCGGAGGCTTACCGTTTTTTGGCGGGCCGGGTAACAACTACTCGACCCACGGAATTGCCGAGATGGTGCATTGGTTGAGAGCGCAGCCTGAGCCTTCGTATGGCGTAGTCGGTGCCAATGGCGGCTATCTTTCCAAGCATGCGGTGGGTGTTTATGCCAACATCCCCGCCGAGTTTCCTGCAGCGGTTCCGGATTTTAAAGGCCCTGAGGTTGTCGAGGTTGTGTCAGACCCCGAGCCCGATGGGGTGATAGAGAGCTACACCTTTCAGCCGCAGAAAGGTGCGGCGAGGGCGGTGGTTATCGGCCGGCAAGTGTCTGACGGGCGGCGTTGGGTAGGGTTGGCTGATCCGGAGGATGCCGACCTGCTTGAGTGGTTTGCAAAAGCCGACCCACTGGGTGCACAGATCGTGGTGTCAGCAGGCGAGCGCAATATCGTGCGCCGACTGGCCCAATGAACAATGATTAATTTGAGTGAGTAATAGGAGTTAACACATGGATATCAATGGAAAAGTAGCAGTGGTCACCGGCGGTGCCTCGGGCATCGGTCAGGCGGTGACACGCCGTATTGCCGCGGCCGGTGGCAAGGTGGTTGTTTTTGACCTGAATGAAGAAGCGGGACAGGCGATGGTCGCTGAGCTGGGTGCAGACAATTGCGTCTTCGCCAATGTGAATGTAGTGGATGAGGACTCGGCAAAAGCCGGCATCGAGGCTGCTGTCAGCGCATTCGGCACGATCCATATCAACGTTAACTGTGCCGGTATTGGTAACGCTGCCAAAACGCTCGGCCGAGATGGTCCGTTTCCCATGGACGTCTGGAGCAAAGTCATTGCGGTTAACCTGACGGGAACATTCAATGTGCTGAGGTTGTGTGCGGAAGTTATGGCCAAGCATGATCCGGTCACCGATGACGGCGCACGGGGTGTCATTATCAACACCGCGTCCGTGGCTGCCTATGAGGGCCAGATGGGTCAGGCGGCTTACAGTGCTAGTAAGGGCGGTATCGTTGGAATGACATTGCCGATTGCGCGGGACCTCTCAAACGTTGGTATTCGTGTGAATACCATCGTCCCAGGTCTGATCAATACCCCGCTGTTTAATGGTCTGACGCCGGAATTTGTAGAGTCGCTGTCACAGTCAGTGCTGTATCCAAAGCGTCTGGGCCGCCCAGAAGAAATCGCGCAGTTGGCGACTTCTATTATCGACAATGATTACATCAACGGCGAGTGCATCAGAATGGATGGCGGCATCCGTATGCAGCCCCGCTAACAAGGAGCGAAGCGATGACAGATGAAGCGACAGTTTTAACCGACGAGGAGGATGGCGTCCTCGTTATTACTATTAATCGTCCAGAAGCGAAAAATGCGGTCAATCTCTCTGTCGCGCAGGGCGTGGCAGCGGCGCTGGACCGACTAGACAGTGACGATTCTTTGCGGGTTGGGGTGCTGACCGGCGCCGGCGGTACCTTTTGTGCCGGCATGGACCTCAAGGCATTCGTCTCTGGGGAGTTTCCCCACATAGACGGGCGAGGTTTTGGCGGTATGACCGAGCGTTCCGCTGACAAGCCGCTGATTGCGGCGGTGGAAGGTTACGCACTGGCGGGAGGCTGCGAACTAGCGATTGCCTGCGACCTGATTATCGCGGCCGATAATGCAAAGTTTGGTATACCTGAGGTAAAGCGGGGCCTCGTCGCTGCCGCCGGCGGTTTGGTCCGGTTGCCGTCACAGATTCCCTACCGGATCGCAATGGAGTTGGCCCTGACGGGTGAATTCATGGCTGCAGATCGCGCGATGACAATGGGCTTGGTCAATCAGCTGACCGAGGCAGGTGGCGCATTGGATGCGGCCAAGTCACTGGCGCAACGGATCGCTGAGAACGGTCCGATGGCTGTTAAGGTCAGTAAAGCCATTATTAAGGCGTCCCGTGATTGGAGCGATAATGAAGCGTGGTCCAACCAGAACGCGCTTACTCAACCTGTGTTCACCAGTGAGGATGCCATTGAAGGAGCCACTGCGTTCGCTGAGAAACGCAAGCCAGAGTGGAAAGGGCGCTAAAGGTTGCATTCCGCTAATGATGTCGTCAGTCTCGGTGCGGTCCGAGAGTGAAACTAGGTCGGTGGATACGGTGATATGAGCAACAGCGATATGAGCAACAGCGATCTCAATGTTATTCGCAAAATGTTTGCGCACGATCTTATGCAGGTGTACGTGCGCCTTTTCTTGTTGCTCACGGTTGTATGGTTCTCGGTCGAAGTCTTTGCGCCTTTTTTGGCGCTGGCCCTTTGGTCTTTGATCCTGGCGGTATCTTTGTATCCTGTTAACCACTGGCTGGCGGTTCGGCTTCACCTCGGGGAGGGGAAGGCGGCCGTCATTTTTATTTGTCTGGCTTTTCTCGTGATCGGTATTCCTACTGGCTTGCTTGGGGTCTCTATGGCGCAGCATGTGGGAGAGTGGGTTGTGGCAGGCAGTGAACAAGGCTTTACGGTGCCTGCCGCAGACCCTGATGTGGCGAACTGGCCGTTGATTGGGCCTTTTCTCTTCGATTTATGGGGTCGGGCTCATGAGGACCTGGTCTCGGCGGCGCAGATGATTCAGCCGCAGTTGATCGCAGGAGGGCGTGTCTTGCTGGCCGCTGCGGGTAATACCCTGCTGGCACTGGTATTGTTTTTTATCGCCTTGCTGATTGCCGGCTTCATGATGGCAAACGCGACACAGGGTGCCCAGCAGATGCGCCGCTTGCTGATGACTTTTTCAGATCCGGAGCGAGGCGATGAGATACACGAATTGGTGGTGGCAACCATCAGATCTGTATCGAATGGCGTGGTTGGTGTGGCCTTTCTTCAGGCGTTGGCCCTTGGGGTGGGTTTTCTTGTGCTGGACGTCCCCGCAGCAGGCGTTCTCGCCCTGGTTGTGCTCTTTCTGGGCGTTCTTCAACTGCCCTCGGCGATAGTCGTTATCCCTGTGTTGGCCTGGATATGGCTCGGGACCGACGGCGCCACACTGGGCAATATTCTGGGAACGGGATATCTGCTTGCAGCCGGTGCGGCTGACGGCTTACTCAAGCCTATATTGCTGGGTAGAGGTGTCGATACGCCGATGCCGGTGGTATTGGTTGGGGCGTTAGGGGGTTTGGCTGCCGAAGGCCTGATCGGATTATTTGTGGGTGCCGTGATGCTATCGGTCAGTTACAAGTTATTGATGGCATGGGTAGATCACAGCGTATCTGACGGCGATGCGGATGACGAAGCGGTGAAGCCCGGCGGCTAATGCTGCGCTCAGGATCATCTTATGGTCCGCGCCTCTGTGACTGTCGTATGTGTTATCTGTTCATAGATCAACCATTCAAGAGGCCACGTCTAGGGGTGACATGAGAGTTATCGCCACGCTCTTTCTGAGCTTTTTCTGCTTCGCCTGTAGCGCGCCGACGCCAGAAGAATCACTGGTCAGCCTCGCCGTAGCCACGACAAGCGGGGTGGTATCTGCCGAGGCCGGCCCAGAAGGTTCGACAATCTTCCGTGACATTCCCTTTGCGAAACCGCCACTGGGTGATGGACGTTGGGCCGCGCCGGTCGCTCTAGAAACACCGGATCGCACAATTAGCCCGAAAACCAAGCCAGTGATGTGCCCGCAACCGCAGAGCATGGCCTCGGGTGGTGCGGAGGGCGACTACATTGGATCCGAGGATTGCCTATATCTGGATATCTACACACCTGACATCTCAAAGGTTGGGGGGCTGCCCGTCATGCTGTGGATCCATGGGGGTAGTAATGTTACTGGGCATAAAGGCACTTACGATTTCTCTCGATTCGCTGCGAGAGAGGGGGTGGTGGTGGTGGTCATCAATTACCGCCTTGGGCCTTTCGGATGGTTTGTGCACCCGGCCCTGAATGGCGCTGATCTGAAGACATCACCGCTAGCCAACTTCGGCACACTGGATATGGTGGAGGCGCTTCGCTGGACCCAGCGCAATATCGCTCTGTTTGGCGGAAATCAGAATAACGTTACGATTTTTGGTGAAAGCGCAGGGGGGCGAAACGTCTTCAGCCTGCTGGCCTCGCCAGTTACGGAGGGTCTGTTTCATCGTGCTATCGCGCAGTCTGGTCACGTGCGCAGCCTGACGGCAGCCGAGGCACACAATGCCGAACGCGAGTTCCCGATGGTGGACCGGGGAAGTTGGGAGGTGGTGCGTGCCTTGGGCTTGAGTAACGCGTCGGTCGATGCGAGCACGTTGCGTTCCGTGCCTGCGATTGATTTGTTGGCTGCTTACTTCGAGTTGGATGAGGACCACATTCAGCCCGCAGTGATTCGCGACGGCGTGGTGGTCCCTGAAGAAGGTGTTTTGACGGCTTTGGCAGACCCTCGTTATGCCAAAAATGTTCCTGTGATGGCGGGAACGACCCGGGATGAAGTGACGTTATGGCTCGGGTTAAGCCGTTACTTCGTCGACGTCAGCTATCCGCTCACCAAAGCCTTACCCGCGAAGCTTCGCATCAAAGATCCGACACTCTATGATTTTTGGGTGGACATGCGTTCACGAGGTTGGAAGTTGGGTGCCGTTGATGATCCCCTGTCGGGGATGAGTGAGGCGGGCTACACCGATTTGTATGCCTATCGATATGACTGGGACGAGCAGCCGGACAATTACTTTGTGCCATTCTCCAAGATCCTCGGCGCCGCTCATGCCAGTGAAATTGCCTTCATCATGGGCGCGCCCATGTACGGTGATATTGGTAATTACATGTACCCGGATACAGACTCGGCGGCGGAAATGACTGAGATCATGATGACCGCTTGGAGTGCATTTGCTAACGAGGGGGTACCTCGCCTGCCAGATGGCAGAGATTGGCCTCGTTATGAACCGGAGTCGCCCGCTTTCATGCGGCTCGACGTCGGGGAGCAGTTGGGCCTGAGTGACGACGTGCTCACGCGCAATGAATTACTGGAAAGGGTGGCTGCCAGCGACACGGTGTCTGAGTTGGAGCGATGCCTGCTGGTGTGGGAGCTACTGACCGCGGTGGGGGTGCCCAGCTATGACGCCTACCAGGTGTGGGATGGCGGCCGTTGCGCCGATGTCGACGCACCCAAGGAAAAGCGACGTATTCGCGAGGCGCTTGAAGCGGAATATGGCAGCGTTTATTTCTCTGGATAAACAGGTCCTGCCCACCCTGAGACAGGTCTAATGAGTCGGGTGATTGCGATCGCTGGCGGTTCGGGAAGCGGTAAGTCGACGCTTTCCGCTGAGTTATCTAAATCCATTGGTGATGATCGACTGGCGTTGTTGCCCATCGATGCTTATTACCATGACCTGGCTCACTTGGCGCTTGAGGAGCGTGAGGCGGTCAATTTTGATCACCCTGACGCGATGGATTTGGATTTATTTGCGGCACATATTGGCGCGCTGCGCTCAGGGTGCGCGGTCGAGTGTCCGACCTACGATTTCACAACACACTGCCGACAGCCTCACACCATCACTATCGCGCCGAGAGGGGATATTCTCGTAGAAGGTATATTGGTGGCATCCCGTGCTGACCTCAGAGCGTCGTTCGATATCTTAATCTTCGTTGCGACTGATACCGAGTTACGGCGCCGCCGGCGGGTGCACCGTGATCAACATGAGCGGGGCCGCGATCCGGCGTCGATTGAGCGCTTCTGGACTCGCGCCGAAGCGACTTTTAAAGAGTGGGGCGCATTGGCCGAGGAGACCGCGGATCTGGTTGTGGACGGTGGTCAGGATATTTCCATCACGACTCAGGTGGTGGTTGATTATCTGAATCACAGGTCTAATAACTAAGCTCGAACGGTCATCGCTGACCATTCAGGGGAGCGGGATTTGCAAGCGTTTCCATTACTGTTCCCGCTGTTTCGCTACCCACTCGAAATGTCTTGCTAGCGTTTCGTCACCTATCAATGCTGCAAGTGTGTTCAATTGACGCGCGAGTGTCATTTCGTCGTATTCGCGGTGAATGCCATGGTGACAAAGCTGGCAGACGTGGACGCCCTGCTGAAGTTCAGCTTTTTTAAAGTGTCGCTTGAAATGCGCCCTGCGGTGGACTTTCTTGGGAATCAGGTGGTGAAAGGTGAGGGCGACCCTGCGATGACAGCAAGCGCAGGGTTCCTGCATGAATCTGCTCAGCTATTTGCTAAGGGCAGCGCCGCTTCAATTGCCGCGCGCATCTCTTCACTATCGGGTTTCACGCCACTGGAAAAGTGTTCCACGACCTCGCCGGCTGGTGAGACCAGATACTTGTTGAAGTTCCAGCGCGGGTAGCCTGCAGCTTCTCCCAGCCCGCGGAAGACGGGGTTAGCGTCCGAGCCGCGAACTGCTGATGTGGCAATCACGGGGAAGGTCACGTCGTACTTTTCAAAGCAGACCTCCGCGGCGTCTCCTTCGTCGTTATCTTCCTGAAAAAAATCGTCGCTTGAGAATCCCAAGACCACCAGCCCGTTGCTTTCGTATGTTTGGTGAACCTTTTCCAAGCTTTCAAATTGCGAAGTGTAACCGCAGTAACTGGCGGTATTGACGATCAATAGTGTTTTGCCCTCGTAGGCTTCACAGAACTGGACAGTCTCGGTAGACGCCAGCTTGCGCATAGAGTGGTTGAGAAAATCCGGACAAGAGGCGAACACCGCTTGGTTATAGAGCGCCGATAGCGCGGATATGGTCAGTACAAGGTACTTCATAAGGCTTTATTCCTGCGATTGTGGGCTATATACGTGCTGCCCTGAACGCCAGATGCCTGTTTTGTAATGTCCTGCTGGTGACGGCATGGTGATGACGGTGCGCATATGCGACTCATTCACGTGTCTATTTGATTTAATAAGCGCCGCTAACAGTGAGAGGCTTCTAGCCCCGTTAGCGCTTGGAGGTCGGCGTGCGGTCCACCACAGAGCTGACGAAGGCAGATACGGTTTTTCGGGTCCAGCCAGGTCGGCAGGGGTGAGCGGCGACATGAGTGCCCCATTCTTCTTTGCCATCGAGGCAGCTCTCTTCCACCGAAATCGGGGGCACCCGGGCCAAGATGACGTGCGGGTTGGTGCTGGCGAGCTCACTGGCAAACGGTGAACGCGTTACCGGGTCGTCCCAGTCCTGCATCAGCAGTATGGGTAAATCCAGAGTCTTGGCCATCGCCAGCGGGCTTGTTTCACCGTGTGGCAGGCTGTATCGCTGTATTGTCGCTCGTGCAGCAAGGGCGAACAGTGGTGCGGGAATGCCCGTTCCTATCTCGCCTCCCTCCATCATGCTGTCCAGTACATCGAGTAACGGGTCGAGCAAGACCAGCGCATCGGCTTTGAGTCCATTCATCATTGCATGGATTACTGTGCTGCCACCCATCGAAGCGCCCAGCAGAATTCTCGGATGGTCAGTGGGATGATGTGTATCCAGCCATTGAGCGCTGGCAACCACGTCTGGCCATTCAGCGAGGCCCATTCGCAACGTCCCGTCTGTCACCGGCGAGTTGCCATGATTGCGGATGTCCATCGTCACAACCGATATGTTCAGTTCGTGTAGCGTTCGATAAAAATCCAGTGATCCGATGTATTGTGATATCCGATTGGAACCAGCGCCGTGCACAAAAATCAGGTCGGCGATCGGCTCAGAGGCGGGGATCCACCAGCCTTCCAGCAACAGATCGTCGCTGGGTATTTTTATATTCTGATAGTGAAGGCCGCGGCTGGCGGGTGTCATATCGACCGGGTAGGGCGTAGTGGAAATCATATATGGGGGCGCCCAAAAAATGGAGAGCAGTACCCACACGGTGAACACACTAGTGATGGCCCAAAGAGCGCTTTTTGTCAGGCGATTCAACGTCATGTCACATCAGGCAGATAGCAGGCGTCTCAGCCAACTGTCTTGATGACGCTCCTGTTCTCTCAGTAGCAAAAGGGCTGCGATCTCCTTTTCAATCGCTGTGGCGAACTGACGCCTTAAAGAGGTCAGTTTTTGCGCTGACAGTGCTTTGCCCGTGTATTGCTCGAGGTCAATCGGCGTCCCGATGGCGAAATAGGTGGATTTAGGTTTGGGTAAGGGGCCGCCCAGCATGCCCGCAGGGACGGGCGGCACCAGATCAGGACGGAGATCTCTCGGTAATAAGCCGGTTTTCACGAGCATTCTCACGGGTGCGGAGTGAAAAAGCGCCTGTGAGGACATGGCATGATCGTAGTACTCATCGGGCCCCACCGACGCGACAGGCACCACCGTGTAGCCCGCTTTGGCCGCCAATCTGACGAACCCGTATCGCTGCTTCCATTGCAATTGATAGCGTGCCTCAGGGGGCTTCACAGATTCATAGGCGCCGCCCGGATACAGGAGGAGATCGTCGCCGCGCGCCATCAACCGCTCGACGATGGGCGCCTGACCTGACACACCTCCCATTGAGTGGGCGATGGCGGCGTATCGGGCGTTAGCAAACAGTGTCTTGTCCCCGAGGGCTTTCACATAGCGGCCGTGGTCGTAATACAGGTACAGATGGAACAGTGCAGCATCTACGGCCATAAAGGCGTGATTGCCGATAAACAATGCCGGCTTTGCTGGCAGATTTTCAAGACCAACGAACTTCGGCTTAAACCAGGCGCGTGCTAATCCTGCCGCCAGAGCGACCTGAGGGGCCGTGGGCATGCCATAGCGGGAGACGTACTCCACGTAGGCGTCCGGATCTGATTTTGGGCAAGGAGCTCGCTGTGCCATGATTTACACTCGGTCAGGCTTCCGAGCTTAGCAAAACTTCCTCTATATTTTAGCGGCACTATTGCGCGATGGCGTGGCGCCCAAAACCTGCGATTTTTATGACACAAAACACTTTCAAGCACTGGGCTTTGCTCGGGTATCTGGTTCTCGTCTGGGGTTTTGCGTTCGCATTGATCGCAGTGGCGCTGGAGTCCTTTCACCCGCTATTCATTGTTTGGTGTCGATTGTGGATGGGCGCGCTGGTCGTGTGGTGCGTGTGGCGCTGGCGGGGGCGGCGATGGAGCCTGGGCCGGGAATGGTGGCCTAGGCTCACACTGTTAAGTCTGACAGGCAATATCATTCCGTTCTCACTGATTGCCTGGGCGGAGCTGTCAGTCCCGTCAGCTGAGGTGGGCATACTCATGGCCCTGATGCCCATCGCTACTTTGCTTCTCGCCCATTGGTTGCTGGATCACGAGCCGCTCACTTGGCGACGGTTCGCCGGTGTGGTGGTGGGATTTGCCGGAGTTGGACTGTTGGTGGGCGACGACTTACTGTCTGCAGGCGCCAGCGGTCATTGGCCGGGTCAGGCCGCGGCATTGCTGGCAACGGTCAGCTACGCATTCAATGGTGTCTATGCAAAGCGGCTCCCGGCTCAGGATCCCGTGGCGCTGTCCGTAGGTACCCTCGTGATTGGCAGCCTGTTATTGGTAGTACCTGCGCTTTGGGCTCAGCTCGCGGGACCCGGTTTGGCTGTAACGGCTGAGGCGACGGTTGTGCTGGTGGTGTTGGGCGTGATGTCGACTGGCGCCGCCACCTGGTGCTATTTCGTCGTAGTGACGGAAAGAGGCCCTGGTTTTTTATCGACCATTAATTATTTGATTCCCGCAGTCGCCTTTGCGGCTGGCACGCTGTTCTTGGCCGAACCCTGGGGCTGGGAGCATGTGATCGCGCTGGCAATGATTCTGGTTGGTGTGGGCCTGATACAGGTTAGGCGGTCGGAGTAATATCTAGAGCTGAAACCGCTTTCGGAGAAAGCGCGCCACGCCGTCCTCGTCGTGGTGCCCGATGACTTCGTCTGCGGCGTCAAGAATCATGGGGTCAGCATTCGCTGGAGCGTAGCACTCGGTGGCGCATTCAAACATACTCAAATCGTTGTCCCCGTCACCAAAAGCAATCACGTGGTCAATCTCCAGCTCTTTTCGCAGATGGTTGATCCCGTTGCCTTTGCTGCCGAGGCTGTGGTGAATATCGATCCAGTGGAGGGCCGGCGCTTTGGTCGCACGCTCGCCCATTTCCCGTTCGTGAATCGCAATGCCAGAGTAGGCGACGAGGTGGGGCTCCTCGGCGATGCTTGCGCTGACTCGTTTGACTGCTTCGGCGCTGCCCAGAGAGAACACATTAATGACGCTGATTTCGTCGGGCATCGCTGTCAGGGGCGCCAGTGGCAGCTGTCGTTCTGCTTCAAACAGGTCGGCTAGCTTGTGTTCGCTCTGGCTCTTCAGTGGCCCGTGGTAAAGGGCATGACGCTGCCCGGGCTGTAGCGAGAAAACGAATGGCGTGAGGTCATTGAGGGTAAAGGCTGCCAGTACATGCCATACCTCCTCACGGGTCAGTAAATGGTGGTGACTGTATCGGGCCTCTTCCGGTGACCAGATGATTGCGCCATTTTTGAGAATCAACGGTAGGGTGAAGTGATGATCCTTGATTGGCGCAGTGGCGGCCTGCAATGTCCGCCCCGTCGCGACGGTATAGGGGATATTACGGGACCGCATTCTGGCGAGCGTCTCGCCGGTGTAGGTGGATATCTTCGAGCCCTTATTCAGCAGGGTACCATCGAGATCAAAAACGACCAGTGCCATCCGTTAGAAACCGGCGCGGCAGGATGTCACATCTCGACTTGTCATGCTCTCAATGCTCTGTGAGTACGAGATCGGCTGTCAGTGACTCACGTATGACAGCGGGAATCTCGTAGCGATCAATGGGATAGCTAGGATGGTCAATGCCCGCGTACAGGGTGGCCCCGTCTTTCAGCGCATTGATCTGCTCGGGCATCACCTCAAAGCGAAGGAAGTGCACCGATGCGGTTTTGTCTGCCGTGGTGCGATCAAGGTCTTCATCAGCGATTGGAACGATGCGGTCGAGATCGCCTACCTGGAGCCATATCCGGTCTTCGATGCCAATCATCTCGCCTAAACGCACAGCGCGTTGCGCAGGGTCAGGAATTTCAATCATAAAAGTGGCTTTCCAGTTGTGGCCGTCTGGAATGAGCGGGTTGTAGGCACTGAGCTCTTCTTCGATACCTTCGGCTTCAAAGACCCTCTCGATGCGGAGCATCTCCTGAATCTGGTAGCGAATAGTGGTCGCATCTTCAAAATAAAGACGGGCATGCTCGCCAAGCGCCAGCTGTCGGTTTTTCTTGTGAGCCATAACCTCAGCTCGAAAGTCAGAGCGCTTAGCGGCGTACTCCTCAAGGCTCCACAAGTCATCACGCGTTAGATGTGTCATGTTCGTTCCCTCGAATGTGTATTAAATCAATTACTCTCAGTTTAGAGGATTACAGGCCATAGGCCTCGCGCAGCAGTGTCATCGGGTGCTCCGCTTTGTCCACTTTTTCTGAGAGATGAGCAATGTGCTCGCCCGCCATAGGGCAGTCGCTGATGAACCTGTCAGGCGCCTGTTCATCGACCTTGCGGACGGTGGGTCGTGCAATCTTCACCGATTTGTCCCGGGTTTCTTTTTTGACGGCGTAGGTGCCGTCATGACCTGAGCATCGCTCATAGGCGGTGACGTCGCTTTCGTTGACTAGGTTCAGTACGTCCCTCGTTTTCAGGCCAATGTTCTGCACGCGCTGGTGACAGGCCACCTGGTACGCCACGCTGCCTAATGCTGATGTGAAATCGGTTTTGAGCGCATCCCCTTTGTGTCGCGCCCATAGGTACTCAAATGGGTCGTAGAAGGCCTTCTGCACTTTGATGACATCCGGGTCATCCGGATACATCAATGGCAGTTCCTGTTTGTACATCAGCACGCAGGAGGGGATAGGCGCAGTGAGATCGTAGCCCTCATCAACCAGCTTGGCTAAGACGGGTATGTTGGCTTGCTTCAGTGCGTCTACGCTATCCAGATCTCCAAGCTCCAACTTCGGCATGCCGCAACACTGCTCCTTGGGTACGATATCGATGTGAATCCCGTTGTGTTGGAATACCTTGACAAAGTCTTCTCCGACTTCAGGGCTGTTGTAGTTGCCGTAGCAGGTGGCATAGAGCGCCACTTTGCCAGTGGTGTTGCCCACTGCTTTGGGCTCTTGGGGCTCGAGCAGGGGCTTGACCCGCTTGCGCAGTGTTTTGCTGTGTAGTTTTGGCAGCGGCGCCTCATGGTGAATATCCAGGCTGGCAGACAAAGCCTTTCTGAAGACGCCGCTATTGTTGAGGGCGTTCACCGTGACATCAATCAGCGGAATAGAGGCCGTGGACAGCAGCTTGTCCGTGCTCGTCAATGTGCGATCTCTTAGGGAGGCGCCCTGACCTCTGAACTTTTGTGCCTTCGCGCGCAGCATCAGATGGGGAAAGTCCACATTGAACTCGTGCGGCGGCACATACGGGCACTTCGTCAAATAGCAGAGGTCACAGAGGTAGCACTGCTCGGCGACCTTGCCGAAGTCCGCTTTATCAACGCCGTCGACCTCCATCGTGTCCGACTCGTCAATCAAATCAAACAGTGTGGGAAAGGCGTCACACAGGCTCACGCAGCGGCGGCAGCCATGACAGACATCAAACACCCGCTCCAACTCTTCGTTGAGAGCGTCTTTGTCCCAAAAATTCTCGCTTCGCCAATCCAAAGGATGCCGAGTGGGTGCGTCAATACTGCCTTCTTTCATGACTTGTTGTGCTCTTGGTAGCTGAATACTGCCCGAGTTCGCTGCTGCCACACAGTGTTGCAGCAAACGGACTTGAGCGGAGATGGACAGTCGTCCGAAAAAAATAAGGGGAGCAAACTTGCTCCCCCATTGTGCTTGAGCGAGAGCTCGAATTAACCGTCGAGGTTGTCCAGCGCCTTCTGAAAACGATTGGCGTGGCTACGCTCAGCCTTAGCCAGCGTCTCGAACCAGTCAGCGATTTCGTCAAACCCTTCGTCTCGTGCGGCTTTTGCCATACCGGGATACATGTCGGTGTACTCGTGAGTCTCTCCGGCAATCGACGCCTCGAGATTCTTCTTGGTGTCACCCATGGGGAGGCCGGTTGCTGGATCGCCGACTTCTTCCAGATATTCCAGATGGCCGTGCGCATGCCCTGTTTCGCCTTCTGCTGTAGAGCGGAATACCGCGGCTACGTCGTTGTAACCCTCGACATCCGCCTTTGAGGCGAAGTAAAGATAACGTCGATTTGCTTGCGATTCGCCAGCGAAAGCGTCCTTCAGGTTTTGCTCGGTAGCACTGCCTTTCAGTTCCATGACTTACTCCTTGTGTGTTCTTTATCGAATTACAGAGGCAGCCTGAAACGTCGCTGCCATCGGCGTCGAGGTAATATACCGAGGTTGCGCAATTTTGGCTTACTGGAAATATAAAAAAAATCGATCGAAAAAACCGATTATCATCCGGTTTGACCAGCGGCGCGGAGATGTGTGGGAAACACACCCTTCGGCCAATCAGTGATGACCATGGTTCGGGCGGCCATCCCGCTCCGCGTCGTCGTCTTTTAGGGAGGGGGATTGTGCGCCAACCGACATTGAAGCAACTTCGCTATCTCTGCGCGGTAGCGGAGCATCAGCACTTCGGCCAAGCTGCGGCCGCCTGTCACGTCAGTCAAAGCACGCTCAGTGCGGGTGTTCTTGAGCTTGAGGAGTCACTCGGAGCGAGCTTGGTTGAGCGCAATAACCGCAAGGTGTTTCTCACCTCGCTGGGGTCAGAGGTGGTGAGTCGGGCACGGGACTTGCTGGTGGATGTAGAGGACATGGTGAGCCTTTGCACCGGCGCGGGCGTGCCTTTTCAAGGCAGGATGCGCCTGGGTGTGATCCCCACAGTTGCGCCTTACCTGCTTCCCAGCTTGTTGGGGAGGATTCGATCTCAGCACCCCTCGTTCAAGCTTTTCATCCGAGAGGACCTCAGTCAGCTATTGGTTGACGCGCTGCTCAGCGGTGAGCTCGACGTTTTGTTGCTTGCGTTGCCGTTTCCCGCCGAGCAGGTTGAGACCATGCCGCTTCTCGAGGATGAATTTCTCCTCGCCTGCCCAAAGGAGCACCCGCTCGCGAGCCGGGCGCCGCTGCGCAGCACGGATTTGAAAGGCGAGTCACTGCTACTTTTGGAAGAGGGACACTGCCTTCGTGACCATGCGCTGGAGGCTTGCAAGCTGCGAGACTCCCAAATCACCGTGCCCTACCAGGCCACCAGTTTGGCAACCATTGTCCAGATGGCGGCCAATGGTATTGGGGTCACACTGTTACCGCGAATGGCCGTCGAGGCCGGTATTGCTGGTAATACCGCTCTGGTTGTGAAGCCTTTTGATCAGCCAAATATGACCCGGCAGGTCGGTCTGATGTGGCGGAAGAAGACGCCGCGGCGTGTAGAGTTTCGCCAACTGGGTGAGTTGATCTCGGCTTCACTGGATGGGTGACGTAGCGTGACTCTTCAGCGGCGCCGGCCTTTGCCTCGATGCTCCCCCGTGTGTTGGGTTCTAAAGCTTCCGCTTCCGGGCTTAACGACACGATGACGCTTGGGAGGTTGTCGGGAGGGGATGAGATGTTTGGCGCCATTTCCGATCAGATCCCGCCGGCCCATCTGTTTCAATGCTTTGCGCAGCAGCGGCCAATTATCGGGGTCGTGGTAACGCAGAAACGCTTTGTGCAGGCGACGCTGACTCAGCTTTTTCACAGTGCTCAGTGACTGACTGCCGCGTTTCACCCGCTGCAGAGGGTTCATTCCTGTGTGATACATCGCAGTGGCTGTCGCCATGGGAGAAGGATAGAACGTTTGCACTTGGTCAGCGCGAAACCGATGCTGTTTCAACCACAAGGCCAGGTGCATCATGTCCTCGTCGGTGGTGCCGGGATGAGCGGCAATGAAGTAGGGGATGAGGTATTGCTTTTTGCCTGCCTCGCGAGAGAACCGTTCGAACATCTCAGCGAATCGGTCGTAGCTACCCATACCGGGTTTCATCATCTTAGAAAGTGGTCCAGACTCAGTATGTTCCGGAGCAATCTTAAGGTAGCCTCCTACATGATGGGTGACGAGTTCACGCACATACTCGGGACTTTCTACCGCCAGGTCGTATCGAAGTCCTGAGGCAATCAGCACCTTTTTTACGCCCTCGGTCTGTCTTGCTTTGCGATACAGGTTAATCAACGGGGTGTGGTCAGTATTCAGGTTTTTGCAGATGCCGGGGTACACACAACTGAGCTTTCTGCACGCCGCTTCAGTCTCTTTATCTTTGCAGGCAATGCGCCACATATTGGCGGTAGGGCCGCCGAGGTCAGAGATCACACCGGTAAATGCGGGGCTGGTATCACGGATACGTTCCACTTCACGGAGCACAGACGCCTCGGAGCGACTTTGAATAATACGCCCCTCGTGTTCGGTGATGGAGCAAAAGGTACAGCCACCAAAGCAGCCCCGCATGATGTTCACAGAATGTTGGATCATCTCCATAGCGGGGACGTCTGCGTCACCATAGCTGGGATGAGGAAGCCGCTGGTACGGTAGTTCAAAGACCCAGTCCAGCTCGTCCGTTTCTAATGGTATCGGAGGCGGATTTAGCCAGACTTCGCGGTCTCCGTGCGCCTGAATGAGAGGCAGCGCATTGTGCGGATTGGTCTCTTTGTGAAATACCCGTGAGGCATGCGCGTACAGCACTGGATCCTCACTCACAGCCTCGGCTGAGGGTAGTCGAATGGCATGGGTGTCTTGTTTTGAGCTGGCCATCAGGCGCACCGGGGCGGCATCGGGCTCGCCGCTCCCTTCGCTCGCCCCCTCTGCACAGGGCTCTGGCTCCATGCCCTCGTAAGGGTTTGGATGGGCCTCGATCCGTCCGGGTTCATCGACTGACGTCGAGTTGATCAGGGTGCGATTCGCAGGCGGATGTCGCGTGACAAAGGCAGTGCCCCGAATGTCCGTCAATTCGCCAACTGATTCGCCATCCGCCAGGCGGTGAGCAATATCGACGATCGCACGCTCGGCGTTGCCAAATACCAGCAGGTCGGCTCGGCTGTCGAGCAGGACGGAGCGTTTGACCCGATCACTCCAGTAATCGTAGTGCGCAATACGCCGCAAACTGGCCTCAATGCCGCCAACAATGATGGGTGCATCGCGATAGGCCTCCTTCAGTCTCTGGCTGTAGACCGTAACGGCCCGGTCAGGACGTTTGCCCCCTATATTGCCGGGCGTGTACGCGTCATCGTTGCGACGCTTCCGGTCGGCGGTGTAGTGGTTAATCATGGAGTCCATGTTCCCCGCCGTGACGCCAAAGAAAAGGTTGGGCCGGCCGAGTGCGGTAAAGGGTTCAGCAGATTGCCAGTCAGGTTGCGCGATCATGCCTACCCGAAACCCCTGCGCTTCCAGCACTCGGCCGATCACCGCCATGCCGAAACTGGGGTGATCAACGTAGCCGTCTCCCGAGACAATAATGATGTCGCAACTGTCCCACCCCAGTTGCTCCATCTCGGTCTTCGACATAGGCAGCCAGGGTGCCGGACCCAGACACTCTGCCCAGTGTTTACGGTAGCCAAATAGCGGCGTGGACTGATCAGGCATTGCGGCGGGCTCGCTGTCTTATATCACTGGGCACGTCGAGGGCAGCCCCGCAGTGTTTGCAGTGTTGGGCGTCGAGCGTGTGTCCTTGTTTGGCGCATACAGGGCAGTTCCATGGAAGCGTTGGCTGGGCGGCGCGCTGCTCGCTGATGCGCTCCCAGAGTTTACGGGTGATGATGGCCGTCGGCACTGCAATAATGGAATAACCCACCAGCATCCCGAACCCAGCAACAAAACGCCCTGCAGGCGTTTGCGGCACGAGATCACCGTAGCCGACGGTGGTGATAGTGACCACCGCCCAATAAATACTCAAGGGAATGCTGGTGAAGCCGTGAGTCGGACCTTCAATGACATAGATGACACAGGCGAAAACCACGACGACCAACATCACCAAGACAAGAAAGACAAAAATCGATCGCGACGTGCTCCGCAGTACAGCGAGAATTTCATTGAGTTCTGAAAACAGCGACACCAGTCGAAACACGCGAAAGACCCTCAGCACTCTCAATAATCGAATGATTACCAGCGGCGCTGCTTCAGGGAAAATAAAGGCGATGTAGGTGGGCACAATCGCGAGTAAATCGACGATGCCCCAAAAGCTGAGCAGGTAAGCGGGCCTGTTATGGGTGCACCATATCCGGGTGAAATATTCGAGGGTAAATAGCCCGGTAAAAAACAGCTCGGCATACCAGAATCCAGCACCTATCGCGTTGTCCATCTCAGGAACGGAATCCAATACAACAACGGTGACACTGAGAAGAATGGCGGCAATCAGCATCATGTCAAAACGGCGACCGGGCAGTGTGCCCGTTCCAAAAATGATGATTTCGAGCTTGCGCTGCAGAGCGCTCTGTCCAGCTTCGGGCCCCTCGCTAAGCGGTTGTCGACGTTCGATCACAACAGACCCTCAAGACTTTGCCAGACGCTGTCCAGAATGAGCGGTTGCGCTGCGATGGTGGGGTGAATGCCGTCTGGCTGCATTAAATCCGACTTCAGCGCAACGGATTCGAGAGGGAAGGCAGCCAGAGTCGAGCCAGTGAGCTCAGCTGCTTGAACGAAGCTGGCGCGAAAGGCATCAGTATAAAACTTGCCCAGGTTTGGCGGTATCTCCATGGGCAGAATCAATGTCTGTGCGCCAGCGTTTTGGGATAGCTCCACCATTTTGATGAGGTTGTTTTTCAGCTGGCCTACCGGATACCCACGTAGCCCGTCGTTTCCGCCCAACTCAACAATGACAATACCGGGCTGGTGGCTCTCAAGCAGAGCTGGAAGTCTGCGTAAGCCGCCTGCGGAGGTGTCCCCTGATATACTGGCGTTAACGGTGTGGTATGGCCGCTCTTGTTCCCTCAAGCGAGTATCGAGCAACGCCACCCAGCCTTGTTCCAGAGACATGCCGTATGCGGCGCTGATACTGTCACCGAGCACGAGGATGGGTCGGGTCTGCTGTGCGGTCGCCTGATGAGAAGTGGCGAGTAATAGCAATCCGAGCCAGGCCGCGACTCGTAACCGTCGTGCGAGGACACGCTGTATGATCAAAGTTAATCAACTCCTTAAAACCGTGCCGACCGCCGACGGTGATCTCACCATACTGCGGGGTATTGACCTGAGTATTGCGGCGGGTGCTTCTGCCGCCATCGTCGGTGCGTCCGGATCGGGTAAGTCTACCCTGCTGGGGCTCCTCGCGGGCATGGATGTTGCCTCAGGCGGCGAGGTTTGGCTGGACGGCGTCTGTATCAGCTCGCTCGACGAAGATGAGCGAGCTCGTCTTCGCGCAGAGAAAGTCGGCTTTGTTTTTCAGAGTTTTCAGTTATTGCCCGCGCTGACAGCGAGGGAAAACGTCATGCTGCCGCTTGAGCTGGCTGGCGTTAGTGATGCTCGCCAGATCGCAGAGCGGTTTCTGGCGGAGGTAGGACTTCGTGACAGACTTGACCATTACCCGACCACATTGTCGGGAGGCGAGCAGCAGCGCGTGGCAATCGCGCGGGCTTTTGCCAGAGAGCCCGCGGTGTTATTCGCTGACGAGCCCACTGGAAATCTGGATACGCGCACTGGAGAGCGAATTGTCGATTTGCTGTTCGAGCTGAACGCCCGGGTCAGTACTACATTGGTCTTGGTTACCCATGATGAAAGACTTGCCGGGCGCTGTGATCAACGTTTCTCCATGACAGCAGGGGAGCTGTCTGGGTCGTGAGGCAGGCACTTACCTGGAAATTGTTGGCGCGCGAGTGGCGGAGTGGAGAGCTCGGCATTCTCCTGATGGCACTTGTTTTGGCGGTGTCCGTCGTCGTCGGCGTCAGTAGTTTCGTGACTCGCTTGCAATCTGCCCTGCTGTCGGAAAGTGCTCGGTTTCTGGCAGCAGACATGGTGGTGGTCAGCCGGGCCCCCGTTCCGACGTCGTGGGTGACTGCAGCCGAGGCGATGACCCTGCGCTCGACGGAGGTTGTCGGGTTCCCTTCTATGGCTGTGGCAGACATCGACCATATGGCGCTTGTCTCGATTAAGGCCGTTTCAATGGGTTACCCCTTGCGCGGAGAGTTGCAGTGGTCTGAAGAACCCTATGGCGCGGTGCGCTCTGGTGGCGCAATCCCCGGGCAAGGCGAGGTCTGGCTGGCACCTCGTCTATTCGCTTTGCTTGATGTCAATCTGGGTGACGAAATCATTGTCGGGGAGCAACCTCTTGTCATTACAGGTGCGGTCCGGGGCGAGCCCGACGCGACAACCGCTGTTTTTGGATTTGGGCCCCGCTTGTTGATGAACACCGCCGACATTCCTGCTACCGGAGTGATTCAACCAGGGAGCCGTGTGGAATACAGGTTGCTACTGGGCGGTGATGCCGATTCAGTGGCCGAATTCAGTGAGTGGGTGACGCCGTCACTTGGTCAGGGCCAGCGGCTGGACTCGGTTGAGGGCGCTCAGCCGAGCATCGGCGAGACGCTTGATAGAGCGCAAGGATTTTTATTGCTCGCGGGCAGTCTGGCCGTCGTGCTCGCCGCCGCGGCAATTACTTTGGCCAGTCGTCGCTTTGGTGAGCGGCACACACAGTATGTCGCGATCCTGAAAAGCTTGGGAGCGCAATCTCGAGAAATCTCAAGACTGTATGGCCGCAGTTTGTTTTGGATCGGCATGATGGGCACGGTCGCGGGATGTATTTTGGGATGGGCGCTTCAGGAAACCTTCATCAGAGTGCTTGGTGCCATATTGCCTGTCGAGCCCGGCGCCGCGGGTAGCAAGCCCGTGCTGATCGGCGCGGTGACTGCGGCAGTATGCCTAATCTTTTTTGCCTGGCCGCCTCTTCGCCGGCTTGGCGAGGCCTCTCCGCTCAGAGTCCTGCGTGCCGATCTGAGTGTGGCGGATGCGCAGCGCAAACGCGACTTTTTTGTAGGAAGCCTGGCCATTGTAGGGTTGATGTGGTGGTACAGCGGCAGTGCGGTGGTCACGGGTGCCGTCATCGCAGGGCTTTGTGTCGTAATGGGACTAGGTTTCATTGCCGCACGTATTTTGCTCTCGGGAGGCCGCTCCGTCGGGGGCTTTGCGGGCAGCATCTGGAGGGTGGCGTTGGCCGGATTGCAGCGTCGGGGTCGAGCTAACGCTTTGCAGATGGTTATTTTTGCCATGGCGATTATGCTGATGCTGCTGCTGTCAGTGGTTAGAACGTCATTGATTGGTCAGTGGCAGGCACAGCTGCCTAGCAACGCGCCGAATCATTTTTTATTGAATCTTGCCCCTGAAGAGCGACCGAAACTGGAGGACTTTTTTTCCAATAACGACATTCGAGCAGAGACGCTGTACCCGATGACCCGGGGGAGAGTCATCAGCGTCAATGATGCGCAGCTGCCTAAGTGGGAGGAGGTGATGGAGGACGGTTCGCCACGTCAGCGGGAGGCGAATTTTACTTGGTCAGAATCATTACCCACGGGCAATGAATTGTTGCAGGGTGAGTGGTGGTCCGCCGATACCCAGGGGGCCTGGGTCTCCATCGAGGAGGAGTTCGCCAGAGATATTGGAGCAGAGGTCGGCGATCGGCTCACCTTGCTTATCGGTGCGGACCCTCTTGAGGTCACCGTTCAGAGCGTCCGCTCGGTGGATTGGCAGTCCATGCGGCCCAATTTCTTTATGGTCTTTCCACGAAAGGTACTCGAGGCTTTCCCCGGGATGTATATGACCAGTTTTCGACTACTGCCCGAGCAGAAATCGCTACTCAATCAATTGGTGCGCGTGTTACCCACGGTGACGGTTATTGAGCTTGATATCGTTATCCGCGAAATGCGTGCTGTGGTAGATCAGGTTGCACGCGCGCTGGAGCTGGTACTCGGGGTAATTTTGATGGCGGGGGGGCTAGTTCTGATTTCCGGCGTTCGTTCCAGTCTGGACGGACGGTTACGCGAGAGTGCTTTACTTCGGGCGGTGGGAGCCCGGAAGGGGCTGGTGTTGGGTGCCCTTTGGATTGAGTTTTTGGTGCTGGGTGGGCTGGCCGGATTGCTGGCTGGTGTGGGCGCTGAGGTGGCAGCATGGAGTTTGCAGACTCAGGTCTTCTCCATGAGTTGGACGCCGACCCCCGTCATGTGGGTACTGGGACCGGTATTAGGCGCTCTCATAGTGGGTGGGCTCGGCGTCTGGTCTTGCAGGCGGGTTGTGAATGTCCCGCCCATCGTGATCCTCAGAGAGTTTTAAGCGCATTGTGCGGTGCTAAGACGCCGCCCAATCACTGCGCAAAGGCTCGGTGCGGATCCATTATCAGCCCAGCAGGTGGGCTACCGCATCTCGCTCTTCTGTCAGCTCCCGCGCGGTGGCGTCCATCTTCTCCCGACTGAATGGAGGTATCTCTAGCCCCTGCACAATTTCCCACTGCCCGTCTCGGCAGCGACACGGGAAAGAGTAGATCAGCCCTGACTCAATATCGTAAGAGCCATCGGAAATAACGCCCATGGAGACCCAATCGTCTTCGTCGGTACCCAGCGCCCAGGTGCGCATGTGATCGATGGCGGCATTGGCCGCTGAGGCGGCGGATGAAGCGCCCCTTGCCTCAATGATCGCTGCACCACGCTGCTGGACGGTTGGTATAAAGGTGTCGTTGTACCACTCCATGCTCAGGCCCCCCATTGCAGACCCTCCAGACACCAGAGCGTGGTGAAGATCCGGATACTGGGTAGCGGAGTGATTGCCCCAAATGATCATTTGGCGAATGTCATTCACGGTTGAATTCATTTTTTGTGCCAATTGGGTTTTGGCTCGGTTGTGGTCGAGACGCGTCATTGCGGTGAACTGACGAGGGTCAATGTCTGGTGCGTTGCGTTGGGTGATCAAGGCGTTGGTATTAGCGGGGTTGCCCACTACTAACACTTTAATGTCTCGGCTCCCGACGGCGTTGATTGCCTTGCCCTGCACGCCAAAAATTGCAGCGTTGGCCTCGAGGAGATCCTTGCGTTCCATGCCCGGGCCGCGGGGCCGAGCGCCGACCAGTAGCGCGTAGTCAGTATCTTTGAAGGCGACCTTTGGGTCGTCGGTGCAGATCACGTCAGCCAGCAATGGAAACGCGCAGTCATCCAGCTCCATTTTGACGCCCCCCAATGCATCCATTGCCGGGGTGATATCCAGTAGCTGTAGGATGACGGGTTGATCATCACCCAGCATTGAACCCGAAGCGATCCGAAAGAGGAGTGCATAACCAATTTGTCCTGCGGCTCCGGTGACAGTTACGCGAACGGGTGCTTTCATGATGAGGCTCCTTGCTTGTCTACAAATTGCTGGGAGGAATTAAGGCGGGGCGGATTGTCCTGTCAGACGGGCGAAAACTCAAGTCGCGGGAGTTGCAGGCCAGCTGAGACACTTTTGCGCCGCGCGGTGGTCTCTCCTATCATCGGAAGCTTCATAACATCAACACACCGCACTGAGCGGTTCAGCATGGCAGGACAGCGTGATGTCGCAGCAGCATAATCAGGAGACTACCGCGCCTGATCACAGAGATACCCGCAAGGGTCGACTTGAATTCAATAAGCTGCGCAAGCGGTTGCGCCGGCAAATGGGCAAAGCCATTGCAGACTTCAGCATGATTGAAGCCGGTGATCGAGTGATGGTTTGCATTTCTGGCGGCAAGGACTCCCACGCCATGCTGGAGCTTCTTATTGCATTAAGAAGTAGCGCGCCGATCGATTTCGACATTGTGGCGGTGACCCTCGATCAAAAGCAGCCCGGTTATCCCGAAGAGGTATTACCCGCATATCTGGAGCAACTCGAGATTCCTTTCTATATTTTGGAAAAGGATACCTACAGTGTAGTGCGCGCCATTGTGCCCGAAGGTAAAACGACGTGCGGTCTTTGCTCCCGTCTGCGAAGGGGAACCCTTTATGGATTTGCAGAGCAGATTGGAGCGAGCAAAATTGCTTTGGGGCACCATCGAGACGATATCGTAGAGACACTGTTTTTGAATCTGTTTTTCGGCGGCAAACTAAAGGCCATGCCCGCTAAATTGAAGAGTGATGACGGACAACATCTGGTGATTCGCCCTCTAGCGTACTGCCGTGAATCAGATATCGCCGATTACGCGCGAGCGATGCAATTCCCCATTATTCCCTGCAACCTGTGTGGCACGCAGGAAAATCTCCAGCGTCAGGAAATCAAATCGATGCTCAGAGGTTGGGAGCAGCAGTATCCGGGCAGGACAGAGACGATTTTTCGAGCGCTTGGCAATGTTGCGCCGTCGCATTTAATGGACCAGACCCTGTTTGATTTTAAGGGGCTTGATGTTGAGGTTGACCAGAGCTTGGGCCTCCCCGGCATCCGTGTAGTCAACCTCTGATGTTGCTAGAGGTGAGTCAAGTTGCCGTCGAGCGAGGAGATCGAAGGCTGCTGAGTGGCATTGATTTTAGGGTGTCGGCGGGCGAGGTTTGGCAGCTCTTGGGACCCAATGGCGTTGGCAAGACCAGCCTCTTGAGAGGTCTGGCTGGCGTGGCGCGTTTGGGGCTGTCAGGCGAGATTCGGCATGCGGGCTCTTTTCTCTATCTCGGCCACTCCTCCTCGTTGAAACACAGCCTCAGTGCGGTCGATAACCTGCGCTGGCACCCGGCTTGCGATGTCATTGCCTCGCCATCGCAGATTTGTGATGCTCTAGCGCGGGTGAGCCTTGCGGGTTACGAACACCGGCCGGTGGGATCATTGTCGGCAGGGCAGAAGCGCCGCGTCGCGCTCGCGCGGCTCTTGCTGAGCGATGCTGCGCTGTGGCTGCTCGACGAGCCCTTTACCGCGCTTGACACTGCTGGATGTGAATGGCTGGAGAGTCGGGTGCATGAGCATGTTGGCGGCGGCGGTGCTGTGATCTTCACTAGCCATCAAGCCAGCCGGTTTGGCGCATCGCAGCACAACCTGGATCTTGGTCGTTATGCCGTCTGACCGACCTCTGCTGTCACTCCGAGTGGCGTTCGCGAGGCAGTTTTACCGTCACGCCCGGGCTCTTCTGGCGAGCCCTTCGGACGTCGCCAACCCGCTGATATTCTTCTTTATGGTCATCACGCTATTTCCACTCGGACTGGGCCCGAATCCGGATCGTCTTGCGACCATGGCACCCGGCATCTTGTGGGTGGTGGCGCTGCTTGCCAGCTTGATGGTCAGTGCCAAATTGTTTGCCTCTGACTTTGAAGATGGCAGCCTAGAGCAGTTGGCGCTGGCGCCTTATCCCCTTGCCTTGACAGCCCTTGCTGAAGTTGCCGCTCATTGGCTTGCTACGGGCTTCATATTGGCACTGGTATCGCCCTTGTTCGGCGTCATGCTTGGGCTGCCTTGGGACGGCTTGCCGGTGCTGGTAGCCAGTCTTTTTTTGGGGACGGTGTGCCTGACGTTGATCGGTGCCCTGGGCAGCGCGCTTACGGTTAACGTCCGCAGAGGTGGTCTATTACTCTCGTTGTTGATTATTCCACTCAATGTGCCGGTGCTGATTTTCGGCACGACGGCAGTGCGAGAGGCGGTGATCGGGGGTAATCCTGAAAGCTGGCTGGCCTTGATGGGTGGTTTGGCCCTCGGTTCACTCGTTGTGTTACCGATAGCGGTCGCCGCAGCTCTCAGGGTCTCTCTTGATAGTTGATGGGCGTGATTCGCGATCTCCATCTGGCTAGGGTTTTAGCGTCATCGCGCGGAGTTAGGCGCTATAATAGGTAGCATGTGGACCATCATTCACAAAATGGGATCGCCACCCTGGTTTTTCCGCTTCAGCGGCGCTCTGGTGCGGTGGCTATTACCGTTGACTATCTGCCTGCTGCTGGCGGGCGCATTCTGGGGTTTGCTCGTCGCGCCGCCTGATTTTCGTCAGGGGAACTCCTACCGGATTATTTACATTCATGTCCCTGCTGCGGTGGTGGCGCTGGCAGGGTATTACGTAATGGCGCTGGCCGGCGCCGTTAGCCTGATCTGGCGCATTAAAATGGCTGACATTACGATGCGGGCGGTCGCGCCCGTCGGCGCGGTATTGACGGCCATCGCGCTGCTCACTGGGGCCATTTGGGGAAAACCGACTTGGGGCGCCTGGTGGGTGTGGGACGCTCGTATTACCTCGATGTTGATTCTGCTATTCCTTTATCTCGGTGTGGTAGCGCTGTTTGAAGCCTACGAGAATAAAACGGCAGCGGCGCGAGCCTGCGCGGTGCTTACGCTCGTGGGAACGGTCAATATCCCCATCATCTATAAGTCGGTGGACTGGTGGTACTCCCTTCATCAGCCTGCCTCGATTAAATTCACGGGGGAATCAGCAATTGACTCGAGCATGCTCTATCCCCTGTTGGTGATGATTTTGGCGTTTTACTGTGTGTTTGCGGTGACGGTTCTCCTCAATATGCGAGCGGAGCTAGTTTGGACCCACCGGGAATCGGGCTGGCTAAAACAATGGGTGGGTGGCGCCTGATGTATTTTGATTCAATCTCAGCGATGTGGCACATGGATGGCCATGGTGTATACGTGTGGTTGGCATACGCACTGACGGCTCTGCCGCTCATACTGATGGTGTGGTTCCCAATCCGGAGAATACGTCAGCATTGGCGGTGGTTGCTGGCTGAGCAGCGGCGCCTTGCGGCTCTTTCCGGGGATCGATCGAGTGACGCGGAGTCGGCTGTCTAATGCATCCAGTGCGCAAACAGCGATTGATTCTGGTCAGCTTGTTAGTGGTGCTTTCTAGTGCTGCCATTGGTTTGGTGACTTTTGCGCTGCGCGACAACATTAATCTGTTCTATCCCCCGGCGGATGTGGTGGCAGGAAAGGCCCCGACAGACCGTAGCATCCGATTGGGCGGTATGGTGGTTGAGGGCAGCATCGAGCGGAGTGAGACAGATCTGGACACAACGTTCTGGGTTACGGACTACGAGGCCTCGGTTGCCGTACGCTATAGCGGTATTCTTCCTGATCTCTTTGCCGAGGGGGAAGGGGTGGTAGCTGAAGGTATGCTTAACGAGTCCGGCATGCTGGTTGCGAGTCAGGTTCTGGCCAAGCACGATGAGAATTACATGCCTCCCGAGGTCGCCGCTGCGCTCGAGGGTAAGTCAGCGCCTGCTCAGAAGCCCGTTCTCCCATGATTCCCGAACTTGGCCATGTCTCGCTGATCATTGCCTTTGTGCTGGCGATTGGTCTTGCTGCGGTGCCAATGTGGGGTGCGCTGCGTCGCGATATCGCTGCTATGAACACCGCGCCTTCTTTGGCGGTAGGTGTCACGGTGTTCGTCGGTATCGCGTTTGCTCTTTTGGCCGTCAGCTTTTTGCAGGATGATTTTTCGGTGGCCGTGGTGGCCGCCAATTCCAACAGTCTTCTCCCGCCTATTTTTAAGTTTTCGGCCGTATGGGGTAATCACGAAGGCTCCCTGCTTTTGTGGGTCCTCATACTCTCCGGCTGGATGACCGCCGTAGCCTATTTCAGCCGAGGGTTGCCGCTGGTGATGGTCGCCCGCGTACTCAGCGTCATGGGTATGGTGGCGGTGGGTTTTCTGGCTTTCTCGCTATTGACTTCGAATCCTTTTGAGCGTTTGTTGCCCAATACTCCACTTGATGGGAATGATCTGAATCCGCTGCTTCAGGATCCCGGGCTCATCATTCACCCCCCCTTGCTCTATATGGGTTACGTTGGCTTGTCTGTGCCTTTTGCCTTTGCGATAGCGGCCTTGATGGGCGGCCGTTTGGATGCGTCATGGGCGCGATGGTCAAGACCCTGGACCAACGTAGCGTGGGGATTTCTCTCGCTTGGCATCATGCTGGGGAGCTGGTGGGCCTATTACGAGTTGGGTTGGGGCGGATGGTGGTTTTGGGACCCCGTCGAGAACGCCTCTTTCATGCCGTGGCTGATGGGAGCGGCCCTTGTTCATAGCTTGGCGGTGACAGAGAAGCGGGGTGTGTTTCGCTCGTGGACTGTATTGCTCGCCATCTTTGCTTTCTCCCTGTCATTGCTGGGCACTTTTTTAGTGCGCTCAGGCGTGCTGACCAGCGTCCATGCATTTGCTGCTGACCCTGAGCGTGGGCTTTTCATTCTGATTTTTCTCGCGCTCGTCGTGGGTGGCTCGCTCTTGCTCTACGCCCTGAGAGCGCCTTCTGTTGCCAGTCGCGTCGCCTATGGTGCTGTGTCTCGTGAGTCCCTGCTCATGGTCAATAATCTGGTGTTCATAGTGTCTACTGTTGTTGTGCTTCTGGGCACGCTGTTCCCTCTGATCATGGACGCGTTTTCTCTGGGTAAATATTCGGTCGGGCCTCCTTACTTCAATGCCGTTTTCGTGCCATTGATGGCCCTGCTGATGCCGTTTATGGCTGTCGGACCCCTGTCCCGTTGGCGAGAAGACTCTGCTCGTCGCTGGCTACATGAGCTACTGGTTCCCGGTCTTGGGGTGATGGTTGTGGCGGCTTTGCTCGGTTTGCTTGGGAAGGCCGCGTTTAACATTTGGATTGCCATGGCGGTGCTGCTATCTGGATGGGTGGCGCTTGGCGTGATCAAAGATGGTTGGCGGCGCCTCAGCTCGGGCATGACGAGCGGGCTGCAATGGCGTCGGCTCTCTCCCAGTTTCCTGGGCATGGCACTGGCTCATCTCGGGTTTGCTGGAGTGGTGCTGGGTGCAGTTGTGGTAACTCAGGAAAGCGAAGAGCATGATTTAAGAATGGCGCTGGGGGACTCAGAGCTTCTGGGGGCCTACCGCTTCGAATTGCAGAGCCTTGGGCAGCAGGCGGGCCCCAACTATCTTGCAGACCAAGCGGTATTTGAAGTGAGCCGCAACGGTGAACCCATCGCAATATTGGTGCCGGAAAAGCGTCGATATTTTGCCAGCGGTCAGATCATGACAGAGGCCGCCATCGATGCGAGTCTGTGGAGGGATCTTTACATCGCTCTGGGAGAGCCAATTGGCGACAACGCGTGGGCCGTCCGCCTGCAATATAAACCCATGGTGAGGTGGCTGTGGTTGGGCTCGCTGATGATTGGTTTTGGCGCCTTGGTCACCGTATTTGACCGGCGTTACCGATCGCAGGCTGTCCGCAATCCGGTGCCACAAACCGGAGCTAAAGCGGTTGCAAGCTAAGAAGTTCATACCACTTCTGGCCTTTGTGGTGCTCGCTGGTTTACTTTTCCGGGGTCTATCGATCGATCCTAGCGAGCTACCGGCTGCGAGGCTGGGGCAGCCTTTCCCTGAATTCAGTCAGCCAGAGCTCTCCACTGGGCGAGAGGTGTCTGTTGAGGCGTTGGCAGTCAGACCGGCACTGGTTAACGTGTGGGCTACTTGGTGCTATTCCTGCCGGGTGGAGCATCCCTACCTGATTGCCCTTGCGCAGCAGGGGGTGCCTATTTATGGATTGAATTACAAAGATGATTCTGCCAAAGCGCGAGAGTGGCTCACGCAGCTTGGCGATCCGTATCAATTGAATATTGCCGACGTTGAGGGGTCAGTGGGCCTCGACTTGGGTGTCTATGGCGCGCCGGAAACCTATGTTTTGGACGCCGATGGTGTGATTGCTCATCGGCATGTCGGCGTCTTGAGTGAGGAGGTGTTTCAGCGGGATTTTAGTCCTTGGTTTTCGCTGGGGGCCTCCTTGAGTGAGATCCATGGCGAGGTGGGAGTGGAGTGACAGTCGCGATGAGGGCGGTGATTTTTGTGTTGCTGTGTTGCTCGCCGTGGGGAGCCTCAAGCACGTGGGCGGTAATTGAAACTTACGAGTTCTCTTCGCCGGATCTAGAGCGCCGTTATCACGCTCTCAGCCAGGAGTTACGTTGTCCAAAGTGCCAAAACCAGAATATTGCTGACTCCAATGCGCCGATTGCAAGGGATCTTCGCGTTGTCTTGTATGAGCAGTTGCAGGCCGGTGCTTCAGACGACGAAATCTTAGCATTTATGGTCGCTCGTTACGGTGAGTTCGTGCGCTATCGGCCCGGGATGGATCGCAATACGGTCTTGTTATGGGCCGCGCCAGGATTATTGTTAGTGCTGGGAGCGATGGGCCTCTTTGCACACTTCAGGCAGAGATCCTCGCAGGTCCACGCGGCCCTTACCGACAGTGAAAAGTCTGAGATAGAGCGACTGCTGCAGGAGCCGCGGGCTTGAGCTTACCTTTTCCGGTGTTTGCAGCGGCACTCTGGGCTGGTGCCGCTGTGCTGGTCATTTTTTTACCGCGAGTCTGGCGGCGAGGAGGATCACCCGAGACTAATGAGGATTGGTTGCGCCTTCGCCAAAGGGAGCTGGCTGCAGAGTCAGACGCGCTCAGAGAAGAAGCGGCGCTGAGATTGATCGAGGATGGAGCGGTAGACGATTCGCAACACACGTTCTCAGTGCCGCGCTACTCCGGCCGGAGGCAGGCTCTCGCGACCATGGGACTCGCAGCGATCGTTTGGTTGCTGTACTGGCAGTTGGGGGGTTGGGAAGATGTCCAAATTGCCGACCAGCTTGGGCGCATCGAGCAGTCAGAACCTGAGGCGGTGTTAGCGCTGATTGACCGGATGACAGCGCGTGCTGAGGCGAGGCCGAATAACGCTGACTATGCGCTATTGCTGGGTGAGTACTATCTATCTGGCAATGAACCCGCGCAAGCGTTGCGCTATTACGACCGGCTTATTGACCTAGGCGCTACTGCTCCAGAAATATTGGGCAAGGCGGCGCAATCTGAGTTTCTAGCTTCTGGCCGGGTGCTGAATTCTCGGGCTCGGTCACGCGCTGAGCAGGCTCTTGCGGTCGACCCGATGCAGGCGGCGGCTCTGGCCACTCTGGGCATGGCGGGTTTCGAGGAGGGAGACTATCGGCAGGCGATTGTCTATTGGCAGCGGCTACGACAGCTGGAACCCCCTGGATCCCCGGGTTACGAAATGCTGGGCCAGGTGATTGAGCGGGCGAGGTTGGAGCTTGGTGAGACCGTCGCCGAAAACCCTGTGCCATCAGGTGTTGGCGTCGACGTCACTGTGTCTGGTGGCGAGGGTTTTCCAGCAGAGTCTCTGCTGTTTGTACTCGCGCGCCCGGAGGGCGCCGAGTCGGGGATGCCGATTGCCGTGGTGCGCACAGCCGTGACGGGTTGGCCAGTGACGGTTCGTTTGGATGACAGCACCTCGATGGCCGGGCAACGCATCTCCGATTTCCAGAACGTATCAATCGAAGCTCAGATTTCAGGCAATGGTCAGCCGGGACGAGAGAACGCGGCGGCGTGGCGTGCGATCCCGTCGGTCCCGGTCGGGGAGTCCAGCCCCCTCAGAATCAGTTTGCAGATCGAATAGCCGACAATTTTCAGCATCAAACATAGTGTTGTTGGCTGGAAGTCGATACACTACATCTTGTGTTTTGTCCGCTTTTTGGGGCCGAAGTCGGCGCCGAGAGCCTGCAATGGGTATACGAATTAAACAATGCGCCTGAAATCCATCAAGCTGGCCGGCTTCAAGTCATTTGTCGATCCCACCACGGTTCAGTTTCCGGGCAGCATGTGTGCTGTGGTGGGCCCTAACGGATGCGGTAAATCCAACATCATTGATGCCGTGCGATGGGTGATGGGCGAAAGCTCGGCGAAAACCCTCCGTGGCGAGTCGATGACGGATGTTATCTTCAACGGCACCACAAGCCGTCAGCCCGTCAGTCAAGCATCCATCGAGCTGATATTCGATAACACTCAGGGCAAAGTGACGGGCGAGTTTGCCGCCTACAACGAGATATCTGTGCGGCGAGTGGTGACCCGGCAGGCCCAGTCCGAGTATTACCTCAATGGCGCAAAGTGCCGCCGGCGCGATATCACTGATCTGTTTCTTGGGACCGGCCTGGGGCCACGGAGCTACGCGATTATTGAGCAGGGCGTCGTCTCCAGACTCATCGAATCAAAGCCTGAGGAGTTGCGGGTTTTCATCGAAGAAGCCGCGGGAATCTCCAAATACAAGGAGCGCAGGCGTGAAACCGAGAGCCGCATGCGGCGTACGACAGAAAATCTGGAGCGACTCACGGATTTGCGAGATGAGCTTCAGCGGAATCTGGCGCATCTGGATCGGCAGGCCAGAGCGGCTGAAAAATATGCTGAACTGAAGGCAGAAGAGCGAGCAGTGCAGAGTGAATTGTTTGCTATTCAATGGCGCAATTTCAGTGCCTCGAGCGGTGAAGTGGCGGGTCAAATTGCAGCGCTCGACGTCAAGCGCGAGGCGGCGAAAGCCGACGTCACTCATACGCTGAGCGAGATTGAAGGCGCGCGTTCAGAGCAGAGCGAGGCGTCGGATGGGCTGAACGCGGCGCAGGAGCAGTACTACTCGATCGGTGGTGAAGTGACCCGAGTTGAGCAGGCGCTCCGCTTTGCTCAAGAGAGGCGTGGCGAGTTACAGCGCGACCTTGAGCAGACCCGCAGTAGTCTCGAGCAAACTCGACAGCACCTAGAAGGTGATCGGTTGCGACTGCGAGACTGGCAGGAACAGTTGGAGAAATCTGAACCCGAGCTAACGCAATATAGAGCCCAGGCGCGCCTTGCTGCCGAGGCCCTGACAGCGGCTGAAAGCGCAATGCAGCAATGGTCAAAAAATTGGGATGGTTTCAATGAGCGGGCTCGCGAGCCGAGTCAAGTCGCGGAAGTGCAGCAGAGTCGTATCGCCTACCTTGAACAGGTGCTGACCAAGCTTCAGGAGCGAGTGCAGACTCAAAAGGCGGAGCTCGAGTCATTGGCCCCGGAGTCGATAGACGAGGTTTCCTCGCCACTCGCCGCCAAATTAGAGCAAGCGGATGGCGATATTGTCAGTCGGGAAGCCGAGATTGAAGCGCAGAAAAAGGCGTTGGGCGAGTCGCAGAACGCCATCGAGCAGTCACGGCGCCAGCAAGATAACGTCCGGGCAGTGATACAAGAAACCCGCGGCCAGATTGCTTCATTGGTCGCACTGCAGGAGGCGACATCTGATGATCGCGAGCAGGCGGCACTGAGCGACTGGATGCAGGCCGGGAGGTTGGAATCAGACGGGACTGTCTATGCGTCGTTAGAAGTTGAGGCTGGCTGGGAGACGGCGATTGAACAGGTTTTGGGTGATGCGCTGTCAGCTCGCCTGTTATCCGAGATCGATCTGCGAGGATTGCCGGAGGTTGAGACTCTGCCATCAGGCGCTTTTGTTGTGGACAACAAGGCGCAGTTGTCGGGAGATGTCAGTGGCACGTTGGCAGCGTACGTCAGGGGTCCGGCTAGGGTGAGGATGTGGTTGCAGTCGATACTGATTGCCCAAGACCTAGACGAGGCGCAACGGCTGTGCCGCAACCTGTCCACTGGACAGTCGGTGGTGACCCCAGACGGCCATTGGCTGGGTGCAGGGTGGCACCGACGTCGGTCAGATGCCGATGCCGCTGCGGGCATGATTGCCCGACAAGCACAATTGGACGAATTAAGGGATGGGCTGCAAGGGGCTCAGAAAGAGGCTGATGCGCTTGAAGAGCAGTTGGGGGCTTTGCTGAAGTCCAGGGTGGAGCTTGAGAAGCAGTCCTCTCGGGCGCAGCAGGCACAGCAGAACGCGATCAATGAGCGAGCGGAGTTGCTCGCAGAGCAGCGCGCGGCGGTGACCAAGATTGAGCAACAAGCCCAACGCCGAAATCGTCTCAAGCTGGAGATTGATGAGACACAAAACCAGTACGGGCAGGAGCAGTCGCACCTCGGCGAGGCCAGGCAGCTGTTGTCGACGTCATTGGACCAGATGGAGTTGGATAGGGTTGAACGCGATCGGCTTCAGAGCGAGCGGAGCGCGTTGACTGAGCAGTTAGCGCTCAAAAGGGAGGAGTCACGAGCGGCTTCGGACGATTTGATGCGCGGTGATATGCAGAACCAAAATCTCAGCAGCCAGGTCATTACCCTCAAAGAGAATATCGGGCGAATGGAGACTCAGTTGCGTGATCTGGAATCCAGAGAGACAGAGCTAACTGGAACGCTCCCAGAGGAGGATGATCCGGACGCTGAAAACAAGGCGCTGCTTGCAGAGCTCCTAGAGCAACGTGTTACCGCAGAAGGTGCATTAAATATTGAGAGAGCGCGTGTCGCAGAGGTTGACAGCAAGTTGCGAGAGCTTGATCAGACGCGAATGCAGCGAGAGCAGGCGGTACAGAGTATTCAGGCAGATATTGAACGTTTCCGTTTGCAAGAAGCAGAGACCTCGGTGCGACTGGAAACGCTAGCAGACGAGATTAGTAAGCGTGATGCGGTACCTCAGGAAATCGCGTCAGCACTGCCTGAGGATGCCAGCGAGTCAGAATGGCAGGCTAAGGTCGAGCGGGCAGCTGCGCGGATCAACCGGCTTGGGCCTATCAATCTGGCCGCTATCGATGAGCACGCAAAGGCGTCTGAACGAAAACAATACCTCGACGCACAGAACGATGACCTTGAGGCGGCGCTAGACACCCTGCGATCGGCGATCCGTAAAATAGACAAGGAAACGCGACAGCGTTTTAAGGATACCTTCGATCAGATTAATACCGGTTTTGCCGAACTGTTTCCGCGGGTATTCGGAGGAGGCACCGCCTGTCTGGAGATGACGGGGGATGATTTGCTGGATACGGGTGTGGCGATTTTTGCGAGGCCGCCGGGCAAAAAAAATTCCACCATCCACTTACTGTCTGGGGGCGAAAAGGCGATGACGGCGATCGCGCTGGTGTTTTCAATCTTCCAGCTCAACCCGGCGCCCTTTTGCATGCTGGATGAGGTTGACGCGCCGCTAGACGATGCCAATGTCGGTCGCTACGCCCGTATGGTCCGGGAGATGTCTGAGAAGGTTCAGTTTGTCTTTATCACGCATAACAAGATCACGATGGAGGCTGCAGATCAGCTGATGGGGGTCACCATGCAGGAGCCGGGAGTCTCTCGCCTCGTGACCGTTGACGTGGAAGAGGCCGCGCAGCTGGCCGCCAGTTAGGGATTGCCGCATGGAGCAATTATCGATACGAGACTGGATGATCCTCATTGGTGGGGTGATGATCGCAGCAGTGTTGATCGATGCGGTTCGGCGCTACTGGCGTGAGAGGCGAGCGGAACTCAAACTGAATGCGCGCATTGAGCGTGCAGCCCCTCTCTCAGCTGATGACGACGCGTTTAATCTCCTCACTGAGTTGCCCAATGGGGGCGCCCGCATCGTCCAGCGTGACGATCTGCAAATCGATTCGGCGATGACGACGGTTGATCCAGTTGCCGGCTTCAATGCAGCGGGCGAAAGCACTGTCATCAGTGATATAGGGCAACAGTCGGATCCCGAGCCGTTCTCACGGTCTGATCCGATTGACGTTGCCGTGGAGGCCCAGCTCGCTAGCGCCGTGACCATGGGAGAAGATTCAGAACAGATCCCCTCACCAGGCGGAAAGCCTGAGAGTCACGAGCGTGACGATAAATCAGCCGCTGTCGACGCGGAAGCTGAACAGGGCGCCTCCACGATGTCACCTGCCTCTGAAAATGAGCTTTCTGACCATGACGAGTCAAAAAGTGAAGAGCCCGTGTCACGGCGAAGAACCGTCAAACCGCCTTCTGAATCGGACGTCAATGACGCTGAGTCTGAAGCACCGGATGCGGGAACGGTTGACTGGCTGGACGCGCTGGAACCCGAGGAGGAGTCTGATCCTGATTTACCTGAGCATGGCCGATTGCCCAGGGGTGCTAATACCCACGTGTTTATTCTCTATGTGGTTGCGCAGGCAGAGGAAGGCTTCTCGGGCACAGAGATACTGGAAACACTGCTGGCCTGTGATCTGAGATTTGGGGATATGGATTTCTTTCATAGACATGAACGGGCTTCGGGTCGCGGTCCAATCGAGTTCAGCGTGGCCAATATGATGAAGCCCGGCGTATTCGACATTGACAACATGGAGCCCTTGCAAACCAGAGGTCTCATGTTTTTTGTCACGCTGCCCGGCCCTGCCGATATGCTGAAAGCTTTCGACTATATGTATGAAACGGTCAAGGTGGTCGCTAAACAGTTGGGCGGCGACATTCAGGATGAAACGCGGAGTGTTATTACCCGCCAAAGTCTCGAGCACATGCGTCAGCAGATCCGAGAGCTCGAAAGACGTCTGCTTGTTCGCCGGAACTGATGTATGGGCACCTCACCTGATGAGGAAGTGCTGACACTCAGGGCGCAATTACAGCGCTGGGCCGCAGCATACTTCGAGCTCGACGCGCCTGTTGTGCCTGACGCTGATTATGATCAGGCAATGCGTCGGCTGGAGACGCTGGAGCGAGAATTTCCCAATTTAGTGACGTCCGACTCTCCTACTCAGCGGGTGGGGTCGGCGCCATTATCTGAATTTGAATCGGTCGAGCACCGGTTGCCGATGCTGTCTCTGGACAACGCCTTTTCTGCGGAGGACTTGCGTGACTTCGATCGACGCGTGACAGAGCGTCTCGGGCTCCTCGAGGTCACCTATTGTTGTGAGCCCAAGCTCGATGGAGTCGCGGTCAGCATCGTATATGAGAGCGGTTTATTGGTGCTGGCGGCGACCCGAGGTGACGGTGCCACTGGCGAAAATATTACTAGCAATGTTCGTACTATTCGCAATGTGCCGTTGGCTTTGAAAGGTGATCATGTCCCTCCTTATCTCGAGGTGAGAGGGGAGGTGGTTATCCCGCGCAATGCGTTCGAGCGGATGAACGCGCAGGCCCGTGATGCGGGTGAAAAGGTGTTCGTCAATCCCCGCAATGCGGCTGCCGGTAGTCTTCGGCAGCTGGATTCACGAATCACGGCGAAGAGACCGCTGGCCTTCACCGCTTATTCCGTGGGCGTAGTGGAAGGCGAACTGCCTGCTTCCCATGATGCGATATTGCAAGCGCTTGGCGACTTCGGCCTGCCCATTTCTGACTATATGGAGACAGTAGAGGGGGTAGACGCTTGCGAGCGCTATTACCAGTCTCTCGCGGCGCAGCGCGATGGCTTGCCCTTTGACATCGATGGCATTGTCTTTAAGGTCAACGGGCTGCAAGAGCAAGAGCGGTTGGGCTTTGTTTCCCGAGCGCCGCGTTGGGCAATCGCCCGCAAATTCCCGGCTCAAGAAGTCAGCACCCAGCTCCTGGGTGTCGACTTTCAGGTGGGCCGGACTGGGGCAATCACGCCAGTCGCTAGGTTGGAACCGGTATTTGTAGGCGGCGTGACCGTCAGTAATGCCACGCTGCACAACGCGGACGAAATTGCGCGTCTGGGCGTGCAGGTCGGCGACACCGTAGTGGTCCGCAGGGCCGGTGATGTCATACCGCAGATTGTTTCGGTCACCGAGAGTGTCGGTTCTTCGAGTGCGGCGCGCCGTGCCATTGAGTTTCCTGTGCGGTGCCCAGATTGTGGATCGAATGTCCATCGAGTGGAGGGTGAGGCAGTGATGCGCTGCGTAGGTGGCATGTCCTGTGCTGCCCAATTGAAAGCGGTGATTCGGCATTTTGCGTCTCGAAAGGCGATGGACATTGAGGGTCTGGGAGACAAGCTGATAGACCAGTTGGTTGACGATGCATTGGTGACCAGCGTTGCCGATGTTTTCCGACTGACGAAAGAGCAATTGGCAGTGCTGGAGCGAATGGGCGACAAATCCAGTGAGAATGTATTGGCATCAATCGACAAAGCGAAAACCACCAGCCTGCCGCGCTTCATCTATGCATTGGGTATTCGCGAGGTGGGAGAGGCCACTGCAAGAGCATTGGCCCAGCACTTCCTCTCCCTCGATGAGCTGCTAGCAGCACCCGCTGACGTATTGGAAGGTGTCGACGATGTGGGACCGGTTGTAGCGCGTCATATTTCCGAATTTGCGCACGATGAACGGAACCGTCAGTCCATCTCCGACTTATTGTCATCTGGAGTGAATTGGCCATCGGTGTCGGTCGTTAGTGGGGAAGGTCCGCTGGCGGGGACTACATGGGTCGTTACGGGTAAGCTCGAGTCGATGGGGCGCGATGACGCCGAACAGAGACTCAGAGCGCTGGGCGCCAAAACTGCCAGCAGTGTTTCCGCAAAAACGAGTACCGTGCTGGCCGGGCCTGGGGCGGGGAGTAAGCGCAAGAAAGCCGAGTCCTTGGGTATCTCGATTATGGATGAGAGCGAATGGCTTGTGATGCTGAGGGAGATGGAGTGAGCTCTGGTAATCGATCGTGGTATTCCGCCGTCCTTGTCATAACGGCTCTCCTTTCAGCCTGTGCGACGTCGCCGCCTGAGCAGGTTGATAATGTCTGTGACATTTTCAGAGAGAAATCCGGTTGGTATGGTGACGCCAAGGAGGCGCGCGCGCGATGGGGCGTGCCGATCTCTGTATCGATGGCATTCATGTATCAAGAGTCGCGGTTTGTGGCGACAGCAAAACCACCGCGTAAAAAAATCTTTGGCGTGATTCCTGGGCCACGGCCCTCTGACTCCTACGGATACTCTCAGGCTAAAGAGAGTACCTGGGATTGGTATCAGCGCAGCACCGGTAACTACGGCGCGGACCGTGATGATTTCGGTGATGCGATTGATTTCATTGGTTGGTACAACAATGTGTCCAACAAGGAGCTGGGTATCAGTAAGCAGGACGCCTTTCGTCTGTACCTTGCCTATCACGAAGGGCATGGCGGCTATCGCAAGCAAAGCTATCGAAGCAAGGATTGGCTGATTGACGTGGCGCGAAAGGTGGATCGTCAAGCTCAGCAATACAATTCTCAGTTGCAGGAATGTGCGGTAGAGCTGGAGCCAAGAGGTTGGTTTGATTGGTGGTAAAAAGTAATGGCGGGTTCTGCTCGGGATGTCATGGGAATGTCATATAAGTAACATGTAATAGGGTGTTGAGGCTCAACGGTAATCTAGAGGCGTTATGTCTGCGAAAAAAGTGCTGGTGGTGGATGACGAGGCAAGTATCCGCGAGATGCTTCGGCTGGCCCTAGAGCTTTCCAAGTTCGAGTGTTTGGAGGCGGCCGATATTCACGAGGCTTATCGCCTTATCACCGATGAATCGCCCGATTTGGTGCTATTGGACTGGATGTTGCCCGGCGGCAGCGGTATTGAGCTGCTTCGGCGCCTTAAGAAGGAAGAGGCTACTCAGGCGTTGCCCGTGATCATGCTGACAGCCAGGACCCACGAAGATAACGTCGTTCAGGGTCTGGAAGTCGGCGCGGATGATTACATCACCAAGCCGTTTGCGCCCAAAGAGCTGATTGCCCGGATGAATGCAATACTCCGCCGCTCCTCTAGCGACGAGGGAGGCAGCGAGCTGCGCGTGGGCGAGCTCGTACTCGAAGTTGACAGCCGCCGTGTGATGCTCAGCCAAAAAGCGCTCGATATGGGCCCCACAGAATTCAAGCTATTGCATTTTTTTATGTCTCACCCGGAGCGGGCTTATTCTCGCGCGCAATTGCTAGACAGGGTTTGGGGTGCGAACGTCTACGTGGAAGAGCGGACGGTTGATGTGCACATTCGTCGCCTTAGAAAGGCGTTGCAGGCGGGTGATTCCATTTATGCGGATTTGATCCAGACGGTGAGGGGCACGGGCTATCGTTTCTCACCCCGAGATCTGGCGGTGGCGTGACCACGCCCAGCTTTCTTGTTCTGGAATCGCGCCGTCTATTAGCGGCACTGTTGACCGCCGGTGCGATATGGTTGCTGACGCAAGACTGGAAATTGGCTGTGATGGCGCTGACTCTTGTCCTGGCAATTTTATGGGGATGGCAGCTGACAAACATTTACCGCTGGTTTGCTGATCCTGAGCAGTTGCCTCCTATTTCAGACTCAGGCCTCGGCGGTATTCTTCGTGATGTCTATGCGCTCCGCAGCCGAGACACGCTTGGCGCCGTGGCCTCCGCGCGGTCACGGCCTTATCTGACAGACTCTTTGGCGTCTATGCGGGACGCAGCGCTGATCATCAATTCAGATCGACGGTTGGTGTGGTGCAATGACGCGGCCGAATATCTGTTGGGAATCAAGTTTGAGGACGAAGAGGGTAAACCATTCTCCGAAGTTGCACCCGGTAAGTCACTCAAGCGCTATATGCGGGATGAGAACTATCAAAAACCATTGCGGATAAAGCCTGGGCCGGATCCCGAAAGTTGTCTGCAGCTGGAGTTTTCTCGTTTTGGCGTCAACGACCGCCTGGTGTTCGTGAAAGATGTCACCGAGCAGGACAAGCTGGAGCGTATGCGGCGTGATTTCGTCGGGAACGTGTCCCACGAGCTGCGCACTCCGTTGACGGTTATCAAGGGCTACATAGAAACACTGCAGTCGTTGATGGCGGATTCTGATGCACGACTTCAAAAGTCGCTTGACTCAATGGATATTCAAGCGGCCCGCATGGAGAACTTGATCTCGGATCTACTTTGGCTGTCGAGAATAGAAAGCGTGGAAGGGGAGCGTAAAGATGACCAGCTTGACATGGTCGACCTGCTAACCCACCTGTGCGATGAGTTGATGCCCGCTTGGCCTGATCGAAAAATTGAGCTGGTGACTGCTTCAGATCTCTGTGTGCTGGGTAATGCAGCGGAGTTACGCAGTGCCGTCAGCAATCTGATTGTAAATGCGCTCAAGTACAGTGAAGCTCCCGTCAAGGTAACGTGGGCAGACACTGTTGTTGGCCCTCAATTGCTGGTCGCAGACCGGGGGCCCGGTATCGACGCCAAGCATATCCCGCGCTTAACCGAGCGCTTTTATCGCGTCGATAAAAGTCGCAGTCAGGCAACAGGTGGAACTGGGCTGGGATTGGCAATCGTCAAACATGTAGCAGTATCGCATGACGCAAAATTGTTTGTTGACAGCGAGGTAGGTCGAGGAAGCACATTTCGGTTGGTATTTCCCAGCGAGCGTGCCGTAGCCTGTGACGTCTGCTCAACGGAGAGCGGTCCGGTCGGATCGCACAAATGACGGCCTTGGTGTCGACCTGACTTTAGGTCGGGTAACGGTTAGCATTGCCGGTCCCTGACCTCGGAACACAGCTATGAGTCGGTTCTGGATCGACAAGATATCGGGCCTAAAGCCCTATGTGCCGGGAGAGCAGCCTGCCTCTGACACGCTGATCAAACTCAATACTAATGAGCACGCCTTGCCGCCAGCGGATGCAGTGCTTGCCGCCGTTCGCGACATTACCAGTGACCAGCTGCGGCGCTACCCAGACCCCACAGCGGAGCGCTTGCGGGCCGCTATCGCAACCGTCGAGTCATTGTCGCCAGAGCAGGTTTTTATGGGCAACGGTTCCGACGAGGTGTTAGCGCATCTTTGGTTTGCCTTCCTGAAAGGTAGACGGGTTCAGACGCTGGACACGACCTACGGATTCTATCCGGTCTGGGCGGGACTCTACGATGCCGACCTCACAGAAGTGCCGGTACTTGAAGATTTTTCGGTGGACGTCGACGCTTTAAGAGACGATGACGCTGCGATCGTGCTGGCGAACCCCAATGCACCGACAGGGCGGGCGCTCACGCGAGATGACATTGCCTTGCTTGTCGATTCAAACAGTGATCGGCTGGTGGTCGTTGATGAGGCCTACTTCGGTTTCGGTGCAGAGACTGCAGTGCCTTTGATTTCGGACTATGACAATCTCATTGTGACCCGCAGTCTCTCCAAAAGCCACTCGCTGGCAGGCATGCGCGTTGGGTATGCCATGGCACAACCGGATCTCATCGAAGGTCTGAACCGTGTCAAGGACTCCTTCAATTCCTATCCTCTGGACGCTATCGCGCAGGCAGCGGCGACGGCGGCCGTAGCAGACAGCCAGTGGCTAGAGCAGGCTGCGGCGACCGTGTGCGAGGTTCGCGATCGAATGACTGCGGGTCTCCGTGCAATGGGTTTCGAAGTGCTGCCCTCTCAGACAAACTTTGTCTTTACTCAACACAACACGTTGCCCGGTAAGAAAATCTTTAATACGTTGCGCGAGCGGGATATTTTGGTTCGACGCTGGGATCGGCCGCGGATTGAGAACTGGCTGCGCATTTCGGTCGGAACGCTGGCTCAAGTTGAGAAATTGTTGGAGGTGGTGCAGGAGATGGTAGCAACCGAGAGTGGCTGAATCTTCTCAGCGGCGACGGAGCACTATCGAGCCTATGCTATAGCCCGCTCCAAATGAACATAACACGGCAAGATCGCCTGTGATCAGGTCTGCACTGTGCTTGTGGAAGGCGATAATCGAACCCGCTGACGAGGTATTTGCGTACTCATCTAGGATCGTCGGAGACTCCTGCTCGGATGGCGCGCGACCGAACACTTTCCGAGCGATCAGGTCATTCATGTTTTGATTGGCCTGATGGAGCCAGATTCGTTTCAGGTCATCCGCGACGATACCCATGCCCAAGAGTTGCCCAGTGATTTGCTCGGCGACGGCGGGGCAAACCTCCTTAAAGACTTTTCTGCCCTCCTGAATGAACAGCTTGTCTGTCTGGCCAATGCCACTCTCGTCGGCGCGATTCAGAAATCCAAAATTGTTGCGGATGTTGTTGGAAAACAGCGTTTGCAAGCGTGTATCAAGAATGTCCCAGCCCGCTGCATCCGGAGCGGTCTCATCGCTCTCGACCACTACGGCTGTAGCGACATCTCCAAATATGAAGTGAGAGTCCCGATCGCGGAAGTTAAGGTGCCCGGTGCAGATTTCGGGGTTCACCACGAGCACTCGCTCGGCACTGCCTGACTTGACGGCATCGCTTGCCTGCTGAATACCGAAGGTGGCTGAAGAGCAGGCCACGTTCATGTCAAAGGCAAAGCCTCGCGCGCCCAGAGCTGATTGCACTTCAATGGCCATGGCCGGATAGGCACGTTGCATGTTGGAAGCGGCGACGATGACGGCGTCCAAATCGTGCGCTCCAATGCCGGCCTCGGCCATGGCTTGTTCGGCAGCCTGGCAGGCGATTTCGCACATTACAGAGGGTTCATCGTCATGCCGTTCTGAGATCTCGGGCACCATACGATGCGGGTCTAGAATGCCTGCTTTATTGATGACAAAGCGAGACCTGATGCCCGACGCTTTCTCAATGAACTCGGCCGAGGAGTGTGTTTTGGCATCTAACTCGCCCGCTTCTATCGCGTCGCGATTCTCCGCGTTGTAGATGTCAACCCAGGCATTGAATGAGGCCACCAGTTCGTCGTTGCTGATACTTTCGGCTGGGGTAAACAGCCCCGAGCCTGTAATCACCGCAGCGGCCGTCATGAGAAACGTTACCGCTTATCCAACGGGACGAAATCCCTTTGGGTTTGGCCAGTGTATAGCTGGCGGGGGCGGCCTATGCGGTAAGCGCCACCGATCATCTCGTTCCAGTGTGCGATCCAGCCAACCGTGCGGCCGATGGCGAAGATTACAGTGAACATGGAGGTCGGGATGCCCAGCGCTTTCAGAATGATGCCTGAGTAAAAATCCACATTGGGGTAGAGTTTTTTGTCTATGAAATATTCGTCCTGAAGTGCAATTTCTTCAAGCCGCTTGGCGATTTCAAGATTTTCATCTTCTATGCCCAGTTCGGCCAATACTTCATCAGCCGCCTGCTTCATGACTTTGGCTCTGGGGTCAAAGTTTTTATAGACCCGGTGACCGAAGCCCATCAGCCGGAAGGGGTCGTCCTTGTCCTTTGCGCGGGCGATGAATTCATCGATACGGTCCACCGTGCCAATCTCTTCGAGCATTTTGACCACGGCCTCGTTGGCGCCACCGTGGGAGGGGCCCCACAGAGCCGCAATGCCCGCCGCGATACACGCAAAGGGGTTGGCTTGCGATGAGCCAGCCAAGCGCACAGTGGAAGTAGAGGCGTTTTGTTCATGGTCGGCGTGGAGTAGGAAAATGCGATCCATGGCGCGCGCGATCGTTGGTGACACTTTGGTGGGCTCACAGGGGTTACCAAACATCATGTGTAGAAAATTAGCAGCGTAGTCGAGGCTGTTGTCCGGGTACATGAACGGCTGACCAATGGAGAATTTATAGCTCATGGCTGCGATGGTCGGCATCTTGGCAATCAACCTGAACGCCGCCACTTCCCGGTGCCAGGGATCGGAGATTTCCGTGGAGTCGTGATAAAACGCCGAGAGTGCACCGACTACGCCACACATAATGGCCATGGGGTGGGCGTCTCGACGGAAGCCATTGAAGAATGTCCTGATTTGCTCATGAACCATCGTGTGGCGGGTCATGATGCCGACAAACTCCTCTTTCTGCTCAGCCGTAGGAAGCTCACCGTTGAGTAGCAGGTAACAGGTTTCTAAATAGTCCGAATGTTCGGCCAGTTGCTCTATGGGATAGCCCCGATGAAGCAAAACGCCTTTCTCACCGTCGATAAAGGTAATTTGTGACTCGCAGGCTGCGGTGGAGGTGAAGCCGGGGTCATAGGTAAAGTAGCCATTGGCTGTCAGCTTGCCTACGTCCACAACGTCAGGGCCCAGAGTTCCCGAGTGGATCTCAAGATCGATGACTTGCTCGGAGCCATCCTTCTGTGTGAGGTTCAGAGTGGCGTGCTTTTCGGGCATGAGGGTGTCTACCGCAAGAATAAAGAGGATGCCAAACTAATGCTGAGTGCCTGTCATGTCAATTTGAAACGCGGTCAGCGGCTCAGGTCGTCGGTTCAGTCGCTCCCGGCGCAGTGAAATTGTAATCAATTGATAGCCCACCTATACTCCGGACCGCAGAGGATCGTGCGTCGCCGACCCGATCCGATGCGGCAATTGCAACTACCCTGAGACTTAATGTGAGACCGACCTCGAGAGACACGCGTCCTGTCAATCTGGACCTCGGCACTATTGATTTGCCGGTAACCGCCTATGCCTCCATCACGCACCGCGTGACAGGTGTGCTGATGTTTTTTTCCAGTTTTTTACTGTTGTGGGCACTAGACAGAAGCCTCGCTTCTGAAAACTCATTCAATGAGATGGTAGTGGTGCTGTCTTCGCCAGTGGCTAAGAGCATCTGCTGGGCGATTGCCTCAATTTTGACCTATCACGCGCTCGCCGGGATCAAGCATCTCATTATGGATGCGGGTATTGGCGAGACAATGCGAGGCGGCGTAGTGGGAGCGCGAGCGGTATTCCTGCTGGCTGCGGCCAGCGCTGTGGTATGGGGGTTACTGATATGGTGACCTCAGTCACAAGCTTTAGCCGTTCGGGTCTCTCAGATTGGCTTATTCAGCGGGTCACCTCGCTAGTGTTGCTCGCATATTTTGTTGTGATCGCCTACCAGTTACTGGGTTCAGTTGACTACACTTCATGGAGACTGCTATTCGACCAGACTTGGATGAAGGTCTTCACCCTGATGGCAGCGCTGTCGTTAGCGGCCCATAGTTGGATTGGTTTGTGGTCGGTATTCACCGATTATCTGACTGAGAGAATGTTGGGGCCTAAGGGCAATGTGATCAGGCTGATAAGCCAGCTGGGTGTCTCTTTGGCATTGGTGGGTTATGTCATATGGGTCATTGTCATTATTTGGAGCTGATGGGTTGACCTGCGGCTTGAGTCATTGGGACCAGCGCGCGACGCGCCTCCCGGGGTATATGTTTACGTTATGAGAACAATTTCTTTTGATGGCGTTATTGTGGGCGGTGGCGGCGCAGGCATGCGCGCGGCGCTGCAGTTGGCCCAGTCGGGTTATAAAACTGCCGTGATCTCCAAGGTGTTTCCGACCCGTTCGCATACTGTATCCGCGCAGGGCGGTATTACCTGCGCGATAGCCAGTGCTGACCCCGATGACGACTGGCGGTGGCATATGTATGACACCGTGAAAGGATCTGATTACATCGGTGATCAGGATGCCATTGAATATATGTGTTCCGTTGGCCCAGAGGCGATCTTCGAATTGGAGCACATGGGCCTGCCGTTCTCGCGTACCGAGGAAGGACGCATTTATCAGCGCCCCTTTGGCGGGCAGTCGAAGAATTTCGGTGAGGGCGGGCAGGCTGCCCGCACCTGTGCCGCGGCTGACCGCACTGGTCACGCGCTGCTTCATACCCTGTATCAAAACAACATCAAAAACGAGACCGTTTTCTTCAACGAGTGGTTTGCGGTCGATCTGGTGAAAAACCAAGATGATGCCGTGGTAGGTGTGATCGCCATTTGTATAGAGACCGGCGAAACCGTCTACGTGAAGTCGAAAGCGACCGTATTTGCGACCGGTGGCGCGGGCAGAATCTATGCCTCGACTACCAACGCCCACATCAATACCGGTGATGGGATGGGGATGGCGCTGCGGGCCGGTGTACCCGCGCAAGATATGGAGATGTGGCAGTTTCATCCGACCGGCATTTATGGTGCCGGCACGCTGGTGACTGAGGGTTGCCGAGGAGAAGGCGGCTACTTGGTCAACAAGGATGGCGAGCGTTTTATGGAGCGCTATGCGCCCAACGCCAAAGATCTGGCTGGTCGAGATGTTGTGGCACGTTCAATGGTTTTGGAGATTCTCGAAGGGCGGGGCTGCGGGCCCAACGGCGATCACGTTAAGCTCAAGCTAGACCATTTGGGTGAAGAGGTGTTGGAGTCCCGGCTGCCTGGCATCTGTGAGTTGAGCCGCACTTTTGCTCACGTCGATCCAGTTAAGGAGCCCATCCCCGTTGTCCCGACATGCCACTACATGATGGGCGGGATCCCCACAAACGTGCATGGTCAGGCTCTGACCGTCGATGTGCAGGGTAATGATGCAGTGATCCCGGGTCTGTATGCGTGTGGCGAAGTTGCCTGCGTGTCGGTGCATGGTGCGAACCGACTTGGTGGCAACTCTTTGCTGGATCTCGTGGTCTTCGGACGAGCCTCTGGTTTGTTTATCGAGAAGTCGCTGCGCGAGGGTATCGAGCTTCGGGATGCGTCACAGACGGACATTGAAGCAGCAGGTGCGCGGCTTCAGGCGCTCAACACTCGAGAGCAGGGCGAGCAGGTCGCCCCCTTGCGTCACGAGCTTCAGGAGATCATGCAAAACCACTTTGGTGTGTTCCGAACTGGTGAGTTCATGCGTGAGGGAATCGCCAAGCTGGTTGATCTGCGAGAGCGCGTCGAGAATGTTGCGCTCGCCGACCGCTCGAGTGCTTTTAATACCTCACGGATAGAGTGTCTGGAGTTGCAAAACTTGTTCGAGACCGCAGAAGCGACCGCAGTTGTTGCGGAGGCTCGAGATGAGAGCCGTGGTGCACACGCCCGTGAGGATTTCACCGAGCGCGATGATGAAAACTGGCTGTGCCACTCCCTGTATCACAGCGAAGACAAGCAAGTATCCAAACGCAGCGTCAATTTCACCCCACAAACCGTTGAAACCTTCCAGCCGAAGGCGAGAACTTACTGAGTCCTTCAGGAGCGATAGCAGATGCTACAGGTCAGTCTATACCGTTATAACCCCGAGACGGACGAAGCCCCTTACATGCAGGATTTTTCGGTCGATACAAGTGGCCGTGATCTGATGGTGCTCGATGTACTGGAGTTGATCAAGGCAGACTACGACGGCAGCGTCACCTATCGCCGGAGTTGTCGGGAGGGCGTTTGCGGTTCAGATGGCCTGAACATGAATGGGAAGAACGGTCTGGCTTGCATCACGCCGCTTTCAGAGGCCGTCAAAGGCGGGAAGCTGGTCATTCGTCCGTTACCTGGACTGCCGGTCATTCGCGACCTTGTCGTCGATATGAGCCTCTTTTACGCCCAGTACGAGAAGGTGCAGCCCTATTTGCAGAATCCCACGCCGGCCCCGGCAATCGAGCGGCTACAGTCTCCGGAAGAGCGAGCCCAGTTGGACGGCCTGTACGAGTGCATTCTCTGTGCTTGTTGCTCCACCAGCTGTCCTTCCTTCTGGTGGAATCCCGATCGCTTTGTGGGGCCTGCAGGTTTGCTTCAGGCCTATCGTTTTCTGGCCGATAGTCGCGATACCGCGACAGAAGACCGACTGTCCAAGTTGGACGATCCCTTCAGCGTCTTTCGTTGTCACGGTATCCAGAACTGCGTCAACGTGTGTCCGAAGGGCCTGAATCCAACCAAGGCCATCGGTCATATTCGCACCATGCTGTTGAATCGCGCTACCTGATACTGCCGCCATACCAGCAGCGGAGCTCACTCCTATATCTCATTTTCATATCGCCTCTTTGACCGCGCTGTTCCGGTAATATATACTATAACTGTAGGTTATATTATTGGCGGCAAGGCGGGGAAATGTGCGTATTTCCGCCGTTTTGGGGCAAGGTTTAGCACCAGCTAAAATGGATTAACTTACACTACGCCGACTGAGCGGGGGTGCCAGGCGCTGTTGATCGGCTGCTGCCGACTCGCGGACACTTCAGGGGGCTACAGTGACACAGGCGACGCCTTTACCCGGCATGCTGGCGCAGTGGGCGAGCTCCCACATTGCGGGTGGCAACGCCGAGTACGTGGACGCTCTGTACGAGCAATATCTTCAAGATCCCAACGCCGTTCCTCCTGAATGGCGAGATTACTTCGATCAATTGCCGCGTGTAGCCACTGATACCAATGCGTTGCACGACGTGCCTCATTCAGTATTACGTGACAGGTTTGCCCGCATCTCAAAGATGCGCGTGCGCACCGATGCAACCGTAGCGCAGGATTCCCATGCCACGGAGTACGAGCGCAAGCAGGTTCGCGTGGTGCAACTGATTTCTGCCTACCGGCAGCGCGGCCATCAAGCGGCTCGGCTGGATCCGCTCGCGTTGGCGGAGCGTTCGTCCGTGCCGGATCTGGATCTGGCTTTTCATGAGCTAAGCGAGGCCGATTTAGACACTATGTTTCAGGTTGGAACCGTCTATTTCGGTCGGCCTGAGGCCACTCTGGCAAGCATCCGTGACGATCTGGTCGACACCTATTGTGGCACTGTAGGTGCGGAATTCATGCATATCGTGAATACCGAAGAGCGCCATTGGATTATGAGTCGCATGGAGGCAGTTCGCAGTGCACCGGATTTTTCCGCCGAGCAGCGCCTAAATATTCTGCGGCAGCTTAACGGTGCAGAAGGACTGGAGCGCTCTCTCGGCTCCAAATATCCGGGGACTAAGCGGTTTGGTCTCGAGGGTGGGGAAAGCCTGATCCCCATGATGAGCGAGGCGATTCAGCGCATTGGAGGCTATGGCGCCAAGGAGATTTGTATTGGTATGGCGCACCGTGGGCGCCTTAATGTACTGGTCAATATCTTGGGGAAAAACCCAGTCGATCTCTTCGATGAATTTGAGGGCAGGGTGAGCTACAGCGGCTCCGGAGATGTGAAATATCATCAGGGCTTCTCTTCAAACATGATGACGCCGGGGGGAGAGGTGCATTTGTCGCTCGCCTTTAACCCATCTCATTTAGAAATCGTCTCGCCCGTTGTAGAGGGCTCTGTCCGCGCGCGTCAGGATCGTCGACAAGATCCGGTGGGTGAAACGGTCGTGCCTATTGTGATCCATGGCGATGCGGCATTCGCCGGTCAAGGGGTGGTCATGGAGACTTTTCAGATGTCTCAGACCCGGGCTTATCGTACCGGCGGCACGTTACACATCGTGCTGAACAACCAGATAGGTTTTACAACGAGTGAGCGTGCTGATGCGCGTTCAACAGAATACTGTACGGATATTGCCAAGATGGTTCAGGCGCCCATATTTCATGTCAATGGTGACGATCCTGAGGCGGTGGTTTTCGTCACGCAACTTGCCGTGGATTATCGGAGCCAATTCAATAAGGATGTGGTGATTGACCTCGTCTGTTACCGACGTCGCGGTCACAACGAGGCAGACGAGCCGTCGGTCACGCAGCCAGAGATGTACGACAAAATTAAATCTCACCTGTCGACTCGCACACTCTATGCCCAACGTCTGATTGCTGACGGTCTGCTTACAGGGGGGCAGGACGAAGCCTGGGTCGAGCACTACCGAGAGGCCCTGGAGCGGAACGAGCCCTTGGTGAGTTCCCTAGTGTCTGAGCCCAACAAGGCGCTTTTTGTCGACTGGTCACCATACCTTGGTCATCGCTGGGATGTGGCTGCGGACACAGCCGTGCCACTGTCTCAGTTGAAGGCGCTGTCGGAGCGCTGCAACGCGGTTCCCGAAGGTTTTTCTGTTCATCGCGTTGTGAAGAAATTAATGGACGATCGCCTCAAGATGGGTGCCGGTGCTCAGGAGGTGAATTGGGGGTTTGCAGAGACCATGGCTTATGCCTCCCTGTTGGCGGAGGGGTATCCCGTGCGGCTCACCGGACAGGACGTCGGCCGCGGGACGTTCAGCCATCGGCACGTGGTGCTTCATAATCAGCGCGACGGCGAGGCCTACGCCCCTCTGCAGCAGCTTAGCGAGGAGCAAGCGCCCTTCAGGATCTATGACTCTTTGCTCTCTGAGGAGGCCGTGCTGGCCTTCGAATATGGCTACGCCACCACGTCGCCTGGAGGCTTAGTCGTTTGGGAGGCTCAGTTTGGAGATTTTGCCAACGGTGCACAGGTCGTGATTGATCAGTTTATCTCCAGCGGCGAGAACAAATGGAATCGGCTCTGCGGGCTGACAATGTTGTTGCCCCATGGATACGAGGGGCAGGGGCCGGAGCATTCGTCTGCCAGGCTAGAGCGCTTTCTACAGCTCTGTGCTGAGGACAACATTCAAGTTTGCATTCCGAGCACACCCGCGCAGGTTTTTCATATGTTGCGACGGCAGGCTGTGCGGCCGCTCAGGAAGCCACTCATTGTGATGACCCCCAAAAGCTTGTTGCGACACAAGGAGGCGGTGTCTCAGCTCGAAGAACTCACGGAGGGGGCGTTCCAGACCGTGATTGACGAGACGGACGCGCTCGAGCCTTCGGTAGTTAAGCGAGTGGTGCTCTGTTCGGGCAAAGTGTTTTATGACCTGCGGGCCGCCCGGCGTGAGCGAAGCATTGAGGATATCGCAATCGTTCGCATCGAGCAGATGTACCCGTTCCCGCGTTTCGACCTGCAGGCAGTGCTCTCGCGGTATCCCAACCTTGAGGACGCTGTCTGGGTTCAGGAAGAGCCCAAAAATCAAGGCTCGTGGTATGCCATGCAGAGTCGTTTGGCCACGGCAGTGCGCAGAGAAAAGGTCGACGTTTATCTTCGTTACGTGGGCAGGGAGCCTTCGGCGTCTGCCGCAGCGGGCTACTCCGCATTGCACCTGCGTGAGCAGGAAGAATTTATCAATGAGGCTCTGGGTCCAATGCCCTGGGGCTTTTAATAAGAGGATGCTGTGATGACAGTCGAGATCAAGGCGCCTGCCTTCCCCGAGTCTGTTGCAGATGGGGTCGTCTCTGCATGGCATAAGCGGCCTGGAGACAACGTTTCACGTGATGAACTGCTGGTGGAAATTGAAACCGATAAGGTCGTTATGGAGGTCGTTGCACCGGCCTCTGGGGTGATTGAGGCCATCCTGGTGGCCGAGGGGGAGACCATCACCAGTGAGATGTTGTTAGCGACGCTATCGGCCAGTGCTCCTGGGGTGCAGGCAAATGAACCACGAGAGTCTGACGAGCCTAGTGAAGACTCTAAAGGTGGTTCTGCTGAATCGATACCGATGGGTCCTGCTGTGCGAGCCATGTTGGATGAGCACGGTCTCTCTCCGGAGAACATCGAAGCGACAGGGAAGGGTGGGCGACTGCTTAAAGAGGACGTTATGACGCACCTTAAGCAACAGTCCGTGCCAGTCGCGCCGGCCCGAGAGGAAGTTGCTCCCTCGTCTTCTGCCGCTGAACTCCATATCGATGGGCCCACCAGTGAGCGAATTGAGAAACGAGTCCCAATGACACGAATGCGAGCGCGAATTGCGGAGCGTTTGTTGGGCGCCACACAGCAAACCGCCATGCTCACGACATTCAATGAAGTGAACATGGCGCCGCTCATGACATTGCGACGCCAGTATCGTGATGAGTTTGAGTCGGTGCACAACGGCACTCGGCTCGGCTTCATGGGATTTTTCGTGAAGGCAGCTTGCGAGGCGCTAAAGAGGTTCCCCGAGGTCAACGCGTCTATCGACGGTAACGATGTGGTCTACCATGGTTATCAGGATATCGGTGTGGCGGTCTCGGTTGACGAGGGGCTGGTGGTCCCGGTCCTCCGGGACGCTGATTTTATGAGTATTGCCGATGTCGAGGCCGCCATCGCTAGCTTTGGTAGCAAAGCCAGAGACAAAAAACTGACTATCGAGGAGATGACCGGTGGTACCTTCACCGTGTCCAATGGGGGTGTATTTGGCTCGCTGCTGTCCACGCCAATCCTCAATCCACCGCAAACTGGCATCCTCGGCATGCACACGATCCAGGAGCGGCCCATAGCGATGGAGGGAGAGGTCGTCATACAGCCAATGATGTATCTTGCGCTCTCTTATGATCATCGCTTGGTCGACGGCAAAACAGCCGTTAAGTTTCTGGTCACGATTAAGGGCCTGATAGAAGATCCGGCACGGATCCTTCTGCAAATTTAATAAGGGGGTGCACGTTGTCCAACCCATTCGATGTGATCGTTATTGGCTCGGGTCCTGCCGGGTACGTCTGTGCGATTCGCTGTGCTCAGCTGGGACTGTCAACCGCTGTGATCGAGCAAAATGTGAATGAGAAGGCCCAAGCTTTATTGGGGGGTACCTGCCTTAACGTGGGTTGCATCCCTTCAAAGGCGCTACTGGACAGTTCTCATCGTTATGCTGAAGCCGCCGGACACCTAGCCGATCACGGCATCGGCGTGAGCGGCGTATCGCTTGACGTGGCTGGCATGATGACCCGCAAGGACAAAATTGTGTCCCAGCTGACAGGTGGGGTCGCTGGTCTCCTCAAGGCCAATGGAGTGACAGTGATCACCGGGGCGGCGGTTCTCATGGCGGGGAGGCAAGTGGAGGTCACGGATTCGGCAGGAGAAAAGAGCACCTATACAGCTGACAACGTTGTGCTGGCAGCAGGCTCTGAGCCGGCAGCGATCCCGCCCGCGCCGGTAGATGGCGAGCGGGTTGTTGATTCAACCGGGGCTTTGTGTTTCGAGGCCGTGCCTGGTCGTCTGGGCGTGATCGGAGCTGGGGTTATCGGGCTTGAGTTGGGCAGCGTCTGGGCGCGTCTCGGTGCAGATGTCGTCATGCTGGAGGCCATGGATCAATTCCTACCGAACATGGACGACCAAATTGCCGCGGAGTCAGCAAAGATCTTCGCCAAGCAGGGCTTGGACATAAGGCTGGGGGCGCGGGTCACCGACGTTTCCGTGGACGGTGAAGAGGTCTCTGTCACTTACACACAAAACGATAGTAATGAGAGTCTGGTGTTTGACAGACTCATTGTTGCCGTGGGCCGGACTCCGCGCACGGAGAAGCTGTTCGCAGCCGATTCAGGGGTGACGGTCGACGAGCGCGGGTTTGTGTTCGTTAATGATTATTGCGCGACCGAGGCACCGGGTGTGTGGGCGGTGGGTGACATCGTGCGTGGGCCAATGTTGGCGCACAAGGGTTCTGAAGAGGGTGTGATGGTGGCCGAGCGCATTCATGGGAAGGCCGCTCAGCTGAATTACGATGTGATTCCGTCCATTATCTATACGCACCCCGAAGTCGCTGCGGTCGGCAGAACGGAGCAAGATCTGAAAGCCGAGGGTGTTGACTACAAAGTAGGGACATTCCCCTTTGCGGCGATCGGTCGGGCCATGGCTTCTGGAGAGACAGAGGGCTTGGTTAAGATTCTGTCTGATGCAGACTCAGACCAGATTTTGGGCGCTCACGTTGTAGGGCCGTCTGCGGCGGATTTAGTCCAGCAGATCGTCATCGCCATTGAGATGGCAGCCAGCACCGAGGACCTTCAGCTCATGGTCTTTGGTCATCCCACGATGTCTGAGGCGGTTCACGAGGCGGCTTTGGCGGTTGATGGCAGAGCCATTCATATGGTGAATCGCGCTAAACGTTAACAAAGCAGTGATGTGGTTCCAGTTGCCCGATGCTGGAGCTGTACAAGGTTAATCGGGCGTTACCCCGGGGGGTGTTATGAATCTGCATGAGTACCAGGGCAAAGCCCTGTTCGCTGACTACGGCTTGCCGGTGTCGACTGGCCACGCCGTTGACTCGGTTGAGGCGGCGGTGAAGGCGGCCGAAGACATTGGCGGAGAGCGATGGGTCGTCAAGGCTCAAGTCCATGCGGGTGGGCGCGGCAAGGCGGGCGGTGTGAAGCTGGTAGACAACCCCGAGGCGGTGGGAGAGTTCGCGGCTCAGTGGTTGGGTCAGCGTCTCGTGACATATCAAACGGATGCCTCGGGCCAGCCAGTGTCGCGAATCTTGGTCGAATCCTGCACCGATATTGCCGACGAGCTCTATTTGGGCGCGGTAGTCGATCGTGCCAGCAGACGGATCGTGTTCATGGCATCCACCGAGGGTGGTGTCGAGATTGAAAAAGTCGCCGAGGAAACGCCGGAAAAAATCCTCAAGGCAGAGATTGATCCACTGGTTGGCGCCCAGCCTTTTCAAGGACGGGATTTGGCATTTCGACTTGGGCTCGTCGGCGTGCAGGTCACGCAATTTGTGACCATTTTCATGGGACTCGCAAAGCTGTTTGCAGACAAGGACCTCGCGTTGATCGAAGTCAATCCGCTAGTGATCACAGATGCGGGGAATCTGCACTGCCTCGACGCGAAAGTTGTCGTCGACTCCAATGCCTTGTATCGCCAACCGGAGCTCGAACGCATGCACGATCCCTCTCAGGACGATGAGCGTGAGGCGCATGCAGCGCAGTGGGAGCTGAACTACGTGGCGCTGGATGGATCGATCGGTTGCATGGTGAATGGAGCTGGATTGGCAATGGGCACCATGGATATTGTCAAACTCCACGGCGGCGCACCGGCTAATTTTCTCGACGTCGGCGGTGGTGCTACTAAAGAGCGCGTCACCGAAGCATTCAAAATCATTCTCTCCGATGAGAACGTTAAAGCTGTGTTGATTAATATCTTTGGCGGAATTGTGCGCTGTGATTTGATTGCGGAGGGCGTGATTGGCGCGGTCGAGGAGGTCGGTGTCAGCGTGCCGGTTGTCGTTCGTCTCGAAGGGAATAACGCTGCGCTTGGGAGAGAGGTCTTGGCAAGTAGTGGCTTGAATATTCAAGCGGCAGAGAGCCTAACTGACGCCGCCCAAAAGGTAGTGGCGGCCGCGGGAGGTGCGTCATGAGTATCCTAATTGATCAAGACACCCGCGTAATCTGCCAGGGATTCACTGGCTCACAGGGAACCTTCCATTCAGAACAGGCGATTGCGTACGGCACCAAAATGGTCGGAGGTGTGACCCCGGGTAAAGGGGGGCAGACCCACCTAGATTTGCCGGTATTCAATACGGTTTCAGAGGCTGTTTCTGAAACCGGCGCACAAGCTTCCGTGATCTATGTTCCGGCGGCTTTTTGCAAAGACTCGATTCTCGAAGCGGCGAACGCCGGTATCGACCTGATTGTGTGTATTACCGAGGGTGTGCCGACGCTCGATATGCTCGACGCAAAGGTTAAATGCGACGAGTTGGGTGTCAGATTGATTGGGCCTAACTGCCCCGGGGCCATCACGCCTGGTCAATGCAAGATCGGCATCATGCCGGCGGATATTCACTTGCCAGGTAAGGTCGGCATTGTGTCGCGCTCCGGCACGCTCACCTATGAGGCGGTCAAGCAGACCACTGACGTGGGATATGGCCAATCCACCTGTGTCGGGATCGGCGGAGATCCCATTCCGGGTTCTCACTTCATCGATATTCTCGGCTTGTTTCAGGAAGACGCTGGGACCGAGGCGATCGTGATGATTGGTGAAATCGGCGGCACGGCGGAAGAAGAGGCCGCAGAGTTTATCCGCGCGAATGTGACTAAGCCTGTGGTGTCTTACATTGCGGGTGTGACTGCACCTAAAGGCAAGCGCATGGGCCATGCAGGAGCGATCATCTCCGGCGGCAAAGGTACCGCCGACGAGAAATTTTCGGCGTTGGAAGCGGCTGGTGTCCGCACCGTCCGCTCTCTGGCTGATATCGGAGAGGCCCTTACTGAGGTGACCGGATGGTGAGCCCAATCGAGTCTCAAAAGCCCGCTGAAAGCGGGTTTTTTTTGCGTGATTGTCAGCTGTGGCCTTGAAAAAATTGCATAGAGCCCCACTTCTCGCTGAGTTGCCAATATTAGGGATTTCATCATGACTGCAGAAGCCACCCAGACAATGGGTTTTCAAACCGAGGCGAAGCGACTGCTCCATCTCATGATTCACTCGTTGTACTCGAATCGAGAGATTTTTCTCCGCGAGCTCATTTCCAATGCTTCAGATGCCATTGATAAGCATCGATTTGCGGTCATCGGCGATGCGGGATTGGGTGCTGGTGTCGGTGACTACCGAGTCAGGGTGGAGACGGATACTGAGGCAAGGACTATTACTATCGATGATAACGGGATTGGCATGTCCCGCGATGAGGTGATTGATAATCTCGGCACGATTGCCAAGTCGGGCACGGCCGCCTTTATGGAGCAATTGTCTGGCGACCAAAAAGCAGATAGTCAGTTGATTGGTCAGTTCGGCGTGGGTTTTTATTCTTCGTTTATCGTCGCGGACCGCGTTGTGGTAGTGACAAGAAAAGCAGGCGAGGAGCCAGCCACGCAGTGGGAGTCGGCGGGCGAGGATGAGTTCACCATCAGCGAATCATCGAGAGACTGTGCGGGCACCACCATTACGCTGTACCTGAAAGAGGATGCGGAGGAATTCGCCGATAGTTGGCGTGTGCGATCGGTGATTAAAAAGTACTCCGATCATATTTCTGTACCGGTGATGATGCCCGAGCCACCTGCTCCCGCGGGCGATGACGAGGGCGACGATGATGCGCCAGCTGAGCCCGAATGGCAGGCAGTCAACGAAGCCAAGGCGCTATGGACGCGTAGCCGCTCGGAAATCAGCGACGAGGAGTACCAGGCTTTTTACAAGCATATCTCTCACGACTTTGAAGACGCGCTGAGCTGGAGTCACAACGCGGTTGAGGGCAAGCTGGAGTACACCTCCTTGCTGTATTTGCCCCAGCGCGCGCCCTTTGATCTATGGCAGCGAGAGGGAGCCCGGGGATTAAAGCTGTATGTTCAACGCACCTTCATTATGGATGAGGCAGAACAGTTTTTGCCCATGTATCTGCGGTTCGTAAAGGGTGTGCTGGATTCCAGTGATTTGCCCCTTAACGTTTCGAGAGAGCTTCTACAGCAGAATCAGCAAGTTGAATCCATTCGCAGTGCATTGACCAAGCGCGTACTGGATATGTTGTCAAAGATGGCGAGCAAGCAGCCCGATGACTACATACGATTCTGGGACACCTTTGGCGCGGTGCTTAAGGAGGGGCCCGCTGAGGACTTCACCAACCGGGAAAAGATCTCTGATCTACTAAGGTTTGCCACAACACGTGACGATAAAGCTTCGCAGCGGGTTTCTTTGAAGCAGTACGTTGAAGCGATGAAGGACGATCAGCAGAGCATCTATTACGTGGTGTCTGAGAATCATGCCACCGCGAAGAACAGTCCGCACATCGAGGCGCTCCGTAAGCAGGGAGTGGAGGTGTTGCTGCTGTCGGATCGCGTCGATGAGTGGCTAATGAGCCATTTGGGAGAGTATGACGGCAGACCGCTGCGAGATTGCGCAAAGGGACAGTGGGATGAGAGCGCCGACGACGAGGACGCCAAAAAAGCACTTGAGGAGGCAGAGAAAGCCAGTGAATCCCTGATCGAGCGGATGCAGGGTGTGTTGTCTGATCAGGTTGCGGGTATTCGGCCAACGGCCCGGCTCACATCTTCGCCTGTCTGCCTGACCGTCGCTGAGCACGAAATGGGTGCCCAAATGCGGCGCATCATGGAAGCTGCGGGGCAGGAAATGCCTGAAACCAAGCCCACGATGGAGATCAACGTGGAGCACCCTCTGTTACAGCGTTTGGATCAGGAGTCGGACGAAGACCGTTTTGCTGACCTAGCGCAGATACTGCTTGATCAGGCAGTGCTCGCTGAGGGCTCTGTGCTGGATGATCCGGCGACCTATGTTGCTCGCCTCAATAAGCTACTGGTTGAGATGAGCAGCTCCTGACGTGCGACTAACCCTGTGGCGCCATGGTGAAGCGGGCTCTGCGATGACAGACGATGCCCGCGCACTGACTGCGCGGGGCCGAGAGGAGGTGGTCGCTATGGTGGGCGATTACGCTGCCTGGGTGAGCGCATCGGCGGCTGAATCCGTATCGCTGTTGTTGTATAGCCCTTACCGACGGACTAGGGAGACCGCTGCATTGGTAGCCGATTTGCTGCAACCCCAAACTAAGCGTGCAGACCCCCTGCTCGCACCGGGTGCTCAGCCGCATCTATTTTCCGAGCAGGATTACGAAGGCCACCGACACATAGTGATGGTGTCACATCAGCCCTTTTTGTCGCAGGCGATCGCCTTTTGGACCGATGATGTGACATTGGCGTCCTTGGCACCGGGCGGTTGCTCTACGTTAGAGGTGACTTGTTTTGCGCGGGGTGGAGCAACGGTGCTGCGACACTGTGCGGACCCTCGACCTCTCGTGGGTGGCGGCCAGATATGACCAAAGGTCGAGCCTTCACGGTGATGGCTGATGGCCTAAACTACGCAGGGCTTGAGTGGGGTGACCCTAATGGTTACCCCATTGTTGCGCTGCATGGGTGGCTCGACAATGCGCTGTCATTCTCGGTGATGGCGCCGTTTCTGAGCGATTACCGACTCATTGCGCTCGACCTGTCCGGGCAGGGTCTGAGCGATCATCGCTCTTCAGATGCGACCTACCATATTTGGGATGATGTGCCGCAGCTGCTCTCGGTCATCACAACACTGGAGCTCGATGAGCTGGCGGTGCTTGGTCACAGCCGTGGCGCGGCGATTGCGGTCCTTTTGGCGACGGCATTAGAAGACCGATGTTCCTGTCTGGCGTTGTTGGACGGCATGCTGCCGCGCCCCACGCTAGAGGAATCTGCGGTAGAACAGTTTTTGCAGTCGCAGCGCGATCATATCGCGCTGTCAAACCATCAGCCGCGCACTTTTGAAGATATCGAGGGATTCGTCAGCGCGAGAGTCCGGCTGGGCTTTTCCGAGAGTAGTGCCAGGTTGTTGGCACCCAGAGCACTTCGAGCAACCGCAGAAGGCTGGTCATTAGTGCACGATCCCCGGCTCAACCACGCCTCCGCCGTCAAGTTAAGTTCCGGCATGTGCTCCGCATTCTATGCGGCCATGACAAAGCCGACCTTGGCGGTTGTCGCGGAGCAAGGGTTGCGCATGAGAGGGGGTATGGAGGCGTCCTTGGCGACGGTCTCAGAGATGCCGAACTGCCGTATTGAGACTGTGTCGGGATCACATCACACTCACATGGAGGAGGGGGCTCAGCAGATCGCCAAGCACCTTGCCGCCTTCATCGGTCAGTAATGCTTTAGCTCAGAAACTCTGCGCGTGATGCCGGATCGGATTTGAAGACGCCGCCCAGTGAAGTGGTGCGGGTACTGCTATTGCCATCCTTCACGCCCCGAGCTTTGACGCAGTAATGCACCGCTGAAATCGTAACCGCTACATCCTCAGTCCCCAGCAGCGTTTGCATCGCGACGAGGACCTGCTGCGTAAGGCGCTCCTGAACCTGAGGGCGCTGAGCAAAAAACCGAACAAGACGATTGATTTTGCTCAAGCCAATCACTTTCTCCTTCGGTATGTAGGCGACCTTGGCGGAGCCGTCGATGGTCACAAAGTGGTGCTCACAGGTGCTGGTCAGGTCGATGTCTTCCACGCAGACCATTTCCTCGACATTCATCTTGTTCTCAATCACGGTGATTTTGGGAAACTGGGAATAGTCGAGCCCGCTAAAGACCTCGTCTACGTACATTTTAGCGATCCGGTGCGGCGTTTCCTCGAGGCTGTCGTCTCGTAGGTCCAGTCCCAGCGCCTGCATAATGTCCTCAAAAGCGCTACGAATGACGTCGTATCGCTGATCGCGAGATAAATCATTTGTTGTCATGGGCGTTTCCAGACCGCGATCTAGCAGCGCGCCTCTGACTGCGATGGCTTCCTGAGTCAGTGATCCCGGAAGAGTAGTTGGGATCTTGGGTGCTACGGGTTGTATTGCCATGTCTACCTCTGCCCAATAAGTTGGTTGTGTTTGTTACTGCCTGCACGACGCTTTAGATTTCAGCAACCAGCGGGCCTGAATAACCCCAGATAGCCTTTTCGTCGCCCCAGACGACGCTCGGGAGGGGCGATGGCTTGGGTGTGTCATCATGGGTTTTCTGCGTAATCCCCACCAAAGCAACGAACTGCCTAGATTTCTCAGAGCAGACTGCACGCCGCGATAACAGCTTCGTCAGATAAATAGACTATCATGAAGTGTCCAAAATAATAGACATATCGTATGCAGACTTTCCGGACAAAACTGAGTCAGGTTGAATCCGTTCTACAGAATGCGGGGGTTTACTGTGGGCACGGCTACGAGTCAGTGGCGGACGAGGCGGTGGCGCTCGTACTAGGAGCAGCGGGTCTCTTGCCGGAGCAGCCGACGTCTTTGTTGGACCAGCCTTTCCCCGAGGACGCGGACACGCAGTTGGCGAATTTGTTGGACCGACGATGTGTTCAGAGGCTACCCGTGGCGTACTGTCTGCAAGAGGCATATCTGGCCGGCCTCAGGTTCATCTCTGATGACAGGGCATTAGTGCCGAGGTCTCCCGTTTCTCATGCGGTCGCTGAGTGCTTGTCACCGTGGTGGCCTGAGCACAAGGTGCCTAGCTTGATTGTGGATGTGTGCTGTGGCGGCGGCAGTCTGGGCCTGGTCGCCGCTGCGGCCTTCCCGGGTGCCACGGTGCTGCTCTCCGATCTCGATCAGCAGGCCCTGTCACTCGCCACCGAAAACATCATCCTGCACGATCAATCAGACAGGGTCAGCGCTCTGCGCGCTGACCTCACTAGCGCGATCCAAAGCGGCTGCGTCGATATTCTCTTGGCGAATCCGCCTTACGTATCGCGGGCTGAGATAGCTCAGTTGCCACCTGAGTACCGCGCTGAGCCGCGAATAGCGCTTGAGGCCGATGCCGAGGGCACCGAATTGGCGGTCAGCCTGCTGCAAGAGGCAGTTAGAGTGTTGGCGCCTGATGGGCTCATGTTGTTGGAGGTAGGTGAGACCTGGATGGCACTTGAGGATCGACTGCCCAGAGTGCCTTTCTTGTGGCTGGAGCTGCCACAGGGCGGTTCGGGTGTCGCGGCCATCAGTGCGCAGGAATTACGGGACTGGGACGCCGCCGGCATCTTATAATTGAGGCCGGAGGCGCTGATGTCTGGAAATACCTTTGGCAAATTATTCTCGGTGACGACCTTTGGCGAGAGCCACGGGACTGCGCTGGGTTGCATTATTGATGGGTGTCCCCCCGGACTTGAGTTGTCCTCATCAGACCTGCAACACGATCTGAACCGGCGTAAACCCGGGCAATCCCGGTATACCACCCAGCGGAAAGAAGACGACGAGGTCGAGATCTTGTCGGGGGTGTTTGAGGGCATCACGACCGGCACCCCGATCGGCCTGATGGTTCGGAATCAAGATCAAAAGTCAAAAGACTACAGTAAAATTAAAGAGTTATATCGTCCAGCTCACGCCGATTATGCTTATGATCGCAAGTACGGCTTTCGTGATTATCGCGGTGGTGGCCGCTCTTCAGCGCGCGAGACCACCATGCGGGTCGCGGCAGGCGCAGTCGCTAAAAAATGGCTGGCAGAGCGTTACGGCGTGCAAATCAGAGGTTATCTGAGTCAGTTGGGGCCGCTGTGTGCGGGTGCGCATGACTGGGATTTGGTGGAGCAGAATCCTTTCTTCTGCGGCGACGCCGCATTAGTGCCTCAATTAGAGGCTTACATGCAGGATTTAATCAAGCAGGGCGATTCTGTGGGTGCGCGCATTAATGTCGAGGCAGACGGTGTGCCTGCTGGCTGGGGTGAGCCTGTTTTTGATCGCCTTGATGCCGATATTGCCCACGCGATGATGGGTATCAATGCGGTCAAGGGCGTGGAAATCGGCGATGGTTTTGCTTCCGTAGCCCAGACCGGTAGCGAGCACCGAGACCTCATGAGTCCGGAGGGGTTTTTGAGCAATCATTCTGGCGGGACATTGGGAGGCATCAGCTCCGGGCAGGCCCTGCGAGTCAGTCTGGCGCTAAAACCTACGTCCAGCATTCGAATTCCGGGAGCGACGGTGGATACCGCAGGTGAGCAAGCGGAGGTCGTCACAACAGGGCGCCACGACCCCTGTGTCGGTATCCGCGCGACCCCGATCGCCGAGGCGATGCTTGCATTGGTGTTGATCGACCATGCGCTGCGTCATCGGGGACAAAATGCTGATGTAGAGCATGCGGCCCCACCCGTACCGGGCAGCCCCGCGAAGAAATGAAAAATCGACAGCGCACGCGGACGGTTGTCCTAGCGCTTGTTGCGTCGGTGGCGTTGTTCTGGGGCGCGATCGACATCGTGGGTGTGCCGGCTGTTCGGTTAGCTGGGCAGCTGGTATGGGTTACGTTGGGCGTCGTGGCAGTGATATTGGCCTCCGCGCTGGCCGGCTGGCTGCTCTCTAAACGGCCTCGCTCTGGCCGACACTCAGTGGACGGTTAGCCAGCGACTTTTCCAGAGTAGGGGATAAGTGATGAAGACCGCTATTCAGGGCGTTTCGTTATGCGTTTAGTCTCATTGTGCGCTTAAAGAACGCGGTATAGTGCCCACGCAGCGGTATACCTTATCGGCCCGGACTAAGGGGCCACAGGACCGGTCTACACGAATAAGGAGAAAATCATGCTCAAGCTTCGACAACTCGCAGCGGGAATGCTGTTGTTTTCTGCGATGGGTGCACAGGCGGAATTAAATTGGGAGGTGGCGCTATCCGGGGAGCATCGCTCCGAGGCCAATCGCGCTCGTGACGCTTATCGTCATCCCCAGGAGACACTGTCTTTTTTTGGCATCGCTTCCGGTATGACCGTGATGGAGCTCTCTCCCGGTGGAGGCTGGTATACCGAGGTGCTGGCACCACTGATGGACGGCAATGGTACGTTGATCGCTGCCCACTCGAGCCCTAATGGCGGTAGCTATGCTCGTCGTTCTTTGGGGGGCTTTTTGAAAAAGCTCGGCGAGAATGCTGACGTGTTTGGATCGGTCGAAGTCTCCACATTACAGCCACCTAGCGCCATCTCGCCTGCTGAGCCCGGATCGGTCGATCTGGCTTTGGCCTTTCGCAATGTGCACTCTTGGTTACGCGCTGATCAGGCCGAGATGATGTTTGCTGTGATTGCCGAGACGTTGAAACCCGGTGGAGTGCTCGGGATCGTTCAGCATCGCGGTGACGCCGGTCTCTCGTTGGAGCAGATGAAAAACTCCGCTTATGTCAGCGAAGACAAGGTCATTGAACTCGCTCAGCTTGCCGGGCTTGAGCTCGATGCGCGCAGTGAGATCAACGCGAATCCAAAGGACACTAAAGACCATCCGCGGGGCGTCTGGACCTTACCGCCAACCCTTGCTGCGGGCGATACCGATCGTGAGCGCTACCTCGCTATCGGTGAGAGCGACCGCATGACATTGCGCTTCGTCAAGCCCGCAGAGTGAGTTTATGGAGGAGCCACAGCCGCATGAATCGATTGATGCGATTGGCTTGAAGTGTCCTGAGCCAGTGATGTTGCTTCACGCCGCGATGCGGCGGCTCGCGCCCGGTCAGGAGCTCACGCTCCGCGCCACAGATCCATCGACCGAGCGAGATGTGGCCAATTTCTGCGAGTTTCTGGGGCATGCCCTACTGAGTGCTCGTCGAGAAGGTGACCAGTTTTTGTACCGCATACGCAAGACCGAGAATTGATTGATCCCTGAAATGTGCCCGACTGACCTGGCCGATGCGCATCAGCTAATACGACTGTTTAATAGCGTCTTTGTTGCGAGCGACAAGACTGAGCTGATCGGCGGTGCCGACGAGCCCTATTATCAGCCGGGGTCGCCTAATCGCATTTATTTTCGCGCCGATTACGTTCGCAGTGCACTCCATGAGATTGCCCATTGGTGTGTTGCTGGTGAGCGCCGCAGGCGGCTAGCTGACTATGGCTACTGGTACAGCCCCGATGGTCGCGATTACGATCAGCAACAGGCTTTTTTTGCGGTTGAGGCTAGGCCTCAGGCGATCGAGCGGTGCTTCTGTCAGGCGGTGGGTATGCCGTTCTCTCTGAGTGTCGACAACGTCGGCGCTCACATTGAACCTCAACAGCTGCAGCGTTTCGAGGCGCGCATTCAGCAGTGGTGCGATCAGTTTGAGCGCACCGGATTGCCCCCCCGGGCTGCGCGGTTTGCGAGTGCGATGAGATCAATGGCCGAGTTGTCACAGGAGCCTTTGCCGGACATTGCGGCATGACCATCGCGCCTGATCAACTGAAATGGGTGATCGACGATGTGATCCCCCACACGGCCGCCTTGCGGGCACTGATGGGCGATGTATCGATTCTGGCGGGGCGTGACATCACCGCGTCCGCCATTGCCGACGCAGACATTTTGCTCGTGCGTTCGATTACGCCGGTGGACGAGCAGCTGCTTAGCGGGAGCCCGGTGCAGTTCGTCGGCACAGCGACCGCGGGCATAGATCACTTTGATGTCGAGGCCATTGAGCGTCTTGGTGTTGCCTGGTCAGCGGCGCCGGGCTCCAACGCGGTCTCGGTGGTGGAATACGTCTTATGTGCACTGGCGACTTCGGGGTGGTTTGAGCGAGTGGTGTCAGGTTGTCCGGTGGGACTGATAGGTCTGGGGCAGGTCGGTGAGCGCTTGGCGCGCCGGCTGACTCAGCTGGGATGTCAGGTGTTGGCTTATGACCCGCTCCTAGTAGACTGGCCAAGCGGGATCCGTCGGGCCGAGCTTGATGAGGTCATTCGCCAACCTGTTATTTCTCTTCATGCGAGTCTCCACGATCAGGGAGCTTATGCTTCACGCGGCATGTTGGATGCCGACCGGGCTGAGCAGATGATTGCCGCGCTGTCTGAGCGAGACGACGGTGGGTTGCTGATTAACGCGGGCCGGGGAGACTTGATGACACTGGAGGCGCTGACCCGACTTGTAGACAGCCCTTGGGTAGTGATACTTGATACCTGGCCAGGCGAACCCTCCCTCGATACCGATTTATTGTCTCGCTGTGACTGGGTCACTCCTCATATCGCTGGGCATTCCCTGAAGGCGAGAGAGAATGGGAGTGACTTGTTGGCGCTTGCGATAGCTCGGTGGGCAGGTGTCGAGGCGCCCGCGCTGCCAGAGGGGGCTGATCGAAAGCCTGCTATTAGCCGCCCCAGCGCCTTTAAAGCGAAGCTTGACGCTAATGATGTCGATGCGACTGCCTGGATGAGTCAGTTCTTGTGTCAACAAAGCATCCTGCCGCGAGAGGATGTGCGCTTGCGCGCGACTGCCAAGGCGGGCCTAACCTCTGTAGAGTTTGACCAATTGCGCAAGTCTTACCAGCAGCCGGCGGAGTGGACGGGTGAGAGCGTTACAATTATTGACGGCAGTAGCGGTCTTCGCGCCGCGTCGGAGCGGTTGGGGTTGAAGGTAGCGTCCGAGTAAGGGGGTGGCGATGTCTGAGCAAGAGAAAGATGAGGCGGCGTGGCGTGAGCGGCTGAGCGCAGAGGAGTTTTATGTGTTGCGGGAGAAGGGCACAGAGCGCGCTTTCACCGGCGAATACTGGAATGTGTGGGAGGACGGCACCTATCACTGCCGTGGTTGCGGTGAGCTACTGTTCCAGTCGGACAGCAAGTTCGATGCTGGTTGCGGCTGGCCGAGCTTTGATCAGCCCGCGACTGCAGGCGTCATCGTGGAAGCCCGGGATACCAGTCATGGCATGACAAGAATCGAGGTGCTATGCCACAAATGTGGTGGCCACCTCGGTCATGTTTTCCCGGATGGTCCCACCGAGACGGGTCAGCGGTACTGCATTAACAGCCTTTCAATCAAGCTCAAAGAGGATGGTCACACACCTCAGAGCGGCTGACTTGATGGGGGGGAAATGGAGCGGGAAACGAGGTTCGAACTCGCGACCTCAACCTTGGCAAGGTTGCGCTCTACCAACTGAGCTATTCCCGCAGAAATGGCGTCCCCTAGGGGGTTCGAACCCCTGTTCCCGCCGTGAAAGGGCGGTGTCCTAGG
>CALKMV010000011.1 GCA_938091485.1 uncultured Luminiphilus sp.
GAGAGCTCCGCGAGATCACAGCTGGCTGTCACACAATGCGCGACCGCTTTACCTACAACTTCATGGGCGTCGCGGAATGCCACACCTGCTCGCACCAGATAGTCCGCCAGGTCGGTCGCCGTTGAGAAGCCCGCCATTGCAGCCTGTCGCATCGGCGTTTCGTTTGCTTCCATTGCAGGAATCATGTCGGCAAAGGCCCGCAAACAATCACTCAGGGTGATCACGGTGTCGAACAGCGCTTCCTTGTCTTCCTGATTGTCCTTGTTGTAGGCCAGCGGTTGCGACTTCATCAATGTCAGCAACGCCACGAGGTTGCCTGTGGCTCGACCTGATTTACCGCGCACCAATTCGGGCACGTCGGGATTTTTCTTCTGCGGCATGATCGATGAGCCGGTGCAGAATCGGTCGGGCAGGGTGACAAACCCAAATTGCGCTGAGGTCCAGAGCACCAGCTCTTCAGAGATGCGCGAAAGGTGGTTCATCAACAGCGCGGCGGTGGCGCAGAACTCGATCGCAAAGTCCCGGTCGGCGACGCTGTCGAGGGAGTTCCGCGTGGGTGCGTCAAAGCCGAGTGCCGCGGCGGTGGCGTCGCGGTCGATAGGGAAAGTCGTCCCCGCCAAGGCGGCGGCGCCCAGTGGCGAGACATTCAATCGCTTTCGGCAGTCCATCAGACGACCGTAGTCTCGCTCCAGCATTTCGTTCCAGGCCAGTAGGTGGTGGCCAAAAGTTACGGGCTGGGCCACCTGCAAGTGGGTGAACCCCGGCATGACGGTGCTGGCGTGCTGATCTGCCAGCTTTACGATGCCGGTTTGCAGACGGGTCAGCTCGTCGTTTATGCCATCTAGCGCGGCGCGCAGATAGAGACGCAGGTCGGTGGCGACCTGATCGTTGCGCGACCGACCCGTGTGAAGCTTTTTGCCCACGTCGCCAATCAGCTCGGTGAGTCGCGCCTCGATATTCATGTGCACATCTTCGCGTGCGACGGACCACTCAAAGGTACCTTGTTCTATCTCGGCAAGGACATCGGTCAGGCCCTTTTGAATCGCGGCATTCTCATCTGCCGTCAAGACACCAGTGGACATCAGCATCTCGGCATGAGCCCTAGAGCCCGCGATGTCATACACAGCGAGGTGGCGATCGAAAGCCTCTGATGCGGTAAAGCGTTGCACGAAGGCGTCCGTGGGCTCGCTAAAACGCCCGCTCCACAACTCCTGATTGTTCTCTGTCTTTCGATCGCTCATGGTCTGCCATCGTCTCGAATTATTGCCCGGCGATTCTACCTTGGACACCTTGCCACTGCCTTGTTTGAGAGCGGTGAAATGTCGCCCCATGCTAAACTGGGGCTGTAAAAAGGGGAAATAACGTGTCTGAAAGCATCGTGATCGCTACACGAGAGAGTCCACTCGCCCTGTGGCAGGCGGAACATGTGAAATCACGCCTTGAGGAAGCGCATCCAGGCGTCGAAGTGTCGCTACTCGGCATGACTTCGCGCGGCGACCAGCTCCTCGACAAACCGCTATTCAAAGTCGGTGGGAAAGGCCTTTTTGTGAAAGAGCTGGAAACCGCTTTACTGGATGAGCGAGCGGATATTGCGGTTCACTCGATGAAAGACGTGCCGATGTTTATGCCGAACGGGCTGACGTTGGGTGTGATTTGTGAGCGCGAGGACCCCCGCGATGCGTTGGTGGGATGCGCCGACTTCGACCAGCTTGCCACAGGCGCGCGTCTCGGAACATCGAGTTTGCGTCGCAGTTGCCAGCTGAGCCGGCATCGTCCCGATCTCGAGATCGGCTTTTTACGGGGCAACGTCAACACGCGCCTCGCAAAACTGGATGGCGGTGAATTTGATGCCATTATCCTAGCCTGTGCCGGCCTGATTCGTTTGGGTTTCGAGGATCGCATTGGTGCTGCAATCGAACCTGATCTGTCATTGCCGGCAGCAGGGCAAGGCGCTGTAGGGATTGAATTTCGTGAGACAGATCAACGGGTTCGTGATCTGCTGGCACCGCTGCATCATGAGGATACGGCCACGCGCGTGCTCGCGGAGCGGGCGGTAGTCCGTCGACTCGATGGTGGCTGCGATGTGCCGATCGCAGCGTTCGCCGAGTGGGACGGTGACGGCTTGTGGTTGCGCGCCCGGGTGGGTGCGACAGATGGAACCAGCCTCCTCGAGGCGGAAGCGCGAGGCTCTGACCCGGATCAACTGGGTCAGAGTGTTGCAGAGATGCTGCTCTCACAGGGAGCGGAGGACCTGATTCGCGCGGCGAGGGAATGACGACGATTGTTCTGACCCGGCCGCAGGCTGACAGCGAGAGACTGTCTCAAGCCCTGCAGGACGAGGGCTTTCAAACATGGGTCATGCCCATCATGACCATCGAAGCAATACCGGCTGCAGAGCTTGCGCCCGTGCCTGCTTTGAGTGACGACACCCTGTGCATTTTCATCAGCGCCAATGCGGTGCGATTCGGGTTGCCTCAATTGGGCCCTCAGTTGACGCGCTGTGAGCACGTTACGGTGATTGCGGTGGGGACCAAAACGCGTGACACGTTGGGAACGGAAGGCATTCAGGCAGTGATGCCAGCTCGGGCTGACTCGGAGGGATTGCTGGCGATGCCCGAGTTGTCCGTGCCTGGCGCCCACAATGTTGTGATTGTAAAAGGCGAGGGCGGTCGCGAGCTGCTGGCATCTGAGCTAACCCGTCGTGGCGCCCTTGTTACAGATTGGGAGTGCTATCGCCGATGCTGGCCGGATATCGATATGACGGGGTTGGCAGACATCACCAAGGGGATGATTTTTCAGGCAAGCAGCGGCGAGATGGTGTCGCGGCTGGCGGAATTGTTAGCTGGTGAGGGGCGGGCGGATCTGTTCAAATCACCCATCATCGTTCCGTCGGACCGTGTTGCCAAGCTGGCCACCGATATGGGCTGGGAGCAGGTTATCCGCGCGGAAGATGCAAGCGACAACGCATTCATGCGTGCTCTGAAACAGCATGCACAATCAGGAACAAATCGATGACAGAACCGGTTGCGCCCGCGGAGACCTCGACTGCGCCAACAATCAATTCTGGCGCGGCGCAAGGATCGCGGGGCCGACGTTGGGCCATCGGGCTGTCGTTGTTCACGCTGCTCACGGTGGCCGGACTGACTGCGACCGGCTATTGGTTGGGCTGGCCCTGGGTGCAGGAGCAGTGGCAAAGATTCGAGAATCTGGAGCGCCAGCTTGCCGATTCTCAGGCAGTGTCTGCTGAGCCAGAGCCCGATGTGGCTGCATTGGCGCGAGAGGCCGCGGATACGCGAATCAACGCGGGTTTGGCGTCGATTGAGGCAGAGTGGCAACGGGAGTTTTCTGCCTTGCGCGCTCGTCAGAATGCGGAGCGTGCTGAATCAGTGCGGCAGTTAAGCGGACGGATGGGCCGAGTGGAAGATCAGATGGACCGACTTTTGGCGGTCGATCGACGCGCCTGGTTGGGGCAGGAGGCGGTATTTCTCACCCGCTTGGCCGGGCAGCGGTTGTTGGTGGCGCGTGATGTGGATGCCGCGCTGGCGCTGCTGGAACAGGCTGATGCCCTGCTTCGAGATACCGGTGAACCAAAGTTTGAAGGGGTGCGTTTAGCGATTGCCCGGGACCGAGCAGCGCTGGCTGCGGTGCCCCGAGTCGATCAGGTGGGGCTCTATGCGAGGTTATCCGGGCTCATTGATCAGGTAGACAAGCTGCAGCTTGAGTTTGAAGCGCCCTCTAAGGAAGCTCAGCCTGCTGTGGCATCCGACACAGGGTGGTGGGCGCAGGCAACCAGTGTTTGGAATGCCGCACTGGCAAAGCTATCGGATCATCTTATTGTCCGGCGGCGGAGCGATGAGATCGCGCAGCTGATGACCCCTGAGTGGGCGGCGCTGGCTAGGCAGAATATTCGTATGCTGATCGAGCAGGCGCAAATCGCCATGCTGTCAGCCAATCAGCCCCTTTTTGAACGATCGCTACAACGTGCGTCTGGTTTCGTTGCGTTGTTTGCGGAACAGGATGCGGAACGCGTAGCCAGTATCGTTCAAACTCTCGATGCACTGGGAAGCGAGACGATTGCGCCCGTATTACCCGAACTGACCGAAACCCGCAGTTTGCTCGAGGGCGAAGTCGAACGACTGGATAGCAGGACGGCGCCCTGACCATGACGCGATTCAGTTTGTATTTGGTGTGCTCTCTGATACTGGGTGCCGTGCTGGTCAACGCCATCTCTCAGGACCCCGGCTATTTATTGGTGACCTGGGGCGACTGGCAGGTAGAGACGTCAGTTTGGCTGGCGCTGACTGCGCTGATTGTTTCTCTATTGTTGCTTTGGCTCGCTCTCAGGGCGCTCCGCACAACGCTTAGGGTGCCGCGTGCACTGGGCCGCTGGTTGGGGTTGCGGTCAGCTCGAGGTGCACAGCGCAGAGCGGATAAAGGTTTCACCGCGTTCTTTCAGGGCTACTGGGACGTGGCGGAGAAAGCATTGAAGAAAGGCGGCGTTGCGGACGATCAAACAGTCTTGCATCCGCTTTATGCGGCGCTTGCGGCATTGCACCGGGGCGAGTCAGCCCGCGCGCTTAAGTTACTGGAGCAAGCTGAGACCGAAGGATCGGCACCCGCCTCGCTGATCACAATGGTCAGGGTGGAGTGTTATCTGGATGCCCGCTCCACCGATGAGGCACAGCGCTCATTGGAGCAGTTGTCTACCTCGGATCTCAAAACGCCTCGCGCCAAGGCATTACGATCCGAATTAGCTTATTTGCAGCGAGATTGGCAGCCATTGATCGAACTGCTGCCCGACGTGCGGCGTGCCAGAACAGCGCCGGATGAGCAGATCAAGGTTTGGGAGCGAGAGGGCTGGATCGCGCTTCTCACGCAGGCAGACGACGCAGTGTCGGTCTGGAAACGTGCACCGGATACGCTCAAACCTCCCGGGCAACCGCTGTGGACTTTGCTGTTGAACGTTTTGCAGCAGGGCGCACAGTGGGATGTGTTGCAAAAAGTGCTGCAAGAACGCCTGCAGCAGTATTGCGAACCGGTGACGCTCGAGGCGCTCAGTTGTCTGCCCGATCGACAGTTAGTGAAAATGAAAAAAGCGATTAAGCGCTGGTGCGATGAGGATAGCGAGGGTCGTTGCCAAGCCGCACTGGCCCGCATTGCACGACTCGAAGGTGATGCCGAGGCAGAGGCAGACCTGTGGCAAGAAGCCCACGCGCATCATCCGTCTGCGGCTCATGCTGCAGGCTGGGCGGACTGTCTGCGCAATCAGGGTAAGGAGTTGGAAGCGTCAGCGCTGGAAGCGGAGGCGTTGTCAGCTTTGCGCTAAAAGTCTCGGGAACGCGGACTGCGCTTTAACGGCCCGGCAAGGCGATGCCGAGAGACTCCCAGAGCGAATCAACGCGCTCGCGTGTGGCAGAGTCCATTGCGATCGTGCGACCCCACTCGCGGTCTGTTTCACCCTCCCACTTGTGGGTTGCGTCCATGCCAATTTTGGAGCCGAGCCCCGCGACGGGGGATGCAAAATCCAGATAGTCAATCGGCGTGTTTTCCACGATGGTGCAGTCTCTGGCCGGATCCATGCGGGTCGTCATGGCCCAAATCACATCTTCCCAGGAGCGCGCGTTTACATCGTCGTCCGTCACGATGATGAACTTGGTGTACATGAACTGCCGCAGGAACGACCACACACCAAACATCACGCGCTTTGCGTGACCCGGATATTCTTTGCGCATGGTGACCACGGCCATGCGATACGAGCAGCCCTCTGGTGGCAAGTAGAAGTCGCTGATTTCCGGGAACTGTTTTTTCAGTAGCGGCACAAACACCTCGTTTAGCGCGACTCCGAGGATCGCCGGCTCATCAGGTGGTCGGCCAGTGTAGGTGCTGTGATAGATCGGTTTGTCTCGAGTGGTGATGGTCTCCACTGTGAACACAGGGAACCGTTCGACCTCGTTGTAGTACCCGGTGTGGTCGCCGTAGGGCCCCTCATCCGCCATCTCGCCGGGGTCAATATATCCCTCGAGAATGATCTCGCTGTGCGCAGGCACCATCAGGTCGTTATTGCGACAGACGTCGGTGACACATTGGGCCAGATCGGTTTTTTTACCGCGGAGCAGTCCTGCAAAGGCGTACTCGGACAGTGAATCAGGCACTGGAGTCACGGCCCCGAGGGTGGTTGCCGGATCAGCGCCGAGCGCCACGGCGACGGGATAAGGTTCTCCCGGCCGCTTCAGCTGCCAGTCTCGAAAATCCAGCGCGCCGCCGCGATGAGACAGCCAGCGCATAATCAGTTTGTTGCGACCGAGCAGTTGCATGCGGTAGATGCCCAGATTCATGCGCTCTTTTTCAGGCCCGCGGGTAATGACCAAGGGCCACGTCACAAGTGGTCCAACATCCTCCGGCCAACAGGTCTGGATCGGTAGCCGGGTAAGGTCGACGTCGTCACCGCTCTGAACCTGTTGCTGGCAGGGTGGCTTTCTGACGACGTTGGGTCCCATGGTCAGGATTTTTTTCAGAAGCGGCGCCTTGTCTACAAGGTCCCGGAAGCCTTTCGGGGGATCGGGTTGACGCAGGTAGGCCAGCAGTTCGCCAACGTCACGCAACGCCTCGACGTTTTCTTCACCCATGCCCAACGCCACACGCCGTTCTGCGCCAAAAAGATTGGCGAGCACGGGGATATCAGAGCCCTTGGGGTTTTCAAATAACAGCGCTGGTCCGCCGCCACGCAGGGTACGGTCGGCGATTTCAGTCATCTCAAGGTTGGGGTCAACCTCAGCGGTAATGCGCACCAAATCGCCCCGTTTCTCGAGCTCAATGATGAACTCTCGCAGGTCGACAAAGCTGGGCATGACGAGGAATTACTTCCGCTTCATTGACTTGAAGAATTCCTCGTTGGACTTGGTGTCCTTCAACTTATCGAGCTGGAATTCGATCGCGGGCAAATCTTCCATGCCGTGGAGCAGCTTGCGCAAAATCCACATACGCTGCAGTTCCTCTTCGCCAGTCAACAGCTCTTCGCGACGTGTTCCAGATCGGCGAATATTGATGGCGGGGTATACGCGCTTCTCCGCGATCTTACGATCGAGGTGCAGCTCCAAGTTGCCCGTTCCCTTAAATTCTTCGTAGATGACTTCGTCCATCTTCGAGCCGGTATCGATCAGCGCCGTAGCGATAATCGAGAGGCTGCCGCCTTCTTCGATATTTCTTGCTGCGCCGAAAAACCGTTTAGGTCGCTCCAGAGCATGGGCGTCCACACCTCCGGTCAGCACCTTGCCAGAGCTTGGGATCACGGTATTGTAGGCACGAGCCAGGCGCGTAATGGAGTCAAGCAGGATCACGACATCGCGTTTGTGCTCTACCAGTCGCTTGGCCTTCTCGATCACCATATCGGCGACCTGAACGTGGCGCGAAGGCGGTTCGTCAAAGGTCGATGCAACGACTTCAGCGCCGCGAGCACCCACCGAGCGCTGCATCTCGGTCACTTCTTCCGGCCGTTCGTCTATGAGCAGGACGATCACGTAGCACTCGGGATTGTTGGTGATGATCGCCTGCGCAATGTTCTGCATCATGATCGTCTTGCCAGCTTTGGGCGGTGCCACGAGCAGTCCACGCTGGCCTTTTCCGATCGGTGCCACAAGGTCAATCAGACGCCCCGTCAGATCCTCGGTCGAGCCGTTGCCTTTCTCAAGGGTCAGGCGCTCATTAGGGAACAGCGGAGTGAGGTTTTCAAAAAGGATCTTGCTTTTGGCGCTTTCTGGAGATTCAAAGTTGACGTCCTTCACCTTTAAAAGCGCAAAGTAACGCTCTGAATCCTTGGGCGGTCGAATCATGCCGGTCACGGTGTCGCCTGTGCGCAGATTGAAGCGCCGAATCTGACTGGGACTCACATAAATATCGTCGGGGCCTGCAAGGAAGGAGCTGTCTGCCGATCTGAGGAATCCGAAGCCATCCTGCAGGATCTCCAGTACGCCGTCGCCCCAGATGTCTTCGCCGCTTTTTGCGTGACGCTTAAGCAGGGCAAAAATAATGTCCTGCTTCCGCGAGCGAGCCATATTTTCTATGCCCATTTCTCGGGCCATATCAATGAGGTCCTGAGTCGACTTATTTTTCAGGTCGGTCAGGCTCATGGGGTTTTCGCTAGGGGTGTTGGGATCACGGCGCGGACGTCGCTGTCGCCCTCGTCGGGAGCGGCCCTGAGGCGCTTCTTCGCCACCATTATCGGGTTCAGCGGGCGCATCATCCGATCCTTCGCTCGAGGCTTCTGCCTCGGAGGCTTTGAGCTTTAGAGTTCGCCCGCTCTTTTTAGAGTCTTCGGCAGCCGTCTCATTACTGGCGACGGCGGTATCACTGTTGGTGACTTCCAACTCTTCGGTGTTGGTGCTGGTTTGGTCTTCCACGAATCACTTCCGAATAGATAGGTAAATTGGGTCAAAAGGGAAAGAGTCTGCCCCGATAATGCTTGTTGCTTCTTTTGCTTGCGCGGGTCGGGGTAGAAATTGCCACCCGAACGACCTCAGGGATTCGCTCGATCAACGCGCTCGGCAAGGGCTCTGCGGCTGCGATGAAAAAAGAGAAAGTCGGGTACAACGGGAGCCATACAGGTCCCGATGCGCGAAAGTTAGCACCGGAAGATGGGCGCGTCCAGCAAAAAATAAGCGGGTATTTTTGCTGGTCTCGTCTACGCTACGCTTTCTACAAACTCGCTCAGCTGAGTCTTAGACAGCGCGCCAACTTTAGTGTCGACCGCATTACCACCTTTGAACATGATCAAGGTGGGGATGCCTCGAATGTTGAACTTGCCCGGCATGTCAGGGTTGGCGTCTACGTCGACCTTACAGACTTTGACTTTTCCTGCGTATTCTGTGGCAATCTCTTCAAGAATGGGTGCGATCATCTTGCAGGGACCACACCACTCGGCCCAAAAATCAACTAGCACAGGCAGGTCGCTGGAGAGCACCTCCGCGTCGAAGTTGTCGTCGGTCACGTGCAGAATATCAGCGCTCATAGGTGCTCCGTTGTCAGGCAGGGCTCAAGCCGGGTTCAGGAAATAAATTGTGTTATCCGAAAAATATCCTACTGCCCCGCGGGCGGCAAGCGTTGGTCACTATTTGCCGGTTGGGTCATGACCTCTCCGATACCTGAGGCGGCGGCTGAATGGTGTGTGTATCTCCTCCAGTGCGCGGACAATTCTTTGTATGCGGGTATAACGACAGATATGAAAAGAAGACTACAGCAGCACAATGGACAGCTGCCCGGCGGCGCCCGGTACACGCGAGGGCGCCGACCGGTCACGGTGGTGTGGTCCGAGAGTTGTAGCTCAAGGTCTGAGGCATTGCAGCGAGAGGCGGCTGTGCGCCGTCTGAGTCGGCGACAGAAAGGAGAATTGATCGCAGCGTCAGAGTGGGGTGATAGGAAGTGAAAGCAACTCCTTTTTGGGACTGGGCGCTGGCGCAGTACCGATCTAACGCCACTCAGCATCTGCTGTTGAGACTGCAGCAGGAGTGCGGTCTGATCATCCTTGAGGCATTGTTCGTCAGTTGGTTGGCTAGCGAGGACTATCAATGGCGATCAGAGGACACAGTAAAGTTGCGTGACGCGACCCAGGAGTGGATCGATGAGGTGGTGTTGCCACTCCGCGCTGTCAGGGAACGCTGGAAGAGTGATGCGAGCATGGAGGCTTCGCGGCGGCATTTGCTGGAACTGGAAGTCGAGGCTGAGCGCCACCTCGCTGAGTTGATGTGGGCCAACAGCGAATCAGCTCGTGGTGAAAAAATCAGCGCTGATCCGGCAGCCATGCGCTCAACCAGCCACCAAATGAATAGCAATCTGCTTGCATTGCCTGTTTTTCAGAACGGTAAATATGCCTTGGAAAGGAAGCAACTGGTGGCACTGCTCCTCGAGTCAACGTAACATCGCTCCCCCGACGTAAACAGAACAGGGAAAACGTTGAGTATGAGTACCTTACTAAATGATTTGGGGCGGCTTTCAGTGGCGGCCATGTTAGCGACGCTGATCGGCTGCGGCGGCGCTTCGCAAGAACAGGAGGTCACCTTGGAGTCGACGGATGCACGGTTGAGTTATGGGGTTGGTCTAAGAATGGGCCAGCGCATGGCTGCCGATGGCATGACTGTTGATGTGGCCGCCTACGCAGCCGGTCTTGAGGACGCCATGAATGGGGCTGAGGCCAAGCTGACCGATGAGGAAATCAACACAGAAATGTCAGCGTTCCAAGAGCGACGACAGGCGGAGGCAGAAGCTGAGCGATTGGCACAAGCACAGACGAATTTGGAAGAGGGTAAAGCTTACATGGCAGAGATGAGCACCGGAGAAGGGGTGCAGACGACCGACTCTGGACTTCAGTACATCGTTATGGAGCCTGGCGAGGGTGACAACCCCGTGGCGGCAGACTCGGTCGAAGTGCACTACGAGGGCCGTCTGGTTGATGGAACGGTGTTTGATAGTAGCTTTGAGCGAGGCCAGACCGTGACCTTCGGACTCACCCAGGTGATTCCAGGCTGGACTGAGGGATTGCAACTGATGAAGCCAGGTGCAAAGTACAAGTTCATCATTCCCCCGGAGCTGGGGTACGGTGAGGGCGGGGCAGGTCAAATGATTGGGCCCAACGCGACATTGCTGTTTGATGTTGAGTT
>CALKMV010000012.1 GCA_938091485.1 uncultured Luminiphilus sp.
GTCACCTACATGGTGGCGGACTGGACCAACTACGATCCAGCTATCGGTACCTTCGTTCGCGAACATGGTCGCAACGGCATACCGCTGTACGTGCTCTATTCGGGTGATCGAGGCACGGCGCCCGTCATTTTGCCGCAGTTACTGACCCGTAATATCGTGATGCAAGCTCTGGCCGATATATCAGAGTAAGCTTTGAGGCAGGTCCTACATGGGGAGTGCATCGCAGTGATCGCCTTACTGAAGCGTGCGGCCAATCAGTCTCTCGGTAAGCCGAGGCGGCGTCGGTGGCCTGCGCTCAATGGTATCTTCTTATCGGCAGCCATCCTCGTGGCATCCGCCGCTCACTCGGGCGAAATATTGCATTGGCAGAGCGTTTGGGTTCGCGCCATGCCACCCGGTGCCCAAGTCACAGCCGCCTATGGCAATCTGATGAACCACGGTGACGAGACTGTGCAGCTCTCGGGAATCCGCAGCTCGGTGAGTGGCGAGGCGCAAATGCATGATGTGATGGCAGAGGGCGACCAGCGGCGCATGGTACAGGTGATGTCAGTGGAGATTGAACCACATGCAACACTGGTGTTTGAGCCGGGCGGCCGTCACATCATGTTGCTCGAAGTGAGCAATCCGCCCACCGAAGGGAGTACCGTGGAAATTTGCGCACTCAGCGCGGCAGGAACCGAATCCTGTACTCAGGCAACAGTCGAGAGACAAGCGCCCAATGGCCATGAGAACCACACAGGTCATCACCACTGATGAGCGACGACATCCCACCACCCCAGGAGAAACCAACCGAAAACCCGCAGGGTGTCCTTCGACGCTGGCTGGGGCGGCTCAAATCTGACTCTGCCAATTCAGACCCTCGCAAGCTGGGCAAGTGGGGTGGCATCACTTTGGGCGCCTATCTCACCATTGCACTGATAGTGGGCATGTATTGGAGCGGGACTCCGGATCATTTTGATGTCCGCGACAACGCAACGCGTTATGCAGGAGCAACGAATCAGAATGTGGTCACAGGCACTACGACCGTAACAGCACTGCAGGAGGTGATCCGCGTTCTGCTGGAAAAGCCAGGCGGCTACTTGCACAACGACTTGTTTCCCCCGGGGGTCTGGCTCGACAACATGCCGCATTGGGAATACGGGGTGCTGGTCCAGAGCCGGGATCTGGCACGGGCATTGCGGGAAGTACTCAGTCGCTCACAGTCTCAATCCAAAGAAGATGTAGACCTCACTCTGGCAGAGCCGCGCATTAACTTTCAGTCCAAGAGCTGGATTTTGCCGGCGTCCGAGAGCGAGTATCGCGACGCCCTGAGATTCCTTGAAGCCTACCGCGCGCGGCTTGCCGTCACTGGCAGCGATAGCGCCCAGTTCTATGCAAGAGCCGACAATCTGAGCCACTGGCTGGGGATGATTGAGAAACGTCTGGGCAGCCTGTCCCAGAGGCTGTCGGCAAGTGTCGGTCAACGCCGGCTCAATACTGACCTCGCAGGGGACGCTGCCGCTGCGCAATCAACCATTGCGCCTGAGGAAATTCTCGTACGGACGCCCTGGCGCGAGATCGATGATATTTTTTATGAGAGCCGCGGTGCGGCCTGGGCGCTGACACAATTTTTAAAGGCCGCTGAAGTCGACTTCGCAGACGTACTGGCCAAAAAGAATGCCACCGTGAGCCTGCGCCAAATCATTCGCGAGTTGGAAGCTGCGCAGGCGCCCGTGTGGAGCCCAATCATTCTGAATGGATCCGGTTTTGGCTTGTGGGCAAATCACTCACTGGTCATGGCGAGCTACATTTCCCGCGCCAACGCGGCGCTCATTGACCTCAGGGAACTGCTCGCACAGGGTTAAGCACGCACCGGTTGCTAGGCCCGGCAAGGGCAGCCGGTAACGACTCCGCCAGCAAGCAGTGCTCAGCGTCTCGCTCCGGCAAGAAGCACCCATTCCTCCTGCTGATCCGCAATCGCAAGATCCACCGCCGGCGCGTAAGCCTCAATCACCGCCTTAGCCTGATTTGCCAACAGTCCTGCCAGCAATAGTCGCCCCTGGGGCGCCAACAGCGCTGTGAGGACAGGAGCCAAATCAATGAGCGGCCCCGCCAGAATATTTGCCACGACCCAGTCGGCGGAGCCTGCCCAGGATGGGATCACCTCGGCGTCTGGCAGGACCGCCGTAAAAACGGCTTCCAGTACCCGATTACGGTTTGCATTATCGCGACTGGCCGTCATCGCCTGAGGATCGTTATCCACTCCCAGTACCGTTGCCGCGCCGAGGCGGGCGGCGGCGATGCCGAGGATGCCCGATCCACACCCGTAATCAACCACGCGAGCGCCCGGTTCGATACCGGTGTCCAACGCACGAAGACACATCGCCGTCGTAGGGTGGGTGCCGGTGCCAAATGCCAAACCGGGGTCGAGGAGGATATTGATGGCACCGGGGTCGGGGGGAGACGTCCAGCTGGGGCAGATCCAGAGACGGTTGCCCATCTGGAGTGGATGAAAGTGATCCTCCCAGACCCGGCTCCACTCACGATCGGCAACAGCTACGGGTGCCTCTGCAATGCTTTTTACCAGCTCCCTGGGTACCGTCTGTAACAGTGGCGCCACGTCATGATCGCCAGCGAATAAGGCAGTCACACTCACAGCGTCCCAGAGGGGTGTCTCGCCGGGACCCGGCTCCAGCAGGGGTTGGTCAGCCTCGTCTTCGAGCGTGACCGACAGCGCGCCATGGGCGAACAGCCAGTCTTCGAGGGTTTCGACCTGATCTTTACGGGCGGTGAAATGGAGCTCCTGCCAACCGGCGTTGGAGCTCAACGTTCGTGTTCCAGCTTACTCTCGAGGTAATGAATGCTGACGCCACCCGCCATAAATGAGCTGTCTGTCACCAGTTCGCGGTGCAAAGCTGCGTTAGTGCGAATACCGTCGACCACAAGCTCATCGAGCGCCTGACGCATTTTCACCAGTGCCGCCTCGCGGGTATCGGCATAGGTGATCAGTTTTCCGATCAGACTGTCGTAGTGCGGCGGCACGGTATAACCGCTGTAAACGTGTGAATCGACCCGCACCCCATGCCCACCCGGCGCATGGAAAGTCTTGATCGTTCCGGGAGAGGGCATAAATGTCCGCGGATCCTCGGCATTAATTCGACACTCGATAGAGTGGCCTGTGAGGGACACATCCTCCTGCTTGATCGAGAGTGGCGCGCCGCCCGCAATCAAGAGCTGCTCCCGCACAATATCCACACCACTGATCATCTCGGTCACCGGATGCTCTACCTGTACGCGGGTATTCATCTCGATAAAGTAAAACGCGTTGTCTTCGAACAGGAACTCGAAAGTGCCGGCGCCGCGATATCCCATGTCCATACATGCCTGGACACAGGCCTCGCCAATCTCGTTGCGAAGAGTATCGTCAATGCCCGGGGCCGGAGCCTCCTCAATCACCTTCTGGTGACGGCGCTGGAGTGAGCAGTCGCGATCACCCAAGTGGATGGCATTACCCTGTCCATCTGCCAGGACCTGAATCTCGACGTGCCGAGGCCGCTGCAGGAATTTCTCCATGTAGACAACCGGCGAGCCAAACGCCGCTTGCGCCTCAGATTGGGTGACCTGTATGGACGACAGCAGCACTTCCTCGTTATGCACCACACGCATACCCCGACCACCGCCGCCTGCTGCGGCCTTGACGATCACCGGAAAACCAATTTCCCTCGCGATTCGAATGACCTCATCCGGATCGTCGGGCAGCGCGCCTTCAGAGCCAGGCACTGTCGGCACACCGGTGCGTTGCATCTGTTGCTTGGCTGACACTTTGTCGCCCATCAGCCTGATCGTCTCGGCAGTCGGACCAATAAAAGTAAAGCCACTCTTTTCCACCTGCTCGGCAAAATCGGCGTTCTCCGAGAGAAAGCCGTAGCCCGGGTGGATGCCATCAGCGTTGGTCAGCTCCGCTACGCTGATGATCGAAGGCACGTTCAGATAACTCTGGGCGGAGGGTGGTGGCCCGATACAGACAGCCTCGTCTGCGAGGCGCACGTGCTTCAGGTCGCGGTCCGCCGTAGAGTGAACCGCAACGGTCTTGATGCCCAGTTCTTTACAGGCACGCAACACACGAAGGGCAATTTCGCCGCGGTTGGCGATCAGTACTTTTTCAAGCATGGGGGATGTCCTTTTTGGGTCGCTCACCCACGCTTCAGGAAATGGAAATCAGGGGCTGGTCGAATTCGACGGCTTCGCCATTGTCGACATGAATCGCTGTCACCGTGCCAGCACGATCCGCTTCGATCTGGTTCATCATCTTCATCGCTTCAACGATGCAGAGCACATCGCCCACGCGCACGGTTTGTCCGACCTCAATAAAAGAAGGTGCTTCCGGACTGGGCGAGCGGTAAAAGGTGCCGACCATCGGCGACAACACGGCGTTGTCTGCCACTGGTGCTGCTGTGGGGGCAGCCGCTTCCGGCGCCGGTGCGTCGCTGGGTGCGGGCGCAGCGGCAGGTGCGGGGGCAGCGGGTGCGGGTGCGGCATACGCAACCGGCGCAGCAGGCTGGTGACCGTGACGACTGATGCGCACTGACTCCTCACCCTCTTTGATCTCTATCTCGCCGATATTCGACTCTTCCAATAGTTCGATCAGTTTTTTGACTTTGCGAATATCCATGTTGGTTCCTTCAGTGGGTCGTGGAGTGGGTATCCAGAGACTGTAAAACGGCTGCCAACGCGCAGTCGTAGCCGAAACTACCCAGTCCCGAGATCACCGCCTCGGCGATGTCTGAGATGTAGCTGTGATGTCGAAAAGGTTCGCGGGCGTATACGTTGGAAATATGCACTTCGATGCAGGGAATATCGACGCCTGCCAACGCATCGCGGAGTGCCACACTGGTATGAGTGAAGGCCGCGGGGTTAATGATGATGAACTGGGTGCCCTCAGCCCGCGCCTGATGAATTGTTTCAATCAGTTCCTGCTCACTATTGCTCTGTACGCAGGTGAGACTCGCCCCCGCCCGCTCGGCTTCGGATTGCAGTCGATGATTGATTTCGTCGAGCGTCTCCGAGCCGTAGATCTCGGGCTCCCGAGTTCCCAGTAAATTGAGGTTGGGGCCGTGCAGTACAAGGATGGACGCCATGGGCCGACTCGACAAAGTGCTTAACAGTGGCGGGAGTGTGTCGCAGAAAGCGCCCGACGTCTACTTTTTTGGGCATTTGCACGATTTTTCGCGACGTTAGCCGCAAAGTAAGCACATATTCTTCAGTCCGAGAAACCTGTCCGCCGCCATCAGCCCGTTCTGGCGTGGCCTTTCGAGACGGAAAAAGATTGCCCCGCCACTGTCATCCCCCCTCCCTGCCGAACCGCTGATCCCAACATGCCGTGATTCCGAGGGCACGCCGATGCACGCACCCGCCGCAGCAAGGCGGCAGTTCCGACTCACAGCGCACCGCACCAACACGATCTGCAGATCACCTCAGTTAGGCGGTTGCGATGCGTATCGCTGATTCGCTGGTTAAAAAACGTCCAGTACGTCTTTCGATTCTGTGTTGGCTGCTTTACACTCACCCGCTCGAAGTTGAGCCCTTTCCCGATGCATATTGGCGGCCTGAAGCCCTGCAATAACGTGTTCCTTGCGCCGATGGCAGGGGTCACGGATCTCCCCATGCGTGAACTCGCCATCGAGTTGGGTGCCGGCCTCGCTGTGGGTGAGATGCAAACCGCCGATCTCCGCCTCGCCACATCACGCAAAACCCGACAGCGTCAACGTCACAGCGAGTCGGCAGGCATACGCTCCGTGCAAATCGTCGGCTACGACCCGCAGCAGTTAGCTGAGGCCGCGCAGTTCAACGCTGACCTCGGCGCCGATATTATCGACATCAACATGGGCTGCCCTGCCAAAAAGGTCTGTCGCCGTGCGGCGGGCTCAGCGCTACTAGCAGATGAGCCGCTGATCGGTCGCATACTTGAAGTAGTCGTCAATGCTGTCGACGTACCGGTGACGCTGAAAATACGGACCGGGACAGACCCGGTGAATCGCAATGGCGCAACCGTTGCCCGAATTGCAGAACAGTCAGGCGTGCAGATGCTGACCGTTCACGGTCGCACCCGCGCTGATCGCTTTCTGGGGCGGGCCGAGTACGACACGATTGCGGAGATCGTGGCAGCCGTATCGATCCCGGTGATTGCCAACGGTGATATCGATTCAGCACATAAAGCGCAGGCCGTCCTCAAACAGACAGGCGCAGCTGGGGTCATGATAGGACGCGCGGCGCAAGGCAATCTGTGGCTGCCGGGAACCATTGCGCGGACACTGACAGCGGGCGGTGACGCCATAACGCCTTCGCTTTCGGGGCAACTGCGCATTCATCAGCGCCACGTGGCTCGACTCCATGATTTTCACGGCGAGCTCCTTGGACCACGAATTGCCCGCAAGCATCATGGCTGGTTTCTTCAGTCGCTGGCGTCGCAGGGGTTGATGGACGTCACCGCGCTTCGCGGCTGGCGGCAGACGTTTAACAAGTTCGAATCGAGTGAGTTGCAAATTCAGCACCTTACAACACTGGCTGAGCAAGACGCGGCGTTATGGCCATCACCACCCCTCTCGCCTAATAGGCTCAGCGAGGCGCAGCTCGCCGCATGAGTGCCGCCAAAGACAGCCCATCAACAAAGCGGCGCAAAGCAACCAAAGCTGACCCCCCGCCACTGAAGGACAGCGCAGGCGAAGCGATCGAGCACTTTCTGAAAACGCTCGACGGCGAGCCCTGCGTCGACTTGTACGACATGGTGCTGCATCAGGTAGAGGCGCCCCTGTTCAAAGCGGTGCTGCATTACACCCAACACAATCAGAGCCATGCCGCGACGATGCTGGGCTTGAATCGCGGCACCCTGCGTAAAAAGCTCCGCCAACACGGTCTGCTGACCGAGCCCGAGCCGCCGAAGCAAAAGCGGTCAAACCGCACTCCCAAATCACCCGCAAGCAAAACTGCGACGAAAAGGAAACGATAAGTCATGAGCGAAGCCGGACTGGCCCCCTTGAGGCGCGCCCTCATCAGTGTTTCAGACAAAACCGGCATCGTGGACTTTGCCCGGGCCCTTTCTGAGCGTGGCGTTGAGATTCTCTCTACCGGAGGCACGTGCCGTCTGTTGCGCGACGAAGGGCTGACAGTCACCGAAGTCTCTGACCACACCGGTTTTCCCGAGATGATGGATGGCCGGGTCAAGACGCTACACCCCACTATCCACGGCGGCATCCTTGGCCGGCGAGGCACCGACGATGAGGTGATGTCAGACCACGGTATTGCACCGATCGACCTGGTGGTCGTAAACCTCTACCCCTTTGAAGCGACGGTGGCTCGCCCGGACTGCTCGCTGGAGGACGCTGTTGAAAATATCGATATTGGTGGCCCAACGATGGTGCGCGCTGCAGCGAAAAATCATCGTGACGTGACCATCGTGGTCTCGGCGAGCGACTACGCTCGGATACTCGATGAGCTCACGGCACACGATGGCCATACCACGCTGGCCACCCGATTTGATCTTGCCATCCGCGCCTACGAGCACACCGCGGCGTACGACGGCATGATTGCCAACTACTTTGGCTGCCTCACCGAAGGTGGCTCGAAGCGCTATCCTCGCACCTTCAATCTGCAACTCAAAAAAGTGCAGGAGATGCGCTACGGCGAGAACCCACACCAGAGCGCCGCTTTTTACCGCGAGTCCTCCGCCACCGATGTGGGCATCAGCAGCGCCGAGCAGCTGCAGGGCAAGGCGCTTTCCTATAACAACGTCGCGGATACCGACGCCGCGCTGGAATGCGTCAAAACCTTCGAGGCACCCGCCTGCGTCATCGTCAAACACGCCAATCCTTGTGGGGTGGCCGTTGCCAGTGATCTGCTGAGCGCTTACGACCTCGCATTTCACACGGATACGGAGTCCGCCTTTGGCGGCATCATCGCCTTTAACCGGGAGCTCGATGGCAAAACAGCCGAGGCCATTGTCGAGCGACAGTTTGTCGAGGTTATCGTTGCCCCCGAGGTTTCCGATGAGGCATTGGCGGCGTTAGCGGCAAAAGAGAATGTTCGCCTGTTGCGCACAGGACAATGGGCAGAGCCTGCCGCTGCACGCGACTTCAAGCGTGTGAATGGCGGCTTGCTCATTCAGGATCGCGACGACGGCATGGTCGTGCGGGAAGATCTCACTGTGGCCACCGAGCGTGCGCCGACTGACGCCGAATGGGAAGATTTGCTATTCGCCTGGAAGGTCGCAAAGTTCGTCAAGAGTAATGCCATCATCTACGCCGCCAACCAGCGCACCGTTGGTGTAGGCGCGGGGCAGATGTCTCGGGTGAACTCTGCTCGCATCGCTGCGATTAAAGCGGAACACGCGGGACTTGAGGTCAAAGGCGCGGTCATGGCCTCGGATGCGTTCTTCCCCTTTCGCGACGGCATCGACAATGCCGCGGAGCGAGGGATCGCAGCGGTGATTCAGCCGGGTGGCTCGATGCGCGATGAAGAGGTGATCGCCGCGGCGAACGAAGCGGGCATGGCCATGGTGTTTACCGGCATGCGCCACTTCAGACACTGATCCGTGGGTAAAAGAGAGACAGCAGCATGAATATTCTGGTCGTCGGGAGCGGAGGCCGGGAGCATGCGCTGGCCTGGAAACTGGCTGAACCCGACGCAGTGCAACGCGTCTACGTAGCCCCCGGCAATGCTGGGACCGCTCTCGAGCCCAAGTTAGAAAATGTTGCTCTGGATCCCATGGACATTGAGGGGCTGGCTGAATTTGCCAAGCAGCGCAACTGTGCGCTCACCGTGATTGGACCGGAGGCGCCGCTGGTCGCGGGGATCGTCGATCATTTTGCAGAGCACGGCCTGCGCTGCTTTGGCCCCAGCGCCGGCGCCGCTCAACTTGAAGGCAGTAAGTCCTTTACCAAAGACTTTCTCGCGCGGCACAACATCCCGACGGCTTCCTACGCCGTGTTTACCGAAATAGACCCAGCGCTCAACTATGTCCGGGAACAGGGAGCGCCAATCGTCATCAAGGCCGACGGCCTCGCCGCAGGTAAAGGCGTGATCGTTGCCATGACACTGCATGACGCCGAGGCGGCCATCCACGACATGCTCGCCGATAACAAGTTTGGCGACGCGGGTGCGCGGGTCGTGGTGGAGGGTTTCCTTGAAGGTGAGGAGGCCAGCTTTATTGTGATGGTCGACGGTGAGCATGTGTTGCCGATGGCCACGTCACAGGATCATAAGCGGATCGGCGAAGGCGATACCGGACCCAACACGGGCGGCATGGGGGCCTATTCCCCCGCGCCAGTGGTCACCGACGCGATCTTTGCCCGGGTAATGGAGCAGGTTATCTATCCCACCGTGAGGGGAATGGCCGCCGAGGGTCTGCCCTATACCGGGTTTCTCTACGCGGGTCTTATGATTGACGCGCAGGGCAATCCCTCCGTGATTGAATACAACTGCCGCTTTGGTGATCCAGAAACCCAGCCAATCATGCATCGCCTGAAAAGCGACCTGTCTGCGCTTTGCTTGGCGGCGCTCGATCGGCGGCTTGATGAGATGGCAGCGCAATGGGACCCACGCCCGGCTGTTGGCGTCGTCCTCGCTGCTGGGGGCTACCCCGGGAGCTATGAAAAGGGGCATCCCATCGAGGGATTGGAGGGCGATTGGCCAGCATCGACCAAAGTCTTTCATGCCGGCACACGACAAGACGGTGACGCCATCACCACACAAGGAGGCCGTGTGCTCTGCGTGAGCGCGCTGGGTAACTCGATCCATGACGCCATTGATGCGGCCTACAGCGGCGTTGACCGTATCAGCTGGCAGGACATGGTCTGCCGCCGGGATATTGGTTGGCGTGCCATAGACCGTTAAGCTTGCGACATGACAGAGATGACGCCCACATCGACCAGACGGCCCCTGACCGGCATAGACCGACTCCTGAGTCGGGTAGACCAGCGCCTGCGCCAGCTTGCCGGTAGGTCAACATCACTTCCTGGCAATGAGTCACGACCCTCACCAGCCGTTGGCCATGATGAACCCAAATTGAGCTCAAGCGAGCGCGAACATGCCGCCGGGCTTATGCGGGTGAATCACACCGGGGAGGTCTGTGCTCAAGCGCTGTATCAAGGTCAGGCTCTCGCTGCGCGCTCCAATGACACCCGTCAGAAGTTGCTCAACGCGGCCCAGGAAGAAGCCGATCATTTGGCGTGGTGTGAAGCGCGTCTGCAGGAACTCGATGCCGAGCCCAGCAAACTGAACCCGCTTTTTTATGCCGCCTCCTTCGCCTTAGGTGCCGCCACTGCTCTAGCCGGTGACAAAGTCAGTCTCGGGTTTGTTCATGCAACAGAGGAGCGTGTTGCGAGCCACTTGCGCGCGCATCTGAAGGCCCTACC
>CALKMV010000013.1 GCA_938091485.1 uncultured Luminiphilus sp.
TCCGCGCCGCCAATCTCGACGACGCGCTCGACTTTTTTGTCAGCAAACTCGGCCTTGTCGAAGCCTACCGTTACGATAACGAGGCGGGGCGGTTCACGCTCGTGTTCCTGAGTGCTCCGGAAGATCTGGAAGCCGCGAAATCCCGGCAGGCACCACTGGTAGAGATCACCTACAACTGGGACTCCGAGACCTACGACGGCGGGCGCAACTTTGGGCACCTCGCTTATCAGGTCGACGACATCTATGCGACATGCCAACAGCTCCTGAATAAAGGCGTGACGCTGAACCGCCCACCCCGCGACGGGCGAATGGCGTTTATCCGCTCACCCGATGGGATCTCGATTGAGTTATTGCAGTCCAGCGAAGCGCTGCCGCTGCAGGAGCCCTGGCAGTCGATGGAAAATATTGGCGAGTGGTAGTGCCTACCGGTTAAGAAAGGCCAACATCCAGCGCGCGACACGATCTCCCTCGTGCTCGCGCGACTCAAAACTCGCCATGCCTGCTGCCACCCGCTCCGCACCAATCATGTCGTGGCGGAAGTTCATAATTTCGCGCGAGTATTCGGGAACGAACTCGGGATGACCCTGAAAAGTCAGAATGTGCTCCCCCAGGGTCATACCCGCCACCTCACAGTGGTCACTGGTCGCAATCTGTTGGGCGCCGGGCGGCATGGCCATCACCTGATCCTGGTGTGAGGCCAGCAGACAGAATTGATCGCTATCCGCCAGATCGAACGCCGCCTGATCGACGTTATAGCAATTCACGCCAACGCCCCAGCCCTTATCTGACTTACCGACCGTCCCACCCAGTGCCTGAGCCACGAGCTGGTGGCCAAAGCAGATACCGATCACTTTGCGTCGTGCGGCGTGGCACTCGCGTACGAAGCCTTCCAAAGCGCGGATCCAGTCCTTATCGTCGTAAACGCTGCTCTTGCTGCCGGTGATCAAGAAGCTGTCGGCTGCCTCAACGCTGTCAGGCAGCTCTCCCGCTTCCACATTCCAGGTGGTAAACGTCAGGGCGTTGTCCTCGGCCAACAACAGACGCTCGAACATGTCTGGATATTCACCGTAGGTGGGCACCCACTCTGGCCTGACGGAATCGGTGCGCAAAATACCGATGTGCATAAGCATTCACTGTCTGTTCACAAATTGACCCCGCGAGCTTAGCCGACCCGATAGGCTGATGGCGAGCGGTGACGTGTCACTAAGCAGACGAGTGCCTAATAGTCGGGGTGACGAACCCGAATAAAAATCGGCCAGTCGCCGTCCCACTGAGTGCCGGTGATATAGTGATGAACCACTCTCAGGGTTGCCATCAGAACCACCTTGCAAACGAACCCCATCCAAAACAGACCGCTCACGCTGATCGCCATTGTTGTGGTGGCAGTGCTTTGGCAACTGGCAGGTTGGACCCAGACCTTGACCACCTTCCAGGATGGGGAGCCAGCACGGGCGAGTGAAGTGACCGACAACTTTGCTGCGCTCAAGGCAAAAATTGAGGCGCTAGAGCAGGATTTGGAAGCGCTGGCGCCCTTTCAACATCCTGATCGCTACTACCCCAACTGGCGTTTTGAGCCAGATTTTTATCTCACTTTGCCCGCGATGGCGGGTAGCTGGGCGGGTTTTCTTTATGAGGATGAGGACTACTGGTACTGGACAAATCTCACCGGCCTGCAGGATCCAGCGATAGTCGTCAGTGAGAAAGCACGCTACAACATTAATCTGATGGCGAATACCGGCGGAGAGAACCCAGAAAGAATCTGGGCCGGCGCCTTTGTCAGGCGCGCTCCGGACATTGATGCACAGCATAAGGCCGAGCATTTAGCCGGTGTTGTCTCACCAAACGAGCCTTCACACACCGGTGATCTCATGTTTTATCACGTGCGATTAAGTCATCACCGCAATCAGGGCTTCGCGACCTTTAATTACTCGAAAGACGCTGATTTATCCTATGGCGACTCGGGTGATTCTGACTGGCAATACGCCATGACACGCAGCATGGTCGAATCCGTAATCACAGGCCTCTACGCTCTACTGGATCTCACCTCCACGACCCATGTAAAGCACTGCCCCACAATCAATCTTCACCTCAACCTCAATTATTCGGTGAACGTCACTGGCCCTGACTGCGCATCGATTCCATTAGACTTGCCCTGAGGGGGCTCACTTCGTTGTCATGATTTTTTCTTGCTGCAAATGGTTAGGCGAGTGGCGCGTCGCGTTTACCTTGCTGCTGGTCACATCCAGTAGCGTATGTGCTGACGGCGCAACGTATCTTGGCAACGCCGCCTGTGCCGGCTGCCACGAACAGGCTAGTGCCGACTGGGCAAACTCCCACCATGATCTGGCGATGCAAAAGGCCACTCCCGAGACGGTCCTGGGCGACTTCGACAGCGCGACGTTTGATTATTTTGGCGTGACCACGACCTTCAGCCAAAAAGGCAGCGCCTTTTTCATCGAGACCGATAACGCCGCGGGTGAGCTGGAAACGTATCCGGTCGAATATGTGTTTGGGGTTGAGCCCCTGCAGCAATATTTATTACCCCTTGGTAACGGTCGCTTGCAGGCGCTCTCGGTTGCCTGGGACACCCGGCCCAAAAGCGAGGGCGGGCAGCGGTGGTATCACCTGTACCCCGACGAGCACATCGGGGCCGGAGACCCACTGCACTGGACGGGCGGATTCTTTAACTGGAATACCAGCTGTGCGGAATGCCACAGCACCGACGTCGAGAAACGCTATGACGCGGTGAACGATCGGTTTGATACCCGCTACGAACAGATCGATGTGGGCTGTGAGGCCTGCCACGGGCCGGGCAGCGAGCACCTTGCGCTCGCCGACTCAGGAACACTGTCCCCCGCTCAAACCGGGTTTGAGATGAGCCTTAAGGCGAGAGGCACATGGCTATGGGCCGAAGGCACCGATATCGCGCAACGCAGTGAGCCCCTAAACTCGAACTACCAGATTGATAGCTGCGCTCGGTGTCACGCCCGGCGCGGCACCTTGGGCGAGTACCACCCCGGCAAACCGCTACTCGATACCCACCGTTTGGCCATCATCGAAGAGCCGCTTTACTGGCCTGACGGGCAAATCCGCGACGAGGTTTACGTCTACGGTTCGTTCATCCAGAGCAAGATGCATCAGGCCGGGGTGGCCTGCACTAATTGTCATAACCCGCACAGCAACCAGCTGGTTGTCGAGGGCAACGGCGTATGCGCCCAGTGTCATCTGGCCAGTACTTACGATAACCCAACCCACCACCGACATCAGATTGCGTCGGCCGGTAGCGCCTGCGTGGACTGCCACATGCCGAGCCAGCTTTACATGGGGGTCGATTCGCGGCGTGATCACAGCATGCGCATCCCGCGGCCGGATCTGTCGCTGAGCACAGGCGCGCCCAATGCCTGCAATCAATGCCATACCGATCAGAGTGCGGACTGGGCCTACTCGGCCTTGGTGGATTGGGGTGTGCGCTTTACAGACCGCAGGAACCACCCCGCGCGCGCGTTTCATGCCGCTGGCCGCGGTGACGTGCGCGCCGCACCGGTGCTGCTAGAAACTGCTAACGACGCGAAGAACACGCCCATGCTGCGCGCCTCCGCGATTACCCAGCTGGGTCGCCTGCTCCCCGAACGGCTGATGCCCTCCCTTCCCTTGTGGTTGGAGAGTGACGACCCCCTGATTCGCTTGGCCGCGGCAGAGGCGGCGGGACAACTACCGCCAGAGCAGCAACTCGAGCGCGTGCTGCCACTAAGTCAAGATCCAGTGCTTGCGGTGAGAATGGCGGCCGCAGAACAGTTGGCAGGGATGGTTCCGCCAACGGCCGGTACTCCCGAGTCGTCAACGCCAGACTTGCCCGGGCAACAAACCAATGTCGAGAGGCAACCGCAAGAGGCTGGTCCGCTGGACGCGCTCTTCGATGAATACGTTCACGTCCAGTCCCAGCACCTCGACATGCCGTCAGTGCTGACCCAGTTAAGTGGCTTCCGGCAGGCTCGCGGCGATGCCGGGGCAGCAGAAGCCCTTTTGATCTCGGCCCTAGAGAAAAATCCACAGGCTAGTGCCAGCCGAGTGAATCTTGCAGACCTCTATCGCGCTCAAGGCAAAGAAGCCGCCGCGCGCACAACGTTAGAAAGTGGGATAGACCTTAATAAAGAGGACGCGTCACTGTGGTTCAGTCTTGCGCTACTGGAGGTGCGAGAGGGCAACGGCGAGGCTGCCCTGGCGGCTCTGGAAAAAGCCGCATCCCTGGAAGAGACACCGAGCTATTATCACTACGTTTACGCTGTGGCGCAGCATGATCAAGGGCGAGGCTCCGAGGCACTCGCCACGCTCAAAGCCACAAATCGTGCGGCGCCGGGTCAACCGAACGTGCTCGCCGCGCTGATGCAATACAGCCAGCTAGCAGGCGATATGGAGGCAGCTCAGCGCTATCAAACAGAGCTTCGCAACACGGCTCAAGCGGCCGGGGTGCAATAGGTAGGCGTCAGTCTGCTGGGGTCAGTTGCAGCGCCACCGTCACGGGAATCACCCGGCTGATGGCGTTGAGGCCCGCGATCTCCTGAAGCGCGGCCACGCCGCCCTCCAATCCAAATTCTGCTGCATTGAGCAAAATGGGCTGAGTAGTAGCTGCGGTTACACCCTGGTCCGTCACCGCGACGCTGAGTTGCACGTCCTTCGTCACTGTTTGGCCATGCAAGTCGATTTGCAACGCCACATCGGTGACCCCGCCTATAGAAAGTGCCGCGACGGCCTCGGCATCCAGTTGCGCGGTAATCACGGCTTCAGGGTAAAGACCCACTTCGAACAGCATCTTCTTCATCCGCTCGTTACGGATACCGATATTGGTTTCAACAGAATCAAGCGCCACCCGCACCTCAACCTCACCTGCGTCGGTCACGGTGCCAGCAAGGGTCTCAAAGTGACTGACCTCGCCAATCGTGTTGTTCTTGATCGATACAAACTGCACCTGCGAGCCGGGCCCGACCTGCCAATCTGCCAGCGCCGGTTGTGATAGCAGTGCAGCCGCGGCGCAGGCCAGTGCAAAACGCGTTTTCATGATGTGTGCTCCTTAGTGCGCGTATTCAGCGCTCGGCGTAGATTGCTCACTATACGGGGTCTAAAACGCTCTGGACTCAGCGACATCGCACCGCAGTCAGGGCCGTTGCAAACCTCCTTTACCAACCATCGCACTGTAGTGAAAAGCGGGAGCGAAAGACGAGTGGAAACAGATATCACCTCAGCTGGCGATGTCGGCGAGATCCCCCTTGGCTTCGAGCCAGGTCTTCCGGTCGCCGGCACGTTTTTTGGCCAGCAGTAAATCAAACATGCTATCGGTGTCGCCGTCTTCATCCAGCACCAGCTGCACCAAACGCCGCGTATCGGGATCCATGGTGGTCTCACGTAGCTGTGGAGGGTTCATCTCGCCCAACCCTTTAAAGCGTTGCACGGCAGGCTTGGCGCGTTTGTTTTCCGCCTCGAGGCGCTCAAGAATGCCATTTTTCTCGGATTCATCGAGTGCGTAGTACACCTCCTTACCCACATCTATGCGGTAGAGCGGCGGCATCGCGACAAACACATGTCCGGCCCGCACTAAGGGTCGGAAATGCCTCAAAAACAGGGCACAGATCAGCGTGGCGATGTGCAGGCCATCGGAGTCGGCATCAGCCAGAATGCAAACCTTGTGATAGCGCAGCTGGCTCAGATCGGGACTGCCGGGCTCAATCCCCAGCGCCACAGAAATGTTATTCACCTCCTGGGAGGCGAGGATTTCAACGACGTCAACTTCCCAGGTATTCAAGATCTTGCCCCTGAGCGGGAGAATCGCCTGATATTCGCGATCGCGCGCTTGCTTGGCAGAGCCCCCTGCTGAATCGCCCTCCACCAGAAACAGCTCGCCACGCTGGGGGTCCTCACTTGAACAGTCAGCTAACTTGCCCGGCAGCGCGGGACCCGACGCGACCTTCTTGCGCACTACTTTCTTGGCGGATCGGAGGCGGCTCTGGGCGCGCTCGATGCACAGCTCGGCGAGTCTCTCCGCATCAGAGGTGTGTTGGTTAAGCCACAGACCAAAAGCGTCTTTCGCGACGCCCGACACAAATCCGGCCGCCTCGCGGGAAGAGAGGCGCTCTTTTGTCTGACCCGAGAACTGCGGATCCTGCAGCTTGGAAGACAGAACAAAACAACAGCGGTCCCACACGTCCTCGGCGGTCAGCTTGACCCCGCGGGGCAGCAGATTGCGCAACTCACAGAATTCGCGCAAGGCATCCAGCAAACCGGAGCGCAAGCCGTTCACATGAGTGCCGCCCTGCGGCGTAGGAATGAGATTTACGTAGGACTCAGCGACCACCTCGCCGCCCTCCGGCAACCACTGTATGGCCCAGTCCACCGCCTCGGTTTCCCCCGCAAACTGCGATCTGAACGGAGTCTCAGGTATCACGGGGAAGTCGATAGTGGCGTCTGCTAAATAGTCGGAGATGCCGTCCTCATAGTGCCACTCAGTTTTTTCTTTCTTTTTCTCGTCGGTGAGAGTGACTTTGAGACCTGGACAGAGGACCGCTTTGGCGCGAAGCGCGTGGCTGAGCTTGGGAATCGAGAAATTGGCCGAATCAAAGTATTTCGCATCCGGCTTAAAGCGGATCCCGGTGCCGGTGTTGCGCTTGCCGCAGCTACCGGTGACTTTCAGATCGGCAATCTTATCCCCCCCCGAGAACGCCATAGTGTGCACGCTCCCATCGCGGCGAATCGTGACTTCCAATAATTCCGAGAGGGCATTCACCACTGACACTCCCACACCGTGCAGGCCGCCACTGAATTGGTAGCTCTTGTCTGAGAACTTGCCCCCAGCGTGCAGGGTGGACAGGATGACCTCGACCCCCGGCAGTTTTTGTTCGGGATGCAGATCCACGGGCATGCCGCGCCCGTCATCCGTCACACTGAGCGCGCCATCGTCATGCAGCACAACGTCGATCTGGCCGCAGTGTCCGGCCAGCGCCTCGTCGACCGAGTTATCGACGACCTCCTGAGCCAGATGATTAGGGCGAGTGGTGTCGGTATACATGCCGGGACGCTTGCGGACCGGTTCAAGACCAGTCAGGACCTCAATAGAGTCTGCGTTGTATTTCGTCATCTTCTACTACAGCTCGTGCAATACAGTTAGGGCTCGCGGCGGTTCGCCACACTCAAAAACCGCACGGCCCAGCCATTCCGTTTGTCACGCGTAACCCGACGAGTTCAGGTCTACCGCAAACGTCTCATCGGTGACCCTGAGTACGGTGGTGTCCCACTGGCCTGACTCGTGGAGTGTCAGCATACGACATCCGGGTGCCTGCGCGTCCACCTGAAAATCCGCTGAACTGGGCGCAAATTGAATGCAGGTCGACGGCGCAGTCAGGCATTGTACGCCGTGATGCATCTGCGCAGAATCCTGGTGTACGTGCCCGGAGATCACCACCGCCTTCTCGCCCACAGGTGCCAGACGCTGCAACGCTTCCTGCGCATTTTCGGCGCCAATCTCATCCAGCCACACGCAGCCCACTGGCATAAGTGGGTGATGGGTTGCTACCAATAACGGCCTGCTCGTCGCCTGCGCACGATCAATCGCCTGCTCCAGCGCCTCGATCTCCGAGCTGGCCAGATAGCCCGCCACGACTCCCTCATGTTGAGTGTTCAGCATCAGTATGTCCCAGTGCGGCAGCCGCACCGTTCGTTTGAAATGCGACTTCAGCGGATGATCGCCCGACCAGACAGCGTCGTGGTTGCCTGGCAACCAGAAACTGGGCACGCCCAGCGGCGCGAGCGCCACGTCCAACCTCGCGTAGGCCTCCTCAGCCTCATCACCGGCGAGATCGCCCGTTAGCAGCAAGGCGTCAATTGGGCCCTGGCTTGCCACCAAACGGCATACAGCGGCGAGAGATCTGTCGGTATCGATACCGACCAACTGGCCACCGGGCTCTCGCATCAAGTGGGTGTCAGAAAGCTGCACCACGCGGCTGGAGGCAGCCGTGTTGAGTGTGGCAACGCCACTGAGTGCGTTCATGGGGAGGGCTGGTCGGGGTCCGGCAAGACGGGGTCGGCTGACCGGCCATTGTGCAGGCAAAACTCCATCAGCTCGGCCGCAAAGCGGTTCTGCTGAAACTTCTCGTCTCGCTGTAACATATCCGGGTTGGGGTACCGGTACCGGGCCTCGAAACGCCGGGAGGTGCTGCAGTGCACGACCTCAGCCATTCTGGCGTCGTGATAGAGACGCAGATCAAAGCAGCTGTTAGCCCCAAAGTGAGACAGCACACCTTGATAGCGCAACCGCATATCCGTGGTGTAACGATCGCGGGCCGTGACCTCGAGAACCACCGCGACCTCGCCCGCCTCAAACACATAACGGCTCTCCTGCTCGTAGGCGGGAAAGAGACGCATGAGCCGGTGGTAGTTAGCCTCGCACTGGGCATGCAGATCCGACAGGTCAATATGATAACCCTTTCTCAGTCTGCCGCGCGGCTGCACTTGTCTAGTTTTGTCCACCATAGGAACAGTGTAGCAAGCCCCTCAGGGACGGGAACTGCCAAAATGTTGCTGGATTTGACGCCGCAAAAGCCAATGGCACAGTGGTAAACTCCCGTCCCCTTATTGATTCAGGCTCTGACAAGCCATGCCAACATTGCATCTCCCCTCTCGTGCCCTGGCAGCCGCTGTATTGAGCAGCGCGCTGTGTGTTGCAGCGCAGGCCGATACATTGGTGGACATTTATGAGCTAGCGCTGGAAAACGACGCTCAGCTCAAAACGCAGATCGCGCAGTACAACGCTGATATCGAACTTGAAAAACTGGCGCTGGCGCCCCTTTTGCCTCAGGCGCGCGCTGGTTACTCATTCACGGATTCCGAAAATGACTCCACCAGACCCAACGTCGTTTTTAATGATGATCCCTTGAATCCCGGATTCGACCAGATTGATGTCACGTCGGTCACCGAAACCGAGACCGATGGCTATGACGTCAGCCTGTCGCAGACACTGTTTGACCTGTCGGCCTGGTTTGGTTGGCGCGCTGGCAAGGAGCAGTCACAACAAGCCGAGGCCAATTTGTCTGCGGCGCAACAGGATCTGATCGTCAGGGTGGTCCAGGCCTACTTTGGCGTGCTCCGCGCTCAGGACAACCTGCGAGCCTCCCAGGCTCAGGAACGCGCTTTTGAACGTCAATTGGAGCAAACCCGCCAGCGGTTCGAAGTCGGGTTAATCGCCATTACGGATGTGTATGAAGCCGAGGCCGCGCGTGATCTGGCTCAGGTGAATCGCATTGTTGACGAGAACAATGTGGCGGTTGCCAAGGAGAATCTGTCTGTGCTCACCGGGCAAACACCCGGTGCACTGTTTGTCCTGGGTGAGGAATTTGACCCGCGTCCGCCGGAGCCTGCCGACCGCGCCGCGTGGGTCGACTTTGCTATGTCGAACAACTATCGCCTCGCCGCCGCACGCTTTGCCGAAGAGGCTGCCAGACAAAACGCCACCTCCTCACGAATGGGACACGCTCCGACAGTGACGGCCAGCTACAGTTATCAAGACAGAGAGACCACCGGTAGCATCGCGCAGAATCCTGAGAGCCAGTTCAACTTTCCGCCGGATTCGGAGCAGACCAATGAAACCTGGCAAATCCGCTTTGACCTGCCTTTATCAACGGGCGGTGCGATCAGCGCGAGCCGTCGACGAGCTGCCGAGCAATTCAATGCGGCCAGAGAATCTCGGATTAATCTCACCCGCAACACGGTGACGCAAGCGCGGTCGCTCCACATGACCGTGATGTCGGATGTGTCGCGCGTTGAGGCCCAAAAACAGTCGATTGTTTCCAGCCAAAGCGCGCTGGATGCCACGCAGGCTGGGTACGAGGTCGGCACGCGTAACATCGTTGACGTGCTCAATGCGCAGAACAAACTGTTCGGTGCGCAGCGGGATTACGCCAATAGCCGCTATGACTTCATTATTAATTCATTGCGGCTGAAAGAAGTCGCCGGCACGCTGTCGCCAGAGGACATTGCGAGACTGGAAGGCTTCTTGTTGCCACCAGCCGCACCGACCGCTTCGGGTAGCGAATAGTTAAGGTAGGTGGGCCGCCAAAACGGTCCACTGCCCGTCTACCACCCCTTCTTGCGCTGACTGATACGCGCCTGCGCGCTCACCCATCGCAGTGACCTGCTCGGTGTCGGCCTGCTGACCGATGCAATCAAGGAGCGCTGTCCCCAGCGTGTCCGCCTCCACCTCCACCGCTGCGTTCGCCTCGAACAGATCGCGGTAAATACTGGCGAAATTAAAGGTGTGGGGCCCCGAGAGTATGGGCAGGCACCATGCCGCCGCCTCGAGTGGGTTGTGACCGCCATGGGGTACCAGGCTGCCGCCGACAAAAACCGCATCAGCGCATCCCGTCAGTGCCCCCAGCCGACCCAGCGTGTCGACCACCAGCACGTCGTCCATAACGGTGAGCGAAGTGCTCGCGGCACTTTCCCCTGCATGCGGTGTTGCGCCGGCACTGGAATGGAAGTCGCTATGGCGCACCACCTGATACTGACGTATCGCAGGCATACCCAAAATACCCGGCACCCGGTCAGGGTGCCGCGGCGCGAGCATCAATAGCGCATTGGGGCGTTCCGCCTTAAGTCGCGCAAAGGCCTCGAGCACGGGTTCTTCCTCGCCCGGATGCGTGCTGGCCGCAAGCCAGACGGGCCGATCAAAAGCGCCCGGCCCGAATTGCCGCCGCTCCTGCTCGTTGGCCTCTCGCAGAGCGTTTCGGTCTAGTGCAAACTTCAGGCTCCCGGTCACGATAACCGCCTCGTCAGCGGCGCCAAGCGCGCGCAACCGATTCGCGTCCGACTCCGTTTGCGCTGCAACCCCTGCCAGATGACCCAGCGTTTGCCGCATTAAACCAGCAACACGGGCGTACCCTCGTGCAGATCTCTCTGACAGCCGTGCATTGAGCAAAACCATGGGCATACCTCTGGCGGCAGCATGTGCGAGGAGATTCGGCCAGATTTCGGTTTCGACCAACGCACCCAGCGCGGGCTGCCAGTGGGCCAGAAAGCGCCTAGCAGCGCCCGGCGTGTCGAAAGGGGCCCAGCACCACTCCACGCGGCTACCAAACTTCTGCTGTACCTGTTCGGCACCGGTCGGCGTGGTGGATGTCACCAGCACTGTCAGGTCAGGTCGATCTACCAGCAGTCTCTCCAAGAAGGGCGCAATCGCTAAAGTCTCGCCCACCGACACAGCATGAATCCAAATCCGCCCACCCGAAAGCGACGCTCGATGCCTCCCATAGAGTCCGAGCCGGTGCCAGATCTGGCTGCGATAACCGCTGTGCCTTCGGCTACGCCAGAGCAAGCGGAGCAATAAAAACGGCACCGCCAGACGCATCACCAGAGAATAAAGTCGGCGGTTGATTGGCAGGGGCCGACGCTTCCGTACGCTCAAGACAATCGTATACTCATAAGCTGATCACGCGGAGCGTATCATGTCCGAGTCTAACCCCAAGATTGTGCCTGAGCCTCCCGGGGCAGACGTGCGCGGGTTTCTCCCTGACGATGAAGGTCAGCAGTTATTCAGCTGGGCGGACCAAGCAGCGCGCGTTGGCCCTCTCTTTGAGATCGGCAGCTACTGCGGGCGTTCCACGATCTGGCTTGGGCAGGCGGCCAAAGCGCACGACACAGTGGTTTTCGCCCTCGATCATCACCGTGGCTCAGAAGAGCATCAGCCTGGGGAAAGTCACCACGATCAAGCGCTGGTCGACGCGTCCGGGCAGTTCGACAGCTTTACCGAGTTTCGGCGCAACATCGTCGCTGCAGATCTGGAGGAGACCGTTATCCCGCTTGTGGCGAATAGCGATGTCGTTGCACCTCACTGGCGGATTGGCTTGGGGATGGTCTTCATCGATGGCGGGCACAGCCTGGATGCGGCGCTGACCGACTATCGCGCCTGGGCGCCCCACCTTCTCCCCGGAGGCATCCTCGCTATCCACGATGTATTTCCTGATCCTGCTGACGGTGGACAGGCTCCCTTCACAATCTGGCAACTAGCAACCCAATCCGGTTTGTTTGAGGCGCTGGACGTTCATGGCACACTTCGAGGATTGCGACGTCTAATACCTTGACGCAGAATCAACGTGTGCCATTGATACAGATCGAGCGACGCTGCTTGCTCGCACTGCTGGAAAGAGGCTGACGCGGGAGTCAGATGCACCAGATTGTGAGCGGCTGACGATAGAGACGCTGTCAGTGAGCCTCTGTTCAGTCAGCGATGACGGGCGAGAGGAACAGACCGCTGGCCGCGGTGTGACGAGTCAAGGCGTCCACAGCTAGCAACACCGCCCCCGCCGTCCAGGTGGGTTTCTCTTTTGGCCACAGTACCTGCTCGGCGAACTGGTAGCCGGTCCACCAGGCACCGTCTGCGTCGCGCCATTGTGTGAGCCAGCTAAACAGCTCTGCGGCCTGCTCGCGTTCGCCTGCGGCAAGCAGTGCCAGCGTCAATTCGCAGGATTCAGCAACCGTTGCCCAGGGCTGGTGGTTCTCACAGCGGCACCCAATGCCCGGCTCCACAAATTCAGTCCAGCGCTGTATCAGTCGATCTTTGGCCTGCTCGCCAACGACCAGCCCGCCCAAAATGGGGTAAAACCAATCCATCGCGTATCGTGATTTACTCTCCCAGGTGCGGTCGAAACGCTCGGGACGATGCCGAAGCGCTTGCCCGAGCCTGGCTCGCGCGCTACGCCATTCTGCAGCCGGCGCACCGAGTTGATCTGCTATCAGAATCGCGCACTCCAGGGATTTGTAGAGTGAGCTACAGCCGGTTACGAGGGCGTCCCCCAACGGCGCACCGCTAGGGTCAACAGCCCAATCGATTTCTCCCTCAGGACTCTGATAGCGCAGCACAAACGCAATCGCCTTCGACACCGAAGGAAAGCACCGCGCTAGAAAACTGGTGTCCCGGGTAATCAAAAAGTGGTGCCACACTCCCGTCGCAATGTACGCAACATAATTGGTCTCCCGGCGGTCAACGCTCAGATCGGCCTGGCCGTCCCGGTAACAGGCCCACCAGCTTCCGTCTTCAAGTTGCGTCTCGGCCAGCCACCCATATGCGCGCTCGGCAGCTTCAATTTCACCGGCAATGCTCAGACCCATGGCGGCTTCTGTGTGATCCCAGGGGTCGGTATGCCCTCCGTCAAACCACGGTATCTCACCCGAGGCGCGCTGGGTGGCAAGCAGAAACCCAACGGTCGGCCGCAGCCACTGTGCCGGATAGACCCCCGGACTCAAAAGTGGCGCATTCATAGATGGCTCCCCGCTGGCGATGTCTGGTGCGCTGCCGGCTTAGTAAAGTACAGCACAATGCTTTTACCCATGATGGGATTCAGCAGCGCGTCGACAGCGCGCGTTATCCAGGGCCGCTTCATCAAATCCCAGACCAGCAACTGATGATACAGCCGCACCGGCCAGGGCTCGGGGTCACTTCGCCAAAAAAGGCACTTTAACCACCAATAAGGTACGTGCAAGGCGTGGGCGCTGCCCCGACCCGTTAGCACAAACCCTTGCCGCGCGACCTCACGGGCCAGATGCGTTGCGTCAAAAATCCGGATATGGCCCCCCGGCGTCGTCCGATACCCCTCACTCAGCTGCCAACAGATCCACTCGGGCCACTGTCTTGGTACGCTGATACACAGCCGACCACCCGGCTTCAGCACTCGCCAAAGCTCCTCCAAGACCGCCAAATAATTGGGGATATGCTCCAGAATCTCACTGGCGATGGCCGCGTCAACGCTTTCGTCAGACAGCGGCAGACCCGTTGCATCCCCCGCGGCAAAACCAATTTCGCCGCCCGGTGCATGGAGCATCATGTCGTCAATACGTTGGGTAGCGATAGCCAGATCCTGCTCAGACAGATCGATTCCCAGCGCATGAACGCCCTCGAGTAGATAGGCGGCAAGAGTATGGCGGCCCTCACCGCAGCCCACATCGAGACAAGTTTGCCCGGGCGCCAGCGCCAGTTTATCGAGGTCAACCGTCAGCATGCTTCAATGCAGGCCCGGTACTGCTCGACCATCTGCTGTGCGCAGACTGACCAGCAGAAGTGCCGCTCAACCCGCTGTCGTCCTCTATCTCCGAGGGTATTGGCGAGGGTAGGATCTGACAGCACACGCTCAAGCGACGCCGCCAGCGCATCGATGTCACCCGCCGGCAACACCAAGCCTCCGTCGGCCACCACCTCTGCCAGCGCCCCACCATCACTCGATACCAGAGGAATCCCGGCGGCCATTGCCTCGACTGCAGGCAGGCCAAAGCCCTCATAGAGTGAGGGGACAATGGCCACGGCACTCTCCGCATACAGGCGGTTGATCTCTTCGTGGCTGGCGCTGCCCACGAAACGAATGTAATCACCCAGCCCCAGATTCTTGATTAGCGCCTCGGTATCGCCACCCGGCTTGGGTCGCGCAATCAATACCAGCCGCCGGGAAGGGTCAGCCTCAACTAGCCTTTTGAACGCTTGCAACAACACGGGAAGCCCTTTCAGCGGCGCATCTGCCGACGCGGTAGCAATCATCTGACCCTGCTTGCGAGCGACTGACGGCAACGGCTTGAACAGCTCAGTGTCGACACCATTAGGCACCACATGGAGCGCCCCGGGCAGCACGCCAAAATCTGTGGCGATGTCCGCGGCGGAGCAGCGCGACACCGTGACTATGTGACGCAGCTCGGCAGCGACTCTGGATTGCATGCCCAGAAACCCGTGCCAGCGCCGGATCATAAGACGCCACCACCACCGCGGCTCTCCCGCCAAAGCAACTTTGAGGTCGCGCGTAATGGGGTGGTGAATCGTGGTGACCACCGGCAAACCTGCGCGCTGCAGATCCAGAATTCCATCGGCGAGTGTTTGGTTGTCATGCACCACATCAAATTCGGCGGCATGATTGAGCAACCAATCCCGAGCGCGCTCACCAAACGTCTCAGGCTCTGCGAATCCGCCGCTTAGCTTGCTTAACCATTCCCTCCGCCCCAGTCGATTACCTAACTCTTCACGCGTCACGCTCCAGAGATCCCGCGAGTACAAATCGAGGCTCGGTAATTTGATCAGCTCCACACCCTCCACCAGATCCGGATAGGGTGGGCCAGAGATCACGGTAACCCGATGACCTATCTGCATAAGCGCCTGGCTCAGGTACCGCAGATAGACTCCTTGCCCTCCTGAAAAAGGAGCTGATCGATAGCCCAATAGCGCAACGCGCAAGGGCACGCTATCGCGCACAACAGCATGAGCTTCAGCAGCATCTGGCGTGTGAAGGGGTGCGTTAATGGGAGACTCCGGAAGAACGGCCACTAATGGCAGTAACCGTGCCATATTATCGAGCGGCCACGGCAAAGTACAGGCAGTGCAGTGTAGCGGTGGCTCGCCATGAGTGCCAACGGCCTGTAAACTCCGTCGCCCCGTGAGCAGATCCTGGCACCATGGCTGAGCACACCGAATACAAGGGCATTATTCTCGCTGGTGGGTCGGGCACCCGCCTGCACCCGCTGACGACCACGGTCAGCAAGCAGCTGATGCCCGTGTACGACAAGCCCATGATCTACTACCCGCTTGCCACGCTAATGCAATCGGGTATTCGAGACGTTTTGGTTATCACCACACCCCGCGATCAGCTCGCTTACGCCGATCTTTTGGGGGACGGAAGCCAATGGGGTATGAATATCCAATACACCGTTCAGGCGAGCCCCGATGGCCTCGCTCAGGCCTTCCTGTTGGGCGAGGACTTCATTGGCCAAAGCCCGGTATGTCTAGTGCTCGGTGACAATATCTTTTACGGGGCAGGCTTCACCAGCAAGCTCAGACGCGCAGCACAGCGCGCCGATGGCGCCTCCGTATTCGCCTACTACGTGCAAGACCCCGAGCGCTACGGCGTCGTGGAATTCGACGCCGAGGGACGCGCGATTGGCATTGAGGAAAAGCCCGATGCTCCACGGTCTCATTACGCGGTGACCGGTCTCTATTTTTATGACAACAACGTCGTGTCGGTGGCAAAGGGCATCACACCGTCGGCGCGCGGCGAGCTTGAGATTACCGATGTGAATCGTCACTACCTTGAGCAGGAGTCATTACAGGTGGAAGTCATGGGCCAGGGCACGGCATGGCTAGATACTGGCACGCATCAATCTTTGCTCGACGCCGGAAATTTCATTCGCGTCATTGAGGAAAGACAAGGTTTGAAGGTCGCCTGCCTGGAAGAGATTGCCTACCGAATGGGGTATATCACTGCGCAGGAGGTGTTGGCACTGGCAGCGCCACTCATCAAAAGTGGTTACGGCGCTTATCTCAAAACCATGGTCAGCGAGGGCGGTCCGGTATTTGATGGAGATTAAGTCGACGCCATTGACGGGCGTGACGCTGATCACGCCCACCGTGCACGGCGATGCCCGCGGCTTTTTTCTCGAGACCTGGCACGCTGAGCGCTATCTGGAAGCGGGTATCGATCTCCCCTTCGTGCAGGACAACCACAGCCGCTCGAGCCAGGGCATTCTGCGCGGACTTCACCTGCAAACTGAGAAGCCCCAGGGGAAGCTGGTACATGTTACCTCCGGCGCCGTCTTTGACGTGGTGGTCGATTGCAGAGCGGACTCTCCCAGCTGCGGGCAGTGGTATGGGGTTAATCTGACCGCGGAAGGACAGGAGCAACTGTGGGTGCCACCCGGCTGCGCTCACGGCTTCTATGTACTGACCGAGTCGGCGGATTTTCTTTACAAATGCACCGATTATTACCACCCCGAAAGCGAAATCTCGCTGGCTTGGGATGATCCTACTGTCGGGGTTGACTGGCCGATCCCCGAAGGTGACGCACCGCAGCTATCTGCAAAAGACCGCTCGGGGGTTCAGTGGCAGGATTGCCCGCTGTATCCGGGATTGGTCTAGCGCGCCGTGGACGCCCGCTCCAGTAGCGGCCGCCACCAGGCCTCGTTAGCGAGATACCAATCAACCGTTTTTGCCAGACCCGTCTCAAAGGTCTCGTTAGGGATAAAGTCCAACTCCCGCTCAATCTTTGCGGCATCGATCGCGTAACGCCAGTCGTGCCCGGCGCGATCCGTGACAAACTCAATCAGAGAATCGCTGCTGGCGCCGCGAGCTTGCGGCGCATCGGGGAACCGTGTCACCAGCGCCGGGTCATTTGCGAAACGCTCATCCATTACCCGGCACAGCAGGTTCACGATATCGAGGTTCGCCCACTCGTTGTGACCGCCAATGTTGTAGACCTCGCCGGGCGTGCCGGCCTCTAGAATACGGGCGATGCCGCGTGCATGGTCCTCAACGTACAGCCAGTCGCGGATATTGCTGCCATCGCCGTATACCGGGATCACGCCACCATCGAGAATCCGCGTCAGGCACAGCGGAATCAGCTTCTCGGGAAAATGGTAAGGCCCGTAGTTGTTCGAGCAGTTACTGGTCGTGACCTGCAAGCCATAGGTGTGCTGGTAGGCGCGCACAAGATGGTCACTGCCCGCTTTACTGGCCGAGTAGGGCGAGTTGGGTTCGTAGCGAGTGGTCTCGGTGAACGCAGGGTCTTCTGGAGCCAATGACCCGTAGACCTCGTCGGTGGAGACGTGATGAAACCGATGCTCACGGCCCGACCCGCTCAGCCAAGCGCTGCGGGCCGCGGCCAAAAGCGTATGGGTGCCCTCGAGATTAGTGCGAATAAACGCATCAGGCCCCGTAATCGAGCGGTCAACATGACTCTCTGCCGCAAAGTGCACAATGGTGTCCGTGTCGTGGTCAGCCATAACCCGAGCTACCAGGTCGGCGTCACAGATATCCCCCGCGACAAACTGAATGCGCTCGGCTTGCTCCAAGGGCTTCAGGCTCAAACGGTTGCCCGCATAGGTCAGCGCATCCAGCACCACGACGGTGTCGCCCGGGTGTGCTTCGACCCAGTGGTACACAAAGTTCACGCCGATAAAGCCCGCCCCGCCTGTGACCACCAGTGACCGCGCCATCACACTTTTCCCTCAAGTTGCTGTTGTGACCGTAGCATGTCGCACAGCGCATCGCGCCATGGCCGCTGAGCCATACCGAGGGTGCTGCAAGTGTCGCTGCAGTCGAGCACGCTATATGCGGGCCGCTGCGCTTTGGTCGGGAAGGCATCTGTCGGAATTGGCTCAATCGTTGCCGGGGAGGAGAGCAGACCCAGCGCTAAAGCTTCGTCGTGGATGGCGCAGGCAAAATCGTACCAGCTGATCGCACCGGCATCGGACCAATGAAACACCCCGCTGGCATCACCGTGGAGCGCCAATAGCCAGCAGATCTCTGCAAGACCGCGCGCCGACGTTGGCGAGCCAATTTGATCATTCACAACGCGCACGGTCCCCTGCTCGCGCATCAGCCTGAGCACAGTCAGTACAAAATTACTCCCACCTGGACCATAGACCCAGCTAGTGCGCACCACTGCATGGCTCGCGCCACTGGCGAGCACCGCCTCCTCGCCCCGCCACTTGCTTACACCGTAAACACCGAGGGGCGCCGGATTGGCTCCGGGGACATAAGGTCGAGGCGCGCGGCCATCAAAAACAAAGTCGGTAGAGATATGCACCAGCCGCAGACCGCGCTGGGCACACAGCGCGCCCAGCATGGCGGGTGCATTGGCGTTCACTGCATCAGCCGACTCAGGGTCATCCTCGGCTGCATCCACGGCAGTATAGGCCGCCGCATTGATCACCACTTGAGGGTCCACTTCATCCATCACCCTGAGCAGCGCCGAGTCATCGGTCACATCGCAGGTCGCGCGACTGAATCCCTGTGCCACCAACGTGTCAGGGGCGCAGTCAATGCAGGCCCGGCCGAGTTGTCCCGCAGCACCCAGCACCAGTGCCCGCTGGGCGCTCACAAATGCGATTCCAGCCAGTTAACGTAGCGGGTGATCACTTCCTCGGATTCAGGTTCATTCAGGATCTCGTGGTAAAGACCCGGCCAGAAGTCGAGGGTCTTGTCCTGAGCGCCCAGTGCGTCAAAGAAAGCTTGCGAACCCTCCGGGCCCGCCATCACATCGGCGTCGCCATGGGCAATATAAATTGGCAGGGTGATCTCACCCGCCCGGGCAATGGCGACCTCCATCGCATCCAGCATCTCAATGCCAAGACCGGTTGTGATCTTGCCGTTATAGACCAGGGGATCGGCGATATAGTCGGCTACGATCGCCGGATCACGGCTCACCCCGTTAGCGTCCAGAGAGACCATGCCCAGCTTGGGCAGCACGTAGCGAAGCAAGCGGCCAATTAGCATGAGGGGTGCCGGCGCCGGATCCACCGCGTGGAACGCAGGGCCCGACAGCATCGCGCCCTGAAACGCAACCTGGGATGTAAGCAGTAAGTGGGCGCTAATGAGGCCTCCCATGCTGTGTCCCATCAGGAACACCGGTCGCCCCGGGTACCAGTCATCAATGTGGGCACGGAGTGCCTGCATCGGTTCGAGATACTCGGAGAACGCCTTCAGGTAAACACGCACACCGGGCGACGCACCGTGACCAATGTGGTCAGGGCCAACCACGGCCACGCCGCGCTCATTGAAGCGCGCGGCAACGAGTTCGTAGCGCCCGGTATGCTCGGCGAGACCATGGGCGAGTAGTATGCAGGCCTTGGCGTCTTCGACTGGCCAGTGCCGGTATCGGATACCGCCGGGGAGGCTTTCCATAAGGTCAGTGCTCCCTAATCAGCCACTGGGGCCAACCACTCTGCGTAACGGGATTGCTCGCCGCGCACCGCTTCAAAATAAATTTTTTGCAGTTTTTCCGTAATCGGACCGCGCGCACCGCTGCCGATCGCCCGGTTATCGAGCTCGCGGATCGGCACCACTTCTGCCGCGGTGCCGGTAAAAAACGCCTCGTCAGCGACGTAGACTTCGTCCCGGGTTATCCGCTTTTCTTTCACTGTCAGGCCCTGGTCCGCCGCAATACGCAGAATACTGTCTCGCGTAATCCCCTCTAAACAAGAGGTCAGCTCGGGCGTATACAGAACGCCGTCACGGACGAAGAAAAAATTCTCCCCACTGCCCTCAGCAACATAGCCCTCGTTATCCAGCAGAAGCGCCTCCTCGAAACCCGCATCCATCGCTTCTCTGAGCGCCAGAATCGAATTGATGTAGTTGCCATTAGCCTTCGCTTTACACATCGTGATGTTGACGTGGTGACGGGTATAGCTCGACGTCGCAATTCGGATACCACGGTCCCTCGCCTCGGGATCCATGTATGAAGGCCACGCCCACGACGCCACCATGACGTGGGTCTTGAGGTTGTCGGCGCGCAGGCCCATCCCCTCAGAGCCGAGGAAACACATTGGCCGGATGTACGCTTCGTCCAAGTCATTTGCCCTGACAACTTCGCGTTGCGCTGCGTTCAGCGTCTCTTTGTCGTACGGCATATCCATGCGCAAGATGTGCGCCGAGCGAAACAGCCGGTCGGTGTGCTCCTTGAGACGGAAAATCGACGTCCCTGCCGACGTCTTGTACGCGCGGACACCTTCAAAGACACCCAGACCGTAGTGGAAGGTGTGGGTCAGCACATGGACTCGTGCTTCCTGCCAGGGCACCAATTCGCCATCGAGCCAGATATGGCCGGTGAGTTTTGAGAGGTCCATGTCATTTCCTTTCTGTTTGAGCTTTCACCCTGACGGTTCGCGATGACAGCCCATGCTGTCAGAACGCCGGGGGCAAGATTCTACCCTGCCTGTAGCCCGGGTAATAAGGTTTCGGTAATTTGTTTCACTTGTTCACGCTGAGCATGAAACCGGCCTGCTTCCGTCTCCGCAGGCTGTCCTTGCAGCGCCAGCGAATGTGTCTCGCTTCGATAAGCCAAATACGCTTGCGAGAGCATTGCAGCGTCTTGGCTCGATAGCAGCCCTACTTGCTCGATCACGTCGAGCAAGCGAATGACGTCAGACCATTGGGCTAACGCGGCGTAACGATGGGCAGAGGCCAGAACAAGGTATTGCACCACAAATTCAATATCGACAATGCCTCCTGGGTCCCGCTTGAGGTCGAAGCGGTCGCCAGTGCGCCCCAACACATTGTGTTCGGCGCGCATCTTTTCGCGCATCTCGCACACCGCCTTGGCCACAGAGGATTGCTCTCTGGGCATCGCTAAAATTTCCACGCGCAACGCCTCCAGCGATGCTTTCAATAATGCGTCCCCCGCGACTACCCGCGTTCGCACCAGGGCCTGATGTTCCCAAACCCACGCCGACTCACGTTGGTATCGACGCAGCGAGGATAAGGTCGTAGCCACCAATCCAGAAGCTCCATCCGGACGGAGTCGGAGGTCCACCTCGTAGAGCCTTCCAGAATAAGTCTGCGCAGACAAAACATGCACAACGCGCTGCGCGAGTCGCGTATAAAAGCGGGTGTTGTCGATCACTTTGGGGCCGGCGGTCTCACCTTCTGCGCCGTCGAACACAAAGACCAGATCAAGATCCGAGCCGTAGCTAAGTTCGAGGCCACCGAGCTTGCCGTAAGCCATGACCGCAAAACCAGCAGATTCCGACTGAGGCTCGCCGTAGCGCTGCACCAACTCCGCCCGAGCCAAGGCCACGGCCTGCTCGATCATCACTTCCGCCAGAAAGGTGAGGTTGTCGCTGACTTTCATGATGGGCAGCGTGCCGGTCAGCTCGCTGGCGGCGACACGCAAAATCACGCCGTCCTTGATGCGACTGAGTGCACTCATTTGTGCCTCGAGATCCTCCTCGGGTATGCGCAGCAGCTGTTGTCTGACCAAAGAATGAAGCTCCTCGCGGCTGGGCGCGGTGTAAAGCGTTGACTCATGAAGCAACTCGTCAACCAACTCTGGTCGTGCAGCAAGGCGCTCCGACAGCCAGATACTTGAAGCCACCAATGTCAGCAGATGGTGCAATGCGCGAGGGTTTTCCTGGAGTAGCACGAGGTAGGCGCTGCGGCGACAGACCGCTCGCACAAAAGGTAGGCTCCTCGTGAGCGCCGAATCAGGTTCAGGCGTGGCGGCCGCCATTTCACACAGCAGCGGCAAGAAAACCTCGAGGCGCCGACGCCCTTCAGGCTGAAGTGCTGCGACCCAGGCGCTATCCAGAAACAGCTCCACTTCCGCCCAGCTCTCGTCGGCTTGCGAGTAACCCATCTCCCACAAAGCCTGCTCACTGAGCGCGGAGAAAGCCAACCGCGAGACAGCCGTCGCGCTGGGAATCTCGTCGCTGGATCCAGTAGCAGGCTCGGCGATTAGATCGTTAAAAAGGTCCTCTACCTCGCGACGCGCCTCGTTCAGCTGTGTCTCAAGACTCGACCAATCCGCAAAGCCCGACAAGAGTGCCAGCTGTGCCCGCGGCAGGGGTTCGCGCGGCAGGGATTGAGTTTGCCTATCCTGCATAGCTTGCAATGCATGCTCGACGCGACGCTCGAGGCGATAATGTGTCGCCAGACGAGTCGCCTGATCGGTTGAAAGTACCTCAGCTCGCTCCAGCGCCGTCAGGGTCGATAATAGAGAACAGTTGCGAATTTCCGGAATTCGTCCCCCATGAATCAGTTGCAGGCTCTGGGCAATGAACTCAATTTCACGGATACCGCCAGCACCACGCTTTAAATCATCATCTATACCGAGTCGCGTTACCTCGGCGCGCATCATGCTCTTCATATCTCTAAGCGCCGCGATCACCGAAAAATCGGTGTAACGGCGATACACAAAGGACGTCAGCATGCTCATTAAACTCTCTTGCGCTTCGGGAGTGCCGGTAATCGGCCTCGCCTTGATCATGGCGTAGCGTTCCCACTCCCTCCCCTGTTCCTGGTAGTACACCTCCATTGCACCGTAGGACCCAACCAGCGCGCCGCTGTCACCGTAGGGTCGCAGACGCATGTCCACTCTGAACGCGAAACCATCCTCTGTCACCGCGTCCAATAAGCGAATGACCATTTGACCAAGACGAATAAAATAGGCCTGGTTATCGAGTCCCTGACGCCCCCCCCGCGTATGGCCGGCCTCGGGGTAAGCGAAGATCAAATCGATGTCAGAAGAAAAGTTCAGCTCCTTGCCGCCTAGCTTGCCCATGCCCAGCACCAAAAGTGACTGAGGTTGGCCACTGTCAGCGCCATAGGGCGTGCCATATTTTTGCTCAAGCGTGGCGGTCGCCATGCTGACCGCTGCGCGAATGCAGCAGTCAGCAAGCTGGCTAAGCGCCTCACAAGCGTCTTCAAGGCTGGCAAGCTTTGCGTAATCTCGCCAGAGGACTCGCAGCATCTCGCGGTGACGAAAAATCCTAAGAGCAGCCAGCAAGTCAGGCTCCGATTGTGTCGACGTGAGGAGTGTAGCCAACGCCTGGTCCCACTCGTGAGCCACCCAATATCGGTTCTCTAACAAGCTCCCGTCATGCAGCACGTCACATAACCAGTCGTGGTGGCGAGCGGCCTGCTCTCCAAAAAAATCACTGCAGGAGAGAAGCCCCTGAAAGGGCCGCCACTGATCTGCCGACTGAACAGCCTCGGTGAGCGCGGCATAGCCTGCCTCGCCGATGCGGGTCGTCAGACGCGAGATGGCATCGCCAAGGCGATCCTCCATCCACATGGGCCTATCGAGATCCTGTGACATTTGAGGTTGGGCTCTGTCCAATCAATAGCGCTAGCCTATCGGCAAGCCGCCGGCCCCGCCACCAATGCGACAACGCGCTCCACACCAAGATTTTTACACTTTCTCGCAACTTGAAGACTCGGTAGGATGCGCGTCCCTGAAAGGCTACCTCGATGTGGCCTATCACCGTTAACACCAGCAGACACTATGACTGACACAGCGCATCACATTGCCTGGTTTCGCCACACGGGTCCCTATATCAAGGCACACCGTGGGCGGACATTTGTGATCTATTTGGGTAACGGAGCGCTGGAATCAAATGGGCTCCTTACCCTGATCCACGACGTGGCGCTGCTCCATTCTTTGGGTGTCAAACTGGTGCTGGTGCATGCCACCCGAGAAGCCATCGACGCGGCACTGTTAAGCGACCAGGCAACGACATTCCATAACGGCGTCCGCATTACAGACGACGAGACGCTGAGCGTTGCCAGCGAGACAGCGGCGCGCCAGCGGGTGCAGCTGGAGCAGCTGCTTTCGATGGGCCTGCCCAATACGCCACTGACCGGCGCGCGCCTGAGAGTGCTAAGCGGGAATGTCATCACAGCCAGACCTATTGGCATCCGTGACGGCATCGACTACCTGCACAGCGGTACGGTGCGTCGGGTCGACGCCGAAGGTGTGCGGGCCATACTCGATCACGATGCGATCGCTCTGCTCTCCCCGCTGGGCTACTCCCCAGCGGGAGAACTGTTTAGCGTAAGCGCCAGCGAAGTGGCGGAAAAAGTGGCCGTGGCCATTGGCGCTGATAAATTGATTTTTCTCGACCGCCATCCGGGCTTGCAGACTGCTGACGGAGAACTGATTCGGCAGTGCACCATTGACTCGGCAGTGAGACTGGACATCGCTGACCCCGAACAACAGCGATTGCGTGATAGCGCCTGCCGTTCCTGTGCCAATGGTGTGGCTCGAAGTCATCTTCTCAGCTACGAACGCGAAGGCGGACTGCTTGAAGAGCTTTTCACCCACGATGGCTCAGGCACACTGATTGCACAAAACCCCTACGAGCAGGCCAGGGCCGCAGACATCAACGACATTGCCAGTATCGTCGAGTTGATTCGACCACTTGAAGACAGTGGCGCGTTGGTCAAGCGTTCCCGCGAGCGCCTCGAAGAAGAGATCGGGTATTTTTCTCTCCTCGAGCGAGACGGCCGTGTGCTGGCCTGCGCCGCACTTTACCCTTATGCGCACGAGGGTGTGGGAGAGATCGCCTGTGTCGCGACACATCCTGACTACCGTGGCGCAGGACGCGCCCGGCAGCTTCTGGATGAGCTGATCGCGGAGGCCAAGGCATGCTCACTCGAATATGTCTTTGTGCTGACCACGCAGAGCACGCACTGGTTTCTGGAACAAGGTTTCGAACCCGTGAATCCAAACGAATTGCCCCTCGAGAAGCAGCAACTCTATAACTGGCAGCGCAACGCGGCGGTGCTGCGGCGAGCCGTCTGAAGTCGCCAAGCGCCAGTGGTAAGCTAGCGTCCCATTTCCAATCACCACCCGGAGAATCCGATGCCCCAATATCGATCCCGCACCTCGACAGCCGGACGCAACATGGCAGGCGCCCGGGCATTGTGGCGTGCAACCGGCATGCAGGATGAGGACTTTGAGAAGCCCATCATTGCGGTGGTGAATTCGTTCACCCAGTTCGTTCCCGGGCACGTGCACCTCAAAGACCTCGGGCAATTGGTCGCGCGTGAGATTGAGGCCGCCGGCGGCGTCGCTAAAGAGTTCAATACCATCGCCGTAGACGATGGTATTGCCATGGGCCACGATGGCATTCTCTACAGCCTGCCCTCCCGGGACCTGATCGCTGACTCCGTTGAGTACATGGTCAACGCCCACTGCGCGGACGCCATGGTCTGTATTTCCAATTGCGACAAGATCACCCCCGGCATGCTGAATGCCGCCATGCGGCTGAATATTCCCGTTGTGTTTGTTTCAGGTGGCCCGATGGAAGCGGGTAAAACCGCACTGTCCGAGCACAAACTGGATCTGGTTGATGCGATGGTGATCGCCGCGGACTCCAGCGCGGACGATGCCACGGTGGAGGCTTACGAGCGCTCGGCCTGTCCGACCTGTGGTTCCTGCTCAGGCATGTTCACCGCCAACTCGATGAATTGCCTGACTGAAGCTTTGGGACTCAGTTTGCCTGGCAACGGGTCACTGCTGGCAACCCACGCAGACCGTGAGCAACTGTTTTTGCGCGCGGGTCGCGTGATCGTGGAATTAGCGCGGCGCTGGTACGAGGAGGACGATGCCACGGCACTGCCTCGGGAGATTGCCAGCCGACGTGCATTTGAGAACGCCATGAGTCTTGATATCGCGATGGGTGGATCGACCAACACGATCTTGCACCTGCTCGCCGCAGCGCAGGAGGCCGGGGTGGATTTCGACATGGCAGCGATCGATACGCTGTCTCGCAAAATTCCACAGCTGTGCAAGGTAGCGCCGAGCACCCCCCTCTATCATATGGAAGACGTGCACCGCGCCGGCGGGGTGATGGCCATCCTCGGTGAACTTGCGCGAGGAGACCTGCTCCATCTGGACTGTCCAACCGTTCACAGTGCCAGTCTCGGCGATGCGCTGACCCACTGGGACATCATGCAGACCGAGGCAGAGGATGTTCGCACTCTCTATGCCGCCGGCCCTGCTGGTATTCCCACCCAACAGGCGTTCAGCCAGGACCTGCGTTGGTCCAGTCTCGACACTGACCGGAAAGGAGGATGCGTGAGAGAGATGGCGCACGCCTACTCACAGGAAGGCGGACTGGCCGTGTTGTTTGGCAACCTTGCCGAGTTCGGCTGCGTGGTCAAAACCGCCGGAGTGGACGACGAGTCGCTGCAATTCACGGGGCCTGCCCATATTTGTGACAGCCAGGAGGCGGCGGTCGCTGACATTCTTGAAGACCGTGTGCAGGCGGGGGATGTGGTGATTATCCGCTACGAAGGACCCCGAGGTGGGCCAGGCATGCAGGAAATGCTCTACCCCACTAGCTACCTCAAATCAAAAGGACTTGGGAAAGCCTGCGCACTGATTACCGACGGCCGCTTCTCTGGGGGCACCTCGGGGCTGTCCATTGGGCATGTCTCGCCTGAAGCCGCAGCAGGCGGCACCATTGCCCTCATCGAACCGGGTGACCTTATTGAGATTGATATCCCAGCGCGCACCATCAACGTGCTGGTGGACGACGCTACGCTTGTGAATCGTCGGGAGGCCATGGACCGAAGCCCGCGCGCCTGGCAGCCCGAGACCGATCGCCCCCGTCAGGTATCCATCGCGCTCAAGGTATACGCCAGCATGGTGACCAGTGCCGATAAGGGCGCTATCCGCGATCAATCCCTTATCAAGGGCTAGCCGTTTCTCCATTTTGTGTCGCAAGCGCGGCGAGATCATCGCGCAAAGACTGCACGCGCCCGCGTAATTTCCTGTCCTGTTTGTCAGTCCTTGCAATCAAAACGTCTCGCGACAACTGCAGTATGACCTCACCATTGTGATCTATCCCCTCCCGGTAGGCGGGCAGGAGGGCGTCGTCTCGCCGGGCGATCAGAGCGCGCACCTGATCAGGCCAATCGGGTGCTTCTTCCAAGAGCATCGCTGACAAATCAGTTATCCAGACCCGTCGATCTTGCAGCCAAAAACGGTCCAATCGCGTCATTTCCGCCACGCCCACAGCGATGCGATTGGCCTGCTCAACCGTCAGCGAGCCAAGATATCGGCTCAGCTGTTTATCGAAGCGCGCCTCAAGATCTTCACGGTACTCCGCGTCGCTGCGGGCCAGACGGTCATCCTCGAACTCTTCTTGCTTGGACATCAAGACGTCGACAAACTGCTGCATCTGCTCCGGTGTCAGATCCTGTCCCGTACTCAGCAGCAGCTCAAGAAAAGGATCCTGGAAGCGAATCGCTGCCTCCTCAATGCGATCAGCCATAGCGCGGGTGTCATCCAGCGGCACGCCGTCATCGAGGATGGTTAATGCATCATCTAATAGCGCCACGTATGCGGGTAACTCTTCACGGCGGTGCCAATCCAGCAGGGTTTCCAGGCGAGCATCGAAGCGCACCTGCTGTTCGCGGTCCAGTGACACATAGTCATCGAGATACCAGCGCACGAGAATATCGACACGGTTGTATATGAGCTGGGTTGCTGAGCAGCCGGTCAGCGTTGCGACGACCAGACACCAGGCAAGAAGACGGGTAACACGCCCGGCAATACCGTAGCTGACACCCGATGGCTGACGCGCTGGAGTCATCACACTCAAGCAATCACCAAGTACAGCAAGTCTCGCCAGAAATCGCCCCGCTAACGTCGGGAATATGTTGATACCTAAGCCGCGTTGGCGAGCATCTGGCCGCGACCATCCAGTGCGGAGAGAATCGCTGCCAGCGATGCCTGCACGATATCGTGGCTGCGGCCGACACCACAGGGACGTTCGCCATCGATATTGAGTTGTACGTAACACACTGCCTCCGCGTCGGCACTCTGGCCCAGCGTGTGCTCAGAGTACTCGACCACTACGATATGTCGACCGGTAAACATCTCCATCGCCTGCACAAAGGCGTCCACGACACCGTTGCCCCTGCCGGTCAGGGCCACCTCTCCTTGCGGCCCATGCAGGGTGACCTCGAGACCATCGGATTCATCTTGCCGTGAGAGCTGGTAATTACCCAGCTGCCATCGGTCAGCAGTACCCAGATAGGTCTCACTGAACAAGGCAAAGATATCGTCGCTGGAGACTTCGGCCTCGCTGTCTTCCGCCAAGCCCTGCACAGCAGTGCTGAAATCGACCTGCAGCCAGCGCGGCAGCTCCAGTCCGTAATCTCGACGCAGCACATGCGCGACACCGCCTTTGCCAGACTGGCTGTTGATGCGGATCACTTCCTGATACGTGCGACCGATATCAGCAGGATCAATTGGCAGGTAGGCCACATCCCAAGCGTCATCTGCGTCGCGCTTGGACAGACACTTGTGGATCGCGTCCTGATGACTGCCGGAGAAAGCGGTGAAAACCAGCTCCCCCGCGTAGGGATGTCGCGGGTGAACCGGCAACTGTGTGCATTCCCGCGCCACCGTGCAAATCTCATCCATGTGAGTGAAATCGAGTTGGGGGTCCACACCTTGGCTATACAGATTCATCGCCATGGTCATGATGTCCATGTTGCCGGTGCGCTCACCATTGCCCAGCAGCGTGCCCTCGACGCGGTCCGCACCGGCCATCACACCGAGCTCGGCGGCAGCAACAGCGCACCCCCGGTCATTGTGGGTATGCAAGGAGATGAGTAGTGACTCACGGTGTTTAACATGGTCACAGAACCACTCGATCTGATCCGCGTAGATGTTGGGTGTGCTCATTTCGACCGTGGCCGGCAAGTTGATAATCACCGGCCGATCTGGAGTAGGCTTCAAGACCTCGTTAACCGCGTCGCAAACCGACACCGCAAAATCCATTTCAGTTCCGGTAAAGCTTTCAGGGCTGTACTCAAACACCCAATCTGTCTCTGGGCGTGCGTCCGCGGCTTCTTTAATCAGCCGCGCGCCATTGACAGCAATGTCCCGAATACCCTCCCGATCGAGACCAAATACGTATTCCCTCTGCACCGTTGAGGTGCTGTTGTAAAAGTGCACCACGGCACGCTTCACGCCCTGGAGTGCTGCGAAGGTCTTTTCAATCAGGTCCGCTCGCGCCTGCACCAGCACCTGCACGGTCACGTCATCGGGAATGCGATGCTCTTCGATCAACTTGCGTAGAAAGGCAAAGTCATGGCTTGAAGCCGAGGGAAAGCCCACCTCAATCTGCGTAAAGCCGATGGAAACCAGTAGCTCCCACAACCGCAGCTTTTGCTCAGCGTTCATAGGTTCAACTAGCGCCTGATTACCGTCGCGCAAATCGACAGAGCACCACTGCGGCGCCGCCTCAATAACATTATCGGGCCAGCGGCGATCGGATTTAGCGATCGGCTGAAACGCACGGTACTTGCGATGATCAAATCGGGCGTCTTCCACAGTACTGTCCTGATCCTATTGGAGGACGCGTAGTGTACCGGCCGGCGACAAGAGATAATCACCAAAAACAGTGATATTTCCCTATAAAATAGCGTTTTATTTTATACAATAGGATAACTTTAAGTATTTTCACTATTTAAATGCGTTTATATGGATAATTCACTACCGCTTTTGGACCGGCTTGATCGCCGTATTCTGCGGGTTCTGCAGGACGACGCTGGGCTCAGCAACCTCGAACTGGCCGAGCAAGTGGGCCTGTCACCTACCCCCTGCGCACGTCGCGTCAAGCGGTTGATCACCGAAGGCATCATCACCCATCAAGCGGCGATGGTTGACCCCAAGAAGTTGGGCCTCAATTTGACAGCCCACATTAGTGTCACCATGGATCGCCACACGCCCGATCGTTTTGAGACATTTGAGGAAACGGTACTGTCACTGCCCGAGGTGGTCGACTGCTGCGTGGTAACGGGCCAGAGCGCCGATTACCTGCTCAAAGCGGTCGTCCGTGATATGGCCCACTACGAGCAGTTTCTATTGGGCAAGCTCACCCGTATACCGGGGGTAACCGGGGTGCACTCAAGCTTCGAATTAAGAAGGGTGGTGACACGAACTGCAGTGTCCGTGCCAGAGGAATAATCAGCGTGCCGCCAATTCCTTATCGACAAGAAAGCGGGCGATTTCGAGCATGTTGGTTTGACTGCCCGCCGCTCGGGTTTCAATAAGATACTTGCCCGCCACCATCAACGACGGCGTCCCCGAAATTTTGGCGGACCGCGCTCGCGAATCAGCCTGTCGAACCTGAGAGTCGACACCAAAAGAATCGTACGCTTTGTCGAACTGCGCAGGATCCACCCCGTTATCCTCAAACAGATCACGAAGCTCCAGTCGTGACACCAGTCGCTTTCTCTGCACATGCATGGCATCGAATATCGCCGGGTGCAGGGTTTCCTTCACCCCCAGCACCTCAGCGATGTAATACGCTTTCGCATGCATGCGCATCGGGTCATTCCACACGGCTGGCGAGGGCTGTACCACAGCACCGTCGGGCAACTGCTTGCCCCAGGTGGTCAGCATCGGCTCAAAGGTGTAACAGTGACCACACCCATACCAGAAGAATTCAGTGACCACGACGTCACTACTGCGACCCACTGCGACAGGCGGCGTCAGGGTCTGGTAGTGCTGGCCTTCTATCCACTGATCTTCAGCAACGGCAACAGGCGCGATGGCCCAGCTGGCAATGGCAACTGATGTCAGTAAAAGGGTGACAATCGTTCGGCGGATACCTGTCATGCTTTCCTCCTTCCCTGGAACACAACCGGGGTCGTTATCGGGGCACACTGCCCCGGCGACATTACGGGGTAGGCTGTAAGCCCGCAATATAGCTCGCGACAGCCTCAATCTCCATATCGCTCATGCGGAAGGCTGTGGTGCGCATAATCTTGGCCTCGCCGCCATTGGTGCGGCCGGTGGGGTCTTCATAACCCTTTCGGAACATCTTCAACTGCGACGCAATGTAGTCCGCGTGCTGACCACCCAGCGCCGGATACCCTGCCGGGTCGTTGCCATTTCCTGTCGGGCTATGGCAGCCAGAACAAGCCGGCACCTGCCGCTCGGCGATACCGGCAAGGTAAACTTTGCGACCCAAAACCACTTTATCGGGATCTGCCATACCACCTGTGCGAGGCTGCGCGTCGTAGAAAGCCGCGATGTCAGCCAGGTCTTGATCTGTCATGTTGTCGACCTGCCCCGCCATCAGCGCGACCGGGCGACGACCATCGCGAATATCCTTCATTTGTTTAAGCAGATACTTGTGGCCCAGACCCGCCAGCTTGGGAAACGTCGGCACCGCACTATTGCCGTCCACACCGTGGCAAGCCACGCAGGTGGCAGCCTTGGCTTGGCCTGCCTCGGCGTCGCCGGCGGCATAGGTATTGGCTCCAAAGGCCGTCGTTACAGCCAGAAGCGTCACTTTAAAAAGAGAAGGATTCATAGGAACACCCATCGAAAATGGCTTGGCCTGCGTCAGGCCGTTATCGGGCGGGCTGTGTTGGCCCGCCGGACCCAAAGCGCCTTACTGCGCCGTGGCCATGTAAGTAATTAACGCGGCGTAGTCTTCATCGCTGCAGCTATTGCACAAACCGCCGGGGGGCATAGCATTGAGGCCGTTACGCACTGAGGCGACCAAAGTCTCCATGCTCTTCTCCATGCGCGGCGCCCAAGCCTCTGCGTCACCCGTTGCCGGCGCACCTGCCACGCCCACCGCATGGCACGCACCACAGGAGGCCGCATACTGGGCAGGCGGGTCGCCCGCAAGCACTGTTGGCGCTATGGCCAATGCCGCGATCGCCGCAGCTCGGATAGCAGTGGAGCGGATAAATGCAGTTGTTCTCATGGTCAAACCCTCTGATGTCTTTAACTTTCGTCTTGCTTCTACGCTTCCTGACTCCCCGGAAGCTTAGTGCGCCACTTCAAGAGCGCGTGTACCTGAGGTCAGGCTTAGCGGCGTCACGCCTGACGCACATTGTCAAAAATAACTCAGGTATTGCGGGCATGGTGCCCCAAAGAGCGTGGCATTATAGACGTTCCGTGTCTTGGCACAAATCGCAAAATGACCGACATTAACGCCGCCCCCAGCCCCGTGAATTTCCGCCAAGCCGCGTTTGTACAAAGCGCCAGCGCAGTTGAGAACGCTCCGCCCGACCTCGGTTGGGAAGTGGCGTTCGCGGGGAGGTCCAACTCTGGAAAATCCAGTGCGATCAATACATTAACAGGCCAGGGAAAGCTGGCGCGAACATCGCGCACCCCCGGCCGCACGCAGCTCATCAATTTCTTCGCCCTCAGCGACCGCCAAAGGCTGGTCGACCTACCGGGGTATGGTTTCGCCAAAGTGCCACTGGCGGTCAAAAAAAAATGGAATCAGCAGCTGGAGCGCTATCTGCAATACCGGGAAAGCCTGCGCGGTTTGGTGATGCTGATGGATATCCGGCACCCGCTAACTGACCCGGATAAGCAGATGCTGGGCTGGGCAATCGCCGCCAGCATGCCAGTGCATATCCTGCTGACCAAGTCAGACAAGCTGAAACGCGGCCCAGCACAGAACACGCTGCTGTCTGTTCGAAGTGAGCTGGCCGAACACGCCGAGCTTGTGAGCGTGCAGTGTTTTTCGTCTCTGAAGCGCCAAGGTGTCGACGAGCTGGGAAAACAGGTTAACCGCTGGCTGACAGACGAATCCGTAATGGATCAACAGCCGGACCTTCACGAAGCAGAGTGAGGCCGGTCAGTGGGCCTCATCCCAGTTATCGCCCGTGCCCGCCTCCACGAGCAACGGCACATCGAGCAAGCCCACTTCTGACATCAGCCGCCCCACTGTCTCGCGAAGCTCATCCACCGCCCCCGCCTCGACCTCAAACACCAGCTCATCATGCACCTGCATAATCATCCGCGCGTCGATTGTTGAGCCTGTCAGCCACTCATCAACGGCCAGCATGGCCATCTTAATCATATCCGCCGCTGTACCCTGCATGGGCGCGTTGATCGCGGTGCGCTCAGCGGCCTGCTGCCGCTGTCGATTCCGGGCATTGATCTCTGGCAAGTAGAGGCGACGGCCCTTCAATGTTTCCACATAGCCAGTCTCGTGGGCGAGTTCACGGGTCCGCGCCATGTAGTCCGCCACCCCGGGGTATCGGGCAAAATACAGATCGATGTACTCCTGAGCCTCGTTCCTGCCAAGCCCCAGCTGCTTGGCCAAACCAAAGGCCGACATTCCATAAATCAACCCGAAGTTGATCGCCTTGGCCTTGCGGCGCTGATCCCCGGAGACCTCATCAATCTCAACACCGAAAACCTCGGCGGCGGTGGCGCTGTGCACATCCAGCTCATTGGCAAAAGCGTTCAGCAGGCCTTCATCCTGAGAGAGGTGCGCCATGATGCGCAGCTCGATCTGCGAATAGTCTGCAGCAACAAGTTTGCATCCGGGTGCGGCGATGAAGGCCTGGCGGATACGCCTGCCCTCTTCAGTGCGAATGGGAATATTCTGGAGATTGGGGTCTGAGGACGACAAGCGACCGGTAGCGGTCACCGCCTGATGGTAGGAAGTATGAACACGCCCTGTTCGCGAATCGATCATCTCTGGCAGCTTGTCGGTGTAGGTCGACTTCAGCTTGCTAAGGCTGCGGTATTCCATCAGCACGGCTGGTAACGGGTAATCCAGTGCCAGCTCCGCAAGAACCTCCTCGGCTGTCGATGGCGCACCCTTGGGGGTCTTGCGCAACACAGGCAGCTCCAGCTGGTTAAACAGGATCTCACCGAGTTGCTTGGGCGAGCCTAGATTAAAGGGCCCGCCCGCCAGCTCATGCGCCTTAGCTTCCAGCGACAGAATCCGACCCCCTAATTCCTGACTGTGGGCCGCAAGTGTGCCCCGACACACCAGGGCACCATTTCGCTCAATGCGCGACAGCACAGGTACCAGCGGCATCTCCAGCTTCCGGTAGAGCGTGGCGAGTGAGGGCGCCTGATTGAGTTTGTCCGACAGCATCTGGTGCAAACGGAGCGTGACCTCAGCGTCCTCGGCGGCGTAAGGCGCGGCCTGCTCTATCGGCACCTGGTTGAAGGTCAATTGCTTGGCACCTTTGCCCGCAATATCTTCAAAATGAATCGTCCGCTGGCCAAGGTATTTCAGCGCCAGGGTATCCAGGTCGTGGCGGCTCCCCGATGCGTCCAGTATGTAGGACTCCAGCATCGTGTCGTCATGAATGCCGCGCAGGGTAATACCATGATTGGCCAATACGTTGGCGTCGTATTTCAGGTGCTGACCCACCTTAGCGGTCTGTGCATCCTCCAGAAGCGGTCGAAGCGCTTCGAGTACCGTATCCCGGTCCAGTTGGTCCGGTGCACCCGGATAGTCATGCGCCAGGGGCACGTAGGCTGCGGCACCGGGCTGGACGGCAAACGACACACCGACGACTTCCGCGACCATGTAATCGAGACTCGTTGTTTCGGTGTCGAAGGCAAACAGCTCGGCCGCCTTGAGCCTGGCAAGCCAGTCATCGAATACCGCCTGCTCCAGCACTGTGGTGACCTCAATAGTCGCGGTAGCAGGTTCGACATCAGTGGCGGGTGCAGTATCGGCGGCTTCCGGGCCCTTTGCTGCCACAGCACCCGCAGCGGTTGCCCCATCCCCCTGCAGAAACGCCTCCAGCCAGGTTTTAAACTCAAGCTCCCGAAACAGCGCAATCAGGGCATTGTTATCCGGCGGGTTCGAGTCAAGATCTCCCTCAGCCAGCCCCAGATCACAGTCGGTTTTGATGGTTGCGAGCTCATAACTCAGCTCAGCATCGCCCCGGGCACCTTCCAGTTTGGCTGCCAGGCTCTTGGCGCCCCGGATCGGTAAGTCAACAACGGCATCGAGCTGCTCATAGATGGAATCAATCCCGCCAAGGTGCTGCAGCAAAGCGGTTGCCGTTTTCTCTCCCACTCCCGCCACACCGGGAATGTTGTCGACCTTGTCGCCCATCAGCGCCAACAGATCAATGATCAGTGCGGGCGGTACGCCGAATTTGTCGACGACGCCGTCGTGGTCCATGGTCGTGTTGTTCATGGTGTTGATAAGCGTGACGTGATCGTTAACGAGCTGTGCCATGTCCTTATCGCCGGTCGAGATCACCACCTCTCGCCCACTACCAGCGGCCTGCACTGACAGCGTGCCGATGACATCGTCCGCCTCGACACCCCCAATGCAAATCAACGGCAAGCCCATGGCGCGAATAGTGTCGTGGATCGGTTCGATTTGCTCGCGCAGCTCATCGGGCATCGGCGGGCGATTGGCTTTGTATTCCGGGTAAATGTCGTTGCGGAAGGTGGGCCCCTTGGCATCGAATATCACGACCACCTGATCGCCTGCGTAATCCGCGACCAGCTTGCGGATCATGCCGATTACCCCTTTGGCGGCGCCGGTGTTCAGGCCTTTGGAGTTCGTGAGTGGGGGCAGGGCGTGATAAGCGCGAAACAGATACGACGATCCGTCCACCAGAATGAGCCGATTTGCCATGAGGTCAGTGCTCCCACACGTACTGCGTAGAGCGTAAGGTTACCCGCATTTTGGGAATGTCGAGCGGCGCTCGGAAAAACCCGTGGTAGTCACCGCGGGGGTTGATCAACATGACATTGGCACTGTGCTCCATCTGATAGGCACCCTCGGGCTCACTGACCTTGCGAAACGGGGCATTGAGCCGCTGTGCAAAGCTGAGGATGTCTGCAAACTCCCCCGTGACACCTAAAAAGTCGGGATGAAAATACGGGACGTACTCCGCCAGACGCTCGGGCGTGTCGCGGGCGGGGTCGACAGAGACCATCGCGACGCGAGCGTCTTGCGCTTCAGTGTCGGCCAGCTGCGCCTTGAGCTCGGCGAGTTCCGCCATGGTGGTTGGGCAGATATCGGGACAGTGCGTGAAACCAAAAAACACCAGCGTCCAGTGGCCCACCAAATCGCTGTGCGAGAAAGGCTCGGCGTTGTGGTCGATCAGCGAGAAGTCGCCCAACGCCCTCGGGGTATCAAACAGAAACAACCCGTTAGCCCGGGTTTCAGCCACGCTCATGATTCGCGGCTCACCAATGCGGTGGATAAAGCTGGCGACCACCACCGTCATGAATAAGAGCACCCCGACGATGGTCAGGCGCACGCCGCGCTTCGTGGAATCAGACATCGCGGCTCAGCCCCCCGAGTGTTTCAGCAGAAAGCGGAGATCGGAAATCACGTCTTTGTAGTAGAGGTCATCCGAGACCCGCATCATGATCCAACCCGCGGGATCCACCACATACCATTGCGCCGGGGATTCCAGCACCTCCGGCGTAAGCGTGCTTAGCCTATCCAATGACACCGTCAACGCGGTCACGCCGACATGCTCCTGGGCGAGCCAATCTGACAGACTGGCGGTCGAGCTACCCTGTGCTGCCTCCGGTATGACGGTAACGGCTTTGGGAGCGGTGTTACTCAGCACTACCCTACCAACGCGATTAAAATTCTTGCCCAGCGCGAGATGGATCTGCCGGGTTTGATACAGCTGTTGCTGGCAGATTGCGTCACACACTTCACCCCGCTGCACGACCAGCAAGCGCCACTTCACTGGCAGGTCCTGCCACAGCGTCTCGGCAACACCCTCGTGTTGAAAAACGACATCACTCACAGAGCGCGGTGGGTCAATCAGTTCCCCGTGGTTCGCTGTGCCCACACTGCCCAAGACATCGACATGCCCCTGCTCCACTGCCCACCATAACGCTGTCGCGCCGAGCACCATGCTCAGCGGGATGCCGGCAATCAGAATAAGCACCAACCTGGCACGGCGACGCTGCAACGGCAACACGGTATCAGTCATGTGTACGTTTCCCGCTGAGAAGGAATCTCAGATTGGTCAGGCGCAACAGCCCTATGATCAGTAGCACTGCCGCCATCGCAAACCACTGCACCGCATAGCCAATGTGCTTTGAGGGTGACTGATTGACCACGGCCCACTCTGCCATCAGTGCGTGAGGCGAGGTCGGCTGTATTCTGACTTCAAAGGGGAACACGCTGCGACCAGAGAGGGCTTCTAGCGAACCCTGCCAGTTTTCCCAGTAAAGGGTCTGCACTGTCGCCGGCAATTCGGCGGGCGGCTCAGGCTCCTGCATCATGAGGGGGTTCCCACTCGGCACATAAATTCGCCCTTCTATGACAATGCGCCCTTCCGGGAGTGCGGGTATCGGCGTTGTCCTGCGGGACGGGTCTCCAGCCAACCAGCCCAAATTTAAAGGGATGAGACCAGCGTTGGATTCGACGAGTGCAATCACGTGATAGCCGACCCGACCGCGATACAGTCGATTGTCCAGCAACAAGTAGTTACTGGCAGTAAAAGACGCCTGCCAACGCACCCGTCGGTCAGCGAGTGCTGCGGCTGTCTCGTTCGATAGCGCCTCAGGCAGCAGTACCTCGGGTGCTACTGCGGGCATCGCTGCGCGAGCCTCCCAGCGAGACTCTAATGCCGTCTTCTCGCCCGCACGGCCCAACTGCCAAAAACCAAGGTTCACTAATAGCCCAAACAGGATGACGCCGGCCAACACGGCACGCACGTCACCGCCAATACTGAGCGGGCCCAAGCTTCGGTTAAACTGCATGTTTGCTCGGCTCGTGTTCCATCCGCTTCCCAATTATTCTCGCGGCAGAGCAAAAAGGATGCCCGCCATGCTTAAGACCCTTATCGTGCTACTCATGATAGCGCTTGTCGCCAGTCTCGCCTCAGGTCTGGTGTTTTTGATGTCTGATCAAGGCAACCCGGATAAAAAGCGGTTGTTCACCTCACTAGGTGTTCGTCTGGGCCTCGGCGCATGCCTGCTTTTGGTGATTCTGTTCGGCGTCATAACGGGCCAGCTCGGACAACAAAACCCGTGGGACCCCGGCCCAAACGCTACCGAACAAGCCGGAACACAAGACTAGACCCACTCAGTTCAAACAAGTGTTGCCAGCAACCCGCTCGATATCATCTTGCCACTGCGCCGCGGCGTGTCTACCTTGGCGCTTTCTATTTCAGCGGCCTCGATCTCAACGCTCTCCATTTAAGTGACCGGTGTCTCAGAGTGGGGAGTCGCGAACAAAAAAGGGCGCCAAGGCGCCCCATTGGCTGCCCTGCACCGATCACAAGATGTAAACAAACAGGAACAGGAACACCCACACCACATCGACAAAGTGCCAATACCAGCTAGATGCCTCGAAGCCAAAGTGGTCTGTCGCAGTGAAGTGCTCTCTCCTCACAGATCGGACCAGCTGAATCAATAACATAGTCATACCCATCGCCACATGGAAACCGTGAAACCCGGTCAGCATGAAAAAGGTAGAGCCATAAATGCCTGAGTTCAACGTCAACCCATACAACACATACGCTTCGTAATATTCCGCGGCCTGCAGGCCAAGGAAAATCACAGCGAGGCCAACAGTGATGCCCAGCCAGCGATTAAACTTTTTGCGGTTATCGGCGAGGATAGCGGTGTGCGCGACATGGACCGTTGCGCTCGACGACAACAGAATCAGGGTGTTCCACATTGGCAGCCAAGCGTACCAGGCGTGAGCATCAGCCGGCGCCATGGACGTTTCCTGAGAGACAAACGCGCCATTGTTGGCGATTAACTGCGCGTCGACACCACCAACGGTCTCCTGGGGGGTTATCGATGGAGGCCACGCGAATTCAAAGCCGGGCCAAAGCAGCCCGTTCATGCGACCACCCTCTCCCTCACCAGCAAGCCAGGGGCCCACAAACTGCCTGACATAAAGAAGCGCGCCGAAAAACACGGCAAAAAACATCACCTCTGAAAAGATGAACCAAAACATACCCAGCACATAACTCTGGTGGAGCTGGCTGCTATTCATTCCGGCGAGGTTTTCCCTGATAGCGGTGCCAAACCAGCTGGCGAGAGTGAAAATGAAGAACACCAGTCCCACCGTCAGCACCCACACCGAGGTGCTGGACTCCTCCCCACTTCCATAGGTCATGTCGTTGAGCACGAGGGCCGCTCCGAACACTGACAGAATCAAGCCAATGGTGGCCCGGACCGCCAGGCTCGAGGACTCGGGCACATAATATTTTTCGTGACCGGCCGAAGCTGATGATGGATTAGCCATAAGTCTCTCCTCGATCGGGTGCTAGCGCGACGCCAATCCGTCAGTCACCGTATCGGTGACATCGAACAATGTGTACGAAAGTGTGATGGTGTGAATATCCCCGGGCAGATCTTGGTCAACGATGAACTGCAGTGGCATCTCTGCGCCCGATTGACCGTCGAGTGGCTGCTGGTCAAAGCAGAAACATTCAGTTTTGTGAAAATAGGCTGCGGCGCGACTCGGCGAAATGCTGGGAATGGCTTGCGCCACCATGTCGGCGTCGGTCGGATTCATGGCGTGAAACACCACACCATTCGCCGCGCCGGGATTAACCCGCATCATTCGTGTGTCAGGGGCAAAAGACCAGGGCATGCCGTCGTTATTAATCGCCACAAACTGCACCGTGATCTCGCGGCTTTCATCGATTACCGAGGGGACAGCAGTGTAAGCCTGGCCGGCGGTCTTGCCGTTGATACCGAGCGCGTCACAGAGCACGTTATACAGTGGCACCATCACGACAAAGACGAAGGCAAACATGGCAATGGCAAGCGTCACCAATTTCAATGCCGTGTCAATGGCCGGCACGCGGCTGAACCGCAGACTGCTCATCTCACTACCCCAACTCGTCCGGTGTCCCGCTAGATAGTGCCCGCGGGCTTGGGCACCGCCGGCGGCTCTTCAAAGGTGTGATAGGGCGCGGGTGTAGGTACCGTCCACTCTAGGCCCTCTGCACCATCCCAGACTTTCTCATCACTTACGGGCTTGCCCGCCACGATCGCAGCAATGACGTTGTAAAGGAACAGCAGCTGAGAGGCGCCATAAATAAACGCGCCAATGGATGACATCATATTGAAGTCGGCAAACTGCAGCGCATAGTCTGGAATACGCCTTGGCATCCCCGCCAGACCCACAAAATGCTGGGGGAAGAAGGTGATGTTGAAGCCAATGAATGAGATCCAGAAGTGGGTCTTGCCCATGGCTTCGCTATACATGCGGCCGCACCACTTGGGCAACCAATAGTAAATCGCTGCGGTCATAGAGAAGACGGCACCCGCCACCATCACATAGTGGAAGTGCGCCACCACAAAATAAGTGTCGTGATACTGGAAGTCAGCTGGGGCGATCGACAGCATGAGGCCGGTAAACCCGCCCAGCGTGAACAGAATGAGAAAGCCTATGCAAAAGAGCATGGGGGTTTCGAAGCTCAAAGCGCCTCGCCACATCGTGGATATCCAGTTGAAGACCTTCACCCCCGTGGGAACAGCAATGAGCATGGTGGCGTACATGAAGAACAACTCACCCGCGATCGGCATGCCCACGGTGTACATGTGGTGAGCCCAGACGATAAACGACAGGAACGCAATCGACGCTGTGGCGTACACCATAGAGGCATAGCCAAACAGCGGTTTTCTGGAGAACGCGGGAATGATCTGAGACACCACACCGAAGGCCGGCAGGATGATGATGTACACCTCAGGGTGACCAAAGAACCAGAAAATGTGCTGGAACAATACCGGGTCGCCGCCGCCAGCAGCGCTGAAGAAACTGGTTCCAAAATGGATATCCATCAACATCATAGTGACTGCGCCCGCCAATACCGGCATCACCGCGACTAGCAGGAACGCAGTAATCAGCCAAGTCCACACGAACAGAGGCATCTTCATGTAAGTCATGCCCGGCGCACGCATATTCATGACCGTGGCAATGATATTGATCGACCCCATGATGGAGGACACGCCCAGAATGTGGATTGCGAAGATAAAGAAGGTCACTGAGGGCGCCGCGTAAGTTGTCGACAGTGGCGCATAGAATGTCCAGCCGAAGGCAGGCGCTCCGCCCTCCATAAACAGCGTTGAAGCCAGCATCAGAAAGGCCGGGGGCAGGATCCAGAAGCTCCAGTTATTCATGCGAGGTAGCGCCATATCCGGCGCGCCGATCATCATGGGGATCAGCCAATTCGCCAGCCCCACAAACGACGGCATGATGGCACCAAACACCATCACAAGACCATGCAATGTCGTCATCTGGTTAAAGAAGGCGGGCTCCACCAGCTGCATGCCGGGCTGGAACAACTCTGCGCGAATAACCATCGCAAAGAAGCCGCCGAGCAAAAACATGGCGAAGGAGAACCACAGGTACATCGTGCCGATGTCCTTGTGGTTAGTGGTAAACAGCCAGCGCGAAATGCCCTGAGCCGGTCCGTGATGATGAGCACCCATCGTTTTGCCCCTTAACCGTTCTTCATGCCGGTGACATCACCGGGCTGGACGACATCGCCCGTGTTGTTCCCAAATGCGTTGCGCTGGTAGGTCAGTACCGCAGCCATTTCGACGTCGTTCAGCTGACCACCAAAAGCCTGCATCGCAGTGCCTGAAACGCCTTTGGCGACCACGGCCATATGGCTGGAGAGGTCCCCCAGCACAACAGCGCTCCCGGCAATGGCGTTGCCGATACCGCCCTGACCCTGGGCTCCATGACAGGCAAGACAGGCGCTGTCGTACACTGCTTTACCCTGGTCCATCAGGTCATCGACCGACAGGGTTTGCATGGCCAGCTCTGTCTGCACTGCGGCCGCACCGCGCTTGGCGGCCATCCATGCATCAAATTCGTCTCTCGATACGGCGTGCACTACTACGGGCATGAAGCCGTGGTAGGCACCGCACAACTCCGTGCATTGACCGCGGTAGATGCCCTCTTCCGGAACCCGTGTCCACGCTTCGTTGATAAAACCCGGAATCGCGTCACGCTTCACCGCGAGTTCAGGCACCCACCACGAGTGGATGACATCATTGGCCGTGATGAGAAACCGCACCTTGGTATTGGTCGGAATCACCAGCGGCTCGTCGACCTCAAGAAGGTAGTTAGCGCCCTTCTTATCGGTGTTGTAGATCTCTTCCTGCGGCGTGGCCAGATTGGAAAAGAACGCGACGGGCTCGCCAGATTCTTCGAGGTAGTCGTACTTCCACTTCCACTGATAACCCGTAATCAAAATATCCAGTTCAGCTTCATCGTTGTCGTAAACCTCAAGCAAGGTCGATGTCGCTGGCACCGCCATAGCGATCAGGATGAGGAAAGGCACCACTGTCCATGCCACCTCTACCTTTGTGCTCTCATGGAATTGGGCCGCCTGATGCCCTCTTGATTTACGGTGGGCGTAGATGGAGTAGAACATCACTGCAAACACCGCGACGCCAATTACCACGCAGATCCACATGATCAACATATGGAGCTCAAATATGTCTGCGCCGATCTCTGTCACACCGGGCGACATATTGACCTGATTTTGGGCCGCAGCCAGCGGCGCCAAAAATGCCGAGACCGCTCCTGAGAACACTCTCCCCATCGCGTGCGTACTCCGTCTGTTTTTGTGGCGTAGAACCCCGAGCCACTGAGGGGGCCAAAAAGCGCCGGGATTATAGCGAAGTTGCTGAAAAATACATGGACAAAAATGCACCGTTAGCCAGCGGAGCGTATGGTCTGCGGGCGGCATTATGAATGCCAATGTTTTTTATGAATTCCTCGCATAATCTGAAGTTATGTGAGAGGTGGGCTGAGCTCACTCGTCCAGTAAACGCACCGCCTCTGCTTCAGTCTCAACGCGTCGAGCGGAAGCTCGGGTGACGCGGGTT
>CALKMV010000014.1 GCA_938091485.1 uncultured Luminiphilus sp.
GTGGGGCGCTGGTATCGCCGTCGCCGTACCACTTCACCCAGCGATGAAAATATTGATTGCCCCGCTCATTGCGGCCAAACAGCACGCTCTTCATCAGCCCGGTCTCTAACCCCTGCTGCAGTTTCAGGCCCACGTTGTAGTCCTCCTCCTGTACCACAGTGCGCAGCCAATCCGCCATTTCAATGCGCGCGGCGGCATCTTCTTCATTCTCGGGCGGTGTCGGGTGCAGAAAATGCAGAATGGTGGTGTTTTCCATCGGCCCGGGACCAGGAATCATCTGCGCTACCTGCGTGATTTCTGGCGCAATAAAGATCGACACGTTGGGGAAAAACAACCGGATAAAATCAAAACCCTTGCTTTCATGCTGCCATAGCTCGTCCCGATCTACGTCACCGAGCTCTGACACGTTCTTTGCCGCAAAACCCACCAGCTGGTGAGGTCCGTGTGCGTCGTACTCCATCACGTTGGTAAACGTTCTGGGTTCAATGGTCTCGGGATGCGCGGCCTTGAAGTGGTAGCCTTCCAGATAGCCGTCATAAGCGACCTTCCAATTAGGCCCGTGGATAATGCGATGGCCGACGTAAGTCCACTGATCCATGCCCTTCTTCGCCACATCGTCCATCATGGCACCGAGATAGGCGCGAATATCCACGTCGCTCTCGGCATCCAACACAGCGAATATCAGTCCGCCCTCCTCGTGGCAGGGGAACTGAACCAGATCCCGGGCACCCTCACACACGTCACCAAATTTTGGCGCATCGGCAATAGCACGCAGCGCGCCATCCGATTTGAAGGTCCAACCATGGTAGGGGCAACTGAATAATTTTTGGTTGCCACAGGGCTGTGAGGTGAGCTGCATACCGCGGTGGGTACAGACATTCATCAGTACCTTTGCGGTGCCATCTTTCTGACGGGTAATCAACAGCGGAATGCCCAGAATTTCCAGCGTGCGGAAATCCCCCGGGTTTGGAATCTCCTGTGTCACTCCCACCAGTATCGGTAGGCTTTTGAAGATGCAGTCCATTTCGCGTTGCCACTGCTCGGCATTCGTGTATTCAGTTGAAGGCACTTCCATGGTGCCTTCCGCCCAATCCGTCGTCCCGTTAGCTACGTGATCGATCAAGCGACCTGCCATGCGGCTGTATTGAATTTTCGTGTCTACAGTCATCTCTTGTCTCCTACGCCATCACTACTCTGGCATCACCAGGTCACCCACTGAGCTGACCTCGTAGCGACGTACCTCCATATCCAGTATCTCAAGTACCGCACACGCCTCCAGAAAAGCCGCCACGTGGGGCGTTTTGAGATGTGCGTCAAGGTCAGCCTGTGATGCCCACTGCTCTGACACCCAAACGACACAAGGGTCAGCCACGTCAACTGCAATACCATACCATTGGCACCCCGCCTCCACGCGGGTTGCAGCCACCACTGCTTTGGCGGCTTCTGCATAGGCCGGCGCGCTCTCAGCACTGAGCTGAATCCGGACAATCACGCTGACTGTACTCATATTAACTCCCAAATAATTTGCCTGATTCGGCACGCAAGCATCGGTTTCGCGACTTTTTTGCGCAGCCCTCAACCTAGGTTTCGACACAGAAAAAGTCAAGCATGCTTGCTTTTTTGTTCGCGCATACCTAACCTAGCACGCAACGACTTGCCACAAAAATTGCTGCTTGAAGAGACTGCTGTCTCACTAACATTTCGGCCGCCAAGCGGGTAAAGAGACTCAATTTTGAACCCGGTGACGATACGTCTGGGGATCCTTCTTTGACAACTAGACTACACAACAAAGTCGCCTTAATTACAGGCGGCACCAACGGTATTGGCAAGGCGGCTGTTTTCGGTATGACCCGGGAGGGTGCCAAAGTCGTCTTTACCGGCAATAACTCTGATGCCGGTCACGACATTGCCAATGAGACAGGCGCCACCTTTGTTCAGCATGCGGTGCAGGACGTTGAGGGTTGGGAGACCGTAAAGGCCGCCATACGAGACAATTACGGGCGACTCGATGTCACGTTTTCAAACGCCGGCACGAATGCTGGCGATAGTGACATCGAGACCGTCGAGGTCGATGCCTGGAAAAACCTTGTCGACGTCAATCTCACCGGCATGATGCTGGCTATTAAAGCGAGCATCGAACTGATGAAGGGCAACCCCGACCAGAGCGGCGGCTCCATCATTCTGAATAGTTCTATTAACGGCATGCTCGCTTTGGCGGGGGATGTCACGTACTCAACCACAAAGGGCGCGCTGCGACTGCTGGCTAAATCAACTGCAGTGCATTTGGCGAAAACCAAAACCGGCATTCGCTGTAACTCGATCCATCCGGGGGTGATTGAAACGCCTCTGATTCAGGGCGCTATCGATGGCGCGCCTGACCCAGCTGCCGCCAGAGGCATGCTCGAGGGTATTGCGCCAATGGGCCGACTGGGCAGCATGGAAGAAATTGTGGCGCTGGTGATTTACCTCGCCTCCGAGGAGGCCCGGTTCGTAACGGGTTCAGAGATTGTCATTGATGGCGGCTCCACCGCCGGTCTGCCGGGCGTCTGAGACGCCCAATCTGCTTTACTCGCCGTGTAACACCTTGAAGACGCGGCGACTGAACTTCCACTCGCCGTCGACTTTGACGCACTCATCGTCGTACTGGCCCCGGGGGCGTAACTCCGTCCCATCCTGCATCACTGCCACCTCATCGGTGTAGCTGCGCATGGTGGCGCGCTCACCATCGACGGTAATCACACCCGGCATGGCCATCATGTTCACAAATGGGAACATTGTCATGGCCTCAAGCCACGCAGCCACAATCGTTTCACGACCTTGAAGCCCCTGCATGTCGAGGTGCGGGAGCTCCCACACAGCATCGTCCGCCCAAGTAGACCCCCACACGTCGGCATCCCGCTGATTTACACCCTCGCAGTACCGCTCCAGCAAAGCGCGAATACCCTGTTGGTCTTCAAAATGCTCATCACTCATCGTTAGCTTCCCTTTGCCGTGCTGTTTTCTCGGGTCTCTGAATGCCTACTGATTAATCAGACCGCCGTCGACCACCAGTTGCGCCCCGGTCATATAAGAGGAGAGGTCTGACGCCAAAAACAGTGCCGCATCCGCAATGCTTTGAGGGCGCCCCACATATCCCAGAGGTATGGCCGAATTAAGTTTGACGTCCTCATCAGGGTTATCAACCTTGGATTGTCTCTGCATGTTGGTATCGATCAGACCTGGGTGAATAGTATTGCATCGGATACCGTCCGCCGCGGTCTCCCCCGCAATGGTTTTAGTGAAGCCCAGCACACCAGCTTTTGCGGCAGAATAGGCGCTGCAAGCCGGGACCCCAACAAGAGCCGCCACCGAGGACATATTGACGATAGAACCCTTCGCACCGGTCTCACGCATGATCGCCACCGCTTTCTGGGTGCCCAGAAACACACTCGTCATGTTGACGAGCATCTGCCGGTTGAAATCAGCAAGAGTCAACTCTGGCAGCGGCTTGAGAATGGCAATACCGGCGTTGTTGACCAGAACATCCAAACGACCATGCTCAGAACCGATACGCTCTATGGTGGCATCCCATGCCGCCTCGTCGGTGACATCCTGCTCCCATGCCTGCGCCCGACCGCCAGCCGCCACAATCTCTGCCGCGGTTAGTGCGGCACCCTCTCCATCAACATCGGTGACGATAACAATCGCACCCTCACTGGCCAACTTGTGGGCTATTGCATGCCCTAAGCCAGGGTTTGATGCGCCTCCCGTGACCAAGCAGACCTTACCTTCGACCATACCCATGTCTTGCTCCCTGCTGTATTAATGCGCGACACGAAGGCCCATCTTTGAACCTTCTCCGCTCGCTCTTCGACTAGTTTTTCGATTCCGCGAGATAAATGTGCTCAAGGTGATTGGTCACCGTCTCAATGACACGCCGCGCCCGCTGCTCTCGGTGCGAGGAGCGATGCGCCACACCCATACCTTGCATGACAAACTGCACCAGATCATGAGCGGCCTGTAGCGACTTCACCTGCTTCCAATGAGGAAACACCGTTCGCACAGTTTTCAAAAACTCTCTCTCGAAGTCGCGTTCCACTTCACCCACTGATTCGGCGAGTTCAGGATCCGTTCGCGCCGCGCCCAGCAGTTCCTGGTACGCCACAAACGAAGGCAGGTTAACGTACTTCCAAGCACTCTCGACGGAGGTGCGAATCGCCTGCCGAGTCAGTTTTTCGTCTGGGGAGTCGATATCACTCATCAGCTCGCGGTACTCGTTGAGCCGCCGTACATGCAAGTAACCGACGACCGCAGTCATCACAGCCGAGCGCGAGGGAAAGTGGTGCATCATGGCCCCACGAGACACGTTGGCTTCATCCGCAATCATCGCCGTGGTGGTTTTGGCATAACCGTGCTCCACAAAGCACCGGACAGCGGCCTCCAATATCGCCTGTCGAGTCAGGGCACTTTTTTCGGCCTGCCAACCATCGCCGGTTCGCTCGTTCTTAGTTCGCTGGGCCCGTTTCCCACGGCGACCCACAGCAGACTCAGTGGTGGTTTGCGCACTGTCTGTCTTCTTCAGCGTCACGAGCTTCCCCCTGCTAACGCAGCCGCCAGCACGGCGGCTAAAAAACCCAGCAAACAATCCAGCTTGCTTTTTTTATTAGCGGTATCCTAGACTGAATTGAAACAAGCGGCCACCCTTCTGCGACCCGATCTCGCCTGAGCAAACGGGTCGAAATGCCACGATAAAAAGGAACTGCAATGTCCTCAGAGAAGCCTCTCCACGAGGGTCTATTTAGCTGGCCTTCCGCATCGCCAACCCTGCTGGGTAGCCGATGTATGGACTGCGGAGAGCACGCTTTCCCCAGTCAGGATTCATGTCGCGCCTGCTCCAGGCAAAACATGGCTCCAGCGGATCTTGGCAGCGAAGGCACCTTATGGACCTGGACGATCCAGTCTTTCATGCCGAAGACCCCCTACCACACTGACGAAACCCCGGAAACGTTTGCGCCCTATGGCGTGGGTTACGTCGAACTGGCCAGCGGCCTGAAAGTAGAGAGTCGCTTGAGGGAAAATACACCGGACAAACTCCAAATCGGCATGCCTATGAAGCTGGAAATTATTCCGATGCGCAAGGATGATAACGGAGCTGATCTGGTGACCTTTCAATTTTGCTCGGCAGAGGAGCTCGGTTAATGGACGTAGCAATCGTAGGTCTCGGGATGCACCCTTTCGGCCGCACTCCGACCATGTCTGGCCTAGAACAGGGAGCGGCGGCGGCCAGATCGGCGCTGGCTGACGCGGGAACCGATTTCAAACGCATGGAGTTTGCCTTTGGCGGCAGCCAGGACAGTGGAAATGCCGATTCACTGGTCAATCTGCTGGGTCTTACCGGCCTACAATTCACTAATGTGGCGAACGGCTGCGCAACGGGAGGAAGTTCCTTAAACGCCGCGTACTCAGCTATCAAGAGCGGACAATATGACGTCGGCCTCGTTGTGGGTTTTGATAAACACGATCGTGGCGCCTTCAACCCCAAGCCCGCAGATTGGGGGTTGGATGACTGGTATGGCGAGACCGGCTTGATGCTGACGACCCAATACTTTGGTATGAAGATTCAGCGCTACATGCACGACCACGGCATCTCCAGAGAGACCCTGATTAGGGTGGCGGAGAAAGCCTTTCGTAATGGTTCATTGACGCCTACAGCATGGCGTCAGACGGCATTATCTTGGGAGGAGATCGAAAATGCGCCAATGGTCAGTGAGCCTCTCAATAAATATATGTTCTGCTCGCCGGCGGAGGGTGGTTGTGCGCTGATAGTCTGCCGTGCCGATATCGCGCAGGAATTTCATCCACGACCTGTTTATCTGAAGACAGCGGTTGTTCGCTCCCGCAACTACGGCAGTTTTGAAGTCTTCAGCCCCTCTCAGCCTCCTGAAGTGGCGAACTCCCCAACGGTTACTGCATCTCAGGCAGCCTTCGAATTGGCGGGAGTCGGACCTGAGGACATCGACGTCGCGCAGTTGCAGGATACGGAAGTGGGGGCCGAGATCATGCACATGGCAGAAAATGGCTTCTGCGAGCACGGCGAGCAGGAAAAGTGGCTCGCAGAAGGCGTGACAGAGTTAACTGGCAGACTGCCCGTGAACACCGATGGCGGCTGTCTGGCCAATGGTGAGCCTGTTGGGGCATCGGGGCTCCGACAGGTACATGAAATCTGTGTGCAGCTTCGTGGAGACGGGGGCGCTCGTCAGGTGGCAGGTGAGCCCAAGGTTGGCTATACCCATGTTTATGGAGCACCCGGCATTAGCGGCGTCAACATACTGGCGCGTTGAATAAGGGACCGTCAGCGAAATAACGATTCAGTGTAAAGGGACAAACCATGGCAAACGCGGAACAGAAACAACAGGGGGATGGCGGCCGCTTCGTCGGCACCACATGGCAGGATCTGCTTGATCTCGAGACTGTCGATGTTCCCGAGTACCTGCGGATTCAGAACAATCCTGACATGGGCGACGAAGATCTGTCGGTCGATCGCTACATCAGTCAGGAGTTCTTTAATAAGGAAAAAGAAGAGATGTGGCCTCGTGTCTGGCAGATGGCGTGTCGCGAGGAGGAAATCCCTGAACCCGGCGACCACCACGTTTATTGGATCATCGACCGCAGCGTGATCGTCACACGAACACCCTCAGGCGAGATCAAAGGCTTTATCAATTCATGCCGACACCGCGGGAGATGTCTGCGGGACGAATCAGGATCCGTCGACAAATTCCGCTGCCCGTTCCATGGCGCCACCTGGGACTTGGACGGCCAGTTCAAAGGCATACCCAATCAATGGGACTTCGAGCATATCGAAGGCCGCGATATGAGCTTGCCGCAGGTCAAGGTCGCGACATGGGGTGGTTTCGTATTCATCAATTTTGATCAGGATGCGCCGCCTCTTGAGGACTATATGGAGATCTTGCCGGATCACTTCAAACGGTTTCCGCTCGAGGAGTATTTCACAGGGGTTCATGTGCAACGAGTGATGAACTGCAACTGGAAAGTGGGTGCCGAGGCCTTCATGGAGTCCTGGCACACTGTGGAAACCCACAAGCAGATATTGACCTTCACCGGCGATGCCAATTCGCAATACGACTGTTGGGGTGACAATGTGAGTCGTTCCGTCACGCCCATGGGAGTCGCTAGTCCCCACCTGAACGACGTGAGTGAGGAGACGATTACCCGCGACATCCTAAAGCTGTCCGGTCGCATGGCGACAGACAGTGACGAAGGCGTCGAGATGAAAGACGGCCAAAGCGCGCGTCAGTACGTTGCGCAGATGAATAGAGAGATGTTCGAAGAAGCGGCCGGGGAGCAATTCGATGACCCCACCATGGCCGAACTTCAGGATGCGATTCTCTACAGCTTGTTTCCGAACTTCCAGGTGTGGATCGGCTACGGCGGCAATATCGTGTATCGCTTCCTGCCCAATGGTAACGACCCCGACAGCTGTATTTTTGATGTCCGAATTCTCTTGCGTCACCCTAAAGGGAGTGAGCGCCCCGCCGCAGCACCCTGCACAGTGATCCCAGCGGATCAGCCCTTCGCATCCCATGAAGACCTGGGGTCATTGGGTGGCGTCTTTGATCAGGACGATGCCAACTTGCCAGCGGTTCAGAAAGGCATGAAAAACTCAGCGACCGGCAAGGTGATTCTGGCCAGCTATCAGGAAAGTCGGATTCGGCACCTGCACCAGACCATCGACAAATATCTAAGCTGATTGGCTGCAAACAAAAAGCCCCGCACAGCGGGGCTTTTTGTCGGGTGTTTACTCTTTATATTGTCCGTGCGCGCGCTAGGTGTCTATGTCCTGCCGCTAGCCTTCTTTCGATAGCGTTATACGAGATAGCTACCCACTCTCTGTTTCGAGAGCACTCTATTGATTTCAGCCTATGTGCAACACCCGAGACGCCGGTGTCTTACGCCGCACTGCTGTAATGCGCCCAGGCATCCACAATGGGTTTCGGATCAAAGTAATAGGGCCGAATCTCACAGACTTTTCCGTCGCGGAACCGGAACAACTCGGCCAACTGCGCGGGCGCAAGACTTGGATCTTCGAAGCGAAAGGAAATCAAGTTGACCACGAAATCGCCGCCGACGGTCATCCCCTCAGGCTCCAGATCTGCGACCTTCAATGTTCCGAAGACGTGTGAATACAGGTCGCGCAGCGCTGTCTTGCCACGGTATTCCCCCGCCATCGGCAAGCCCTCGGCCTCAATAATAAAAAAATCATCGGTCAGCATGGTCTCAGCGGTATCAAAGTCTCCCGCGCCTGTTGTGGCATAGAGTTGCTGCACAAACGCTATCTTTTCGTCATTAGTCATAGTTATCTACCCTGTCTACTCATCTATCGAATACTGCTTGCCCGTCATCGCCGTCTTAGCGTTACTATCCACATCGGCACGTTTCCCGACGCGCTAGCGACAGCCTTCAGCCTCAAACCTCCGCATACTGCTGGATAATGCGCTTGCCCAGCGCCATCTGGTGAACCTCGTCGGGACCATCTGCCTGACGACACCACCGCGCGTAATTGAACTGCTCGGCCATGCACCAGTCCTCAGTTAGTCCACCTGCCCCGTGCATTTGCATGCAGCGGTCAATAATCGCCTGAATCATCAGCGGCACACTGATTTTAGTGGCCGAAATCAACTCTATTGAGGGCTTTACGCCATGATGATCAATGTGCCAACAGGTCTTGTGTACCAACAACCGCGCCATTTCCAGCTCGGCATAGCTCTTGGCGATATTCTCGCGAATCGACTGATGCTGACTCAGCTTTTTACCAAAGGTTTCCCGGCCTTCAACGCGTTGACAAGCGAGTTCAAGACAACGTTGCCCGGCGCCGATCAGACGCATGCAATGGTGCATCCGCCCCGGCGCCAGCCTGCTCTGCGCGATTTCAAATCCCCTGCCCTCACCAAGCAGGAGATTCTCTGCGGGCACGCGAACATCGGTGAACGTCACCTCTGCATGCCCAATCGGTGCATCGTCATAGCCTAGTGTCGTTAACGGGCGAAGCACCTCAACTCCGGGGGTGTTTTTGGGAACTAAGATCTGGCTTTGCTGCAAATGCCGGTTAGGGTTTTCTGCATCGCTCTTGCCCATGACGATAAAAATCTTGCACCGTTCGTAGGGCGCGCCGGTGATGAACCATTTATGTCCATTAAGGACCCACTCATCGCCATCTCTGCGGATATCCAGCTGTATATTAGTGGCATCACTTGATGCGACCTGCGGTTCCGTCATGGCATAGGAAGAGCGAATTTCACCCGCCAGCAGGGGCTGCAGCCAGGCGGCTTTCTGTGCTTCAGTGCCAAACTTCATCAGCACTTCCATATTTCCAGTATCGGGAGCGTTGCAATTGAACACTTCTGGCGACCAGATCACGCGCCCCATTTCTTCGGCCAGCGGTGCGTAGTCGAGGAAGCTCATGCCACCGTGATCGCTGTATTCAGCGTACTCGGGTGGAACAAACAGATTCCAGAGACCTGCGCTGCGAGCCTTGTCCTTCAAAGACTCGACGAGAGGCATGGATGCAAAGCGGTTGTCTGCGCTCGCCAGGGCCTCCTGATGAGCCGCCTCATTGGGATAGACATGCTCTGCCATGAAGGCCTGTAACTCGGTCAGTATGTGCCCGCTCTTTTCACTCTGATCAATCATGAATTTCCTCTGGTGCTTCGGTCACCCGCGCCCCGTAGGCCCCCCCAGACAGCATGTCCGCAGGAGATAAACAAGCGGGTTGGTTTGTTTTAGATGGCTTCCATACTATATAGTCATCGACCGCCGACAGAAACCACCGCGAAAGGATTCGACACACCTGTGATCGAGGTGGCGGGTACATCGCTACCGATGGTCGTACCCTCTCGCGATAACAACACCAATGCGAACAGTATGCTGGGGTATTAGTGAATCTCATCACTGACACATCGTTCAGGCACACCACGCTGGCAACGCTTGCGCAGGAACGCGCCTCTGCACAACCCGATGACACGGCGCTATTGTTCGACTCGGGCATTCGGCTCTCCTATGCGGAGGCTTGGCACCAAGCAAACCAACTGGCCAGAGGCATTCAGCAACTGGGCATCAAACCAGGTGCCACACTGACCTTTCAGCTCCCCAACATTCCCGAATCAGTCCCATTGGCGATCGCTGCGTCAATTTGCGGACTGGTGATCAATCCGGTGGTGCCGATATACCGGGGCAAGGAGCTCGGTTTCATCCTCAGCGACGCCAAAACAGAGATTTTGTTCATCCCACACCGCATTCGCGGCTTTGACTATGTCGACATGATTCGCCAGTTACGCCCTGACCTGCCTCACCTGCAGCATGTCGTGTGCTGCGGTGGTGACGACGACTTGACTGACGAAGTGCTGCGCCTTGAGGACGTGATGGATAGCGGTGGCTCAACGTTGGCCGATATAGCCTTAGTGGATCCTGACGACACCAAGGTCGTGCTGTATACCTCGGGCACCACCGGCAATCCAAAAGCGGTTCGCCACAGTCACAATACCCTCGCCAAGGCATTGGACAATGGCGTGATGGCATGGGGCCTGAGTGACCAAGACATGATGCTGATGCCGTCGCCTGTGACCCATGTCACGGGTTATGTGAATGGCATTGAGCTCCCGTTTTTCACCGATACCAAAGTGCTGCTAATGGAGAGCTGGTCCGTGACCCGCGCCGTGGAACTGATCGAAACGCACCATGCCACCACCTGTGTCAGTGCCACGCCATTTCTCAGGGAGCTGGTTGACGCCTGCCGCGAGCAGGGCAAGAACTTGCCAAGCTTTCGACTGTTCGCTTGCGGTGGCGCAGCGGTTCCCTCAGCGCTGATCTATGAGGCCAGTGAGGTACTTGCAAACTGTCATGCGGTCAGGGTTTATGGCTCCACCGAAGTTCCCCTTGTGACTGTGGGTTTTGTCGAAGACGGTGAGATCAGGCTGGCAGCTGAAACCGATGGCCGGGTCTGCAATTACGAAGTCAAAATATGCGATGACGACGGCGAGGATGTGGGTCAAAACGCCGATGGTGAGATTTGGGTGCGAGGGCCTGCCATGATGCAGGGCTATCGGGATGCGGAACAGAATGCCGCTGCGTTTTCCGAGGACGGTTTCTTTAGAACCGGTGACATTGGACAGCTACTCGACTCGCAGGCCATCGTCATCACGGACCGGAAAAAAGACATTATCATTCGGGGCGGCGAGAATCTGTCGGCCAGAGAAATTGAAGAGATCGTATTGCTTCACCCCGCGGTTGCTGAAGCGGCAGCCGTGTCAGCGCCTCACGCAAGGTTAGGCGAGGGTGTGGCCATATTTGTCACGATCTACGGCGACGAAACGCCCACGCTGGCAGCATTGACCGAATTATGTGCTGAGCAGCAACTGGCCAAGCAGAAATGGCCGCAGTGGCTATCCGTCGTGGCGGAAATGCCGAAAACGCCGTCAGGTAAAATCCAAAAGGCGACGTTGAGAGCGCAATTGAAGGAACAGGGTGTTCAGCTCAGCTGAGCACCGGACCGAGAGGACACCCATCGTGAATGCTTCCAATCCCTTACCCACTGACTACGACACTTTCAGAACATCCATCCGGGCTTTTCTGAGAGAGGCGCTCACCCCTGAGCTGATCCGAGCCGGTGAGCGCACCACCAGCGTGTTCTCTGATTTTGAGGCGGGTCGCCAATGGCAGAGTATCCTGCACGCCAGAGGCTGGGGGGCGCCTGAGTGGCCAATGGAGTATGGCGGCACAGGCTGGGATATTCAGCAACGCTACATTTTCCTGGAGGAGTGCAAGCTGGCCAGCGCGCCCAACCCAGTGATGATGGGCATACAGATGCTCGGTCCCATGTTGATGCACTTTGGTACCGAGGCACAGAAAACGCAGTTTCTCCCGGGCATCATCTCCGGTGATGATGTGTGGTGTCAGGGCTACTCGGAGCCGGGCTCGGGATCAGATCTCGCCTCACTGAAAACAACAGCGGACCGCGATGGTGAAGATTATGTCGTTAATGGCACCAAGATATGGACCAGTATGGCGCATCACTCCAACTGGATCTTCTGTCTAGTCCGCACTGACAAGAACGTGAAACCGCAAGCGGGGATCAGCTTTCTGTTGATCGACATGGCCACACCCGGCATCACGGTGGCCCCGTTCCCCAGCCTCGACGGTGAGGTCGAACAGTGTCAGGTGTTTTTCGAGAATGTGCGCGTGCCCGCTGCCAACCTGTTGGGCGATGAAAATCAGGGGTGGACGGTGGCCAAGTACCTACTCGAGTTTGAGCGCGGCGGGCAGCATTTCACGATCGAGCTAAAAAAACAGCTCGGCAAGCTTCAACGTGCCATGAAGAACCCCAATAGTCGAGCCATCGATGATCCCACTTACGCCTGCAGGGTGGCGGAAACTGAGATTGATGTCATGGCACTGGAGCAGACCGAGCTGCGGATCAAAGGGAGCCTCTCTGCCGGCGATAATCCGGGCGCCCTGTCATCCCTGGTTAAGGTCTCGGGCACCGAGCTGGGCCAACGCTGCGCCGAGCTGCTGATCGAAGCGGCGGGTCAGAGTGCCATGCCCTGGCAAAGCGAGGTCCTTGCGCCTGACTATACCGGCGACACGGCTGCTCCTGCTGAATGTGTGACCACCATGGCTGAATACATCAACAGTCGCGCCACCACGATTTACGGCGGCACCGCTGAAATCCAGCGCGGCATCATCGCCAAGCATGTTCTGGGGCTCTGATTGATGACAGCGCATATGACTGAAGACCAGACCATGCTGAAAGACGCCGCAGAGCGCTACCTGAGAGACAGCTACGACTTTAATCAGCGAAGGGAGCGTATCGCCGGCGGCGTCTACAGCGACCCAAGCCAGTGGCAGGCTTTTGCAGAAATGGGATGGCTGGCACTTCCCGTCGCGGAGGAATTCGGTGGTCTTGGACTGGGCACCCGAGAGATGGCCATACTGGCGGAACTGTGTGGCCAGTTCCTCGTAACAGAACCCCTCATCGACGCAATGGCAGCGGCGCAAGCCATCCTCGGTATCGCGCAGGGGCGAGACCAACTATTGCCGCTCGTCGCTGAGGGACAACTGATACCGATTGCGGCAATTGATGAAGCTGACACCGCGTCGCGGCTCACACCCGCTACCACGCTGACCCAAACGGCTGCGGGTTGGCACCTCTCGGGTGCCAAACACTGGATCAGCGCTGGCGCCTCTGCCACCCATCTGGTGGTTTTGGCGCAGGGCTCTGAAGGCCTTGCTTGGGTACTTGTCCCAGCTGCGGCGGATGGCGTTGAGTGTGAAGCTTTTCCGACTCATGACGGTCGCGGGGGTATTAACTGCCGATTTGATTTCGCGCTCGAGGCCGAGCAAATTCTGCTGCAAGGGGAGCCTGCCTCCAAAGCACTAGAGGCCTACAGGACGCTGGCAATGACGCTCAGTAGCGCCGAGACACTTGGCGCGACTCAGGCTGCACTCGACACCACCGTGGACTACACCAAGCAACGGGAGCAGTTCGGACAGCCACTGGCATCATTTCAAGCGTTGCAGCACCGGATGTCCAACATGCTGATCCAAACCGAGCTCACGCGGTCACTGATTTACGCTGCCTGCAACGCATCAGATAACGGTCATGACGATGCGGCACGCTTCGTCCGCGCGGCAAAAGTGAAAGCGGCCACGGTGGGCAGAAAAGTGTCTCAAGAGGCTATTCAGCTGCACGGTGGCATTGCAACAACCGATGAATATATTGTGGGGCACTTTTTCAAACGCATCACCGCGCTGGAAAGCTGGGTATGCTCCAAGGGTGAAGCACTGAAAGAATTCATGGCCCTCTCGCCGTCCTAGCCCCCGGCTGGACAGTGGGTAAAGCGCCACGCATCAGCAGCGAAACGTATTACACAAAACCGAGGAGAAAAATAATGGATCTACAATTGAAAGATAAAGTAGCCCTGATCACCGGCTCAACCAAAGGTATCGGGCGCGCTATCGCCGAGACGCTGGCAGATGAGGGGTGTCATATTGGTGTCTGCGCGCGTAATGAGGCTGAGGTTGAAGAGACCGTCGCGGCATTAACCGCCAAGGGCGTGAAAGCCTGTGGCAGCGTGGTGGATGTCACGGATGCGGCATCGCTCGAATCCTGGGTCAATCAGTGCGCGGACACTCTGGGCGGCATTGATATTTTTGTCCCCAATGTCTCCGCGGGCGGCGCGGACAGCTCTGAGGCCGGATGGCGGGCTAATTTCGAGTCTGACATGTTGGCGACCTGGCGTGGCGTTGAACTGACCACACCACACCTTTCCAAGTCCGGTCAGGGCGCTATCGTAATTATCTCCACAACGGCGGCGGTAGAGGCCTTCGCGGGACCCAGCCCCTACGGTGCAATCAAAGCAGGGCTGCTGAACTATTCCAGCAATTTATCTCAGGCGTTGGCGGCGTCGGGAGTGCGGGTCAATGCAGTCAGCCCCGGCCCCATCTTTTTCGAAGGCGGTGCCTGGGAGCAGATTAAAACCCATATGACCGATTTCTACGACGCGACCGTCGCTAATATCCCGATGGGGAGAATGGGTACCAATTACGAAATCGCCGACACCGTGGCCTTTCTGGCCAGCCCGCGTTCGGCATTTACAACTGGCGCTAACGTCGTGGTCGACGGCGGCTTTACTAAGCGAGTGCAGTTCTGAGCCCGATCCCATACTGAACACCACAAAACCCCAGCTCAGGCTGGGGTTTTTGTGGGGGGGCTGTCAGGTGTCGATATCAGTGATCAGTTGGTCCAATTCTCGCAGCGTCGAGATCAGTGTCTCAGTTGGTAACGCCTTCTTGCCCACCGTCTCTTCCGCCATTGGCGCGATAGCGCAGCGCTCTGGCAACGCCCTGCCTGACTCCAGCACATCGTAGATGGTGGGCAGAAAGATAAACTGCAGCCACTCCTCAAACTCAAGTGAGTCCATGGCAAAGGGCTGCTCTGAGCCCAGCGCGTCGGGCGATGGCGGTACGTCAGACCATAAGTCGAGCTGCCGCAGACTGGCTTCGAGATCAATCAGGTGCGCGGCGATTGCGCTGCGAGGGCCTTCCAGCTTCACGTCTACATTCCTTCTGGTTAGTACTCAATCGAGCCCCTTGACCTCGTTATGCTAACCGCCATCTTCTTACCCTGCTGCCACTTCGCCCGACAGGCGGGTAGCTGATAACCATGGCGCAGCCAAATGAACGGTCAGCCAAGCTCCATTTTGAAGCCTGGGAGGCTCTCGAGGATCGCTCGACCGTACCGACGGTTGATTAAGCGCGTATCCAGCAGCGTAATTCTGCCCTCGTCTTGCTCAGTTCGCAGTAGACGTCCGCTGGCCTGCACCAATTTCTGCGCCGCATCAGGGACGCTGATCTCCATAAAGGGGTCTCTACCCTGCTCCTCCAGCAGCTCCGAGTGCGCAGCGGCAATGGGGTCATCCGGCACCGCGAAGGGGAGCTTGGCGATCACCACATGTCGACAATATTCGCCGGGCAAATCGATACCCTCAAAGAAACTTGCCAAACCAAATATCGCGGAGGAGTCACCACTGTCAATGTGTTCTCTGTGTTGAGTCAGCAAGCGGTTTTTGCTCATGCGATCTTGGACCAGTACATGGTGAGTGAGTACCTGTTCAATCTGCTCGAGTACCGCCTCCATCTGTCGTCGCGAGGTAAAGAGCAGCAACACACCCCGATCACCCTCGATCAGGCTAGGGAGCGTCTCGGTCAACTCCCGGGTATGCGCTTCCTGATTACCGGGATCTGACGTCATCGCCGGCACACAAAAAGTCGCTTTTTGCGGATCAAAAGGACTCGCAACCTGCTTCCAACGCGCGCTGGCAGGCACCCCCGATCGCTCACGAAATCGCTCAAAAGTACCTAGAGCAGAGAGGGTCGCTGACGTGATGACCGCGCCGGCCGCGCGCTGCCACAGTGCGTCATACAAGAGCTCACCCGGCAGGATGGGGCTCGCCTGACACTCGATAGTTTGTGGGTTACCCCGGTGCTGGCACCAGCGCGCCCAACCATCTCCCGATTCACCCTCCCCCGGCGCATCGGCAAAAGCCTTCCAAATCGCCAGCTGCTGTTCCGCTCTGGCGACCAAACCCTGGGCATTTGCAAGACTGAGGTCTGGATCGAGCCCACCCCCCATCGCGTTTTCGGAGGATGCGCCTCCCGAGGTCAGACTGTTCTCCAACGCCGCCTCTAGCCTTGTCGCCTCGCGGTGGAGTTGATCCCACTGCGCTGCGAGCCCAGCGGCCTGCTCTGCTAAATCTGCTGGAATACGGCCATGTTGAAAGCGGAATTCGGCCCGATCGTCATCTTCCGGTAATAGCTGCCATAGGCGCTCCGCCACGTCCTCACTGCGTTGTGCAAGGTCTGTCACAAGCAAGGTTATGGCTGGTATCAGGCGCTCGTCTAAGCCCTGCGCGACCCAACCTGCAGCGCTTGCGACCATCCAGCGCTCGCTGTCCCGGAGTCCCTGCAATGTCCCACCAGCATGGAAGCGCAAGGCGAACTGGTTAAGACACTTCGCGGGAAGCTGATGGCCCTCATCAAACACGTAGAGGCTGTCCTCGGGAGCTGGCAGAATGACTCCTCCACCCAGCCGCAGGTCAGAAAGCACCAGATCGTGATTAGTAACGATCACATCGGCCTCCTCCAACCCTTCTCGGGCGCGAAAAAAACTGCACTGGCCAATGTGGGGACATCGCCTGCCGGTACACTGGCTCTGATCAGTAGTAATCAGCCGACGGACGCTCGGTGTCAGCTGTTCAGGCCAAGCGTCCAGATCTCCGTCCCAGCTGCCGTCACCCAATGTCTGAATCATTTCTTCCAAAATAGGGCCAGCCAGCTCCTCCTCTGCGCCCAGAAATTCGTCTGGATACAGGGGGATCAGCGGATCAGTGCCGTGATCCGAGAGCTGATGGTCAAGCTTGAGCAAACATACATAACGGCCGCGGCCCTTGGCCAGCGTGGCATCAAAATTCAGGCCGCTGTGCTGCATGACATCCGGTAGATCACGGAACAACAGCTGCTCCTGCAATGCGACTGTCGCTGACGCCACCACCAGTTTTTTTCCCCGCGCGCGCGCGACAGGAAGCGCCGCGACGAGGTAGGCAATCGTCTTTCCAGTGCCCGTACCCGCTTCAACCACCGCGATAGGGGTTTCTGCCTCGGGGTCAGCCAAAGCGTTGGCGACCTCAGCGATCATCTGTCGTTGCCCCCAGCGCGGCACCAGATTAAGTGAATCGGTCAGTTCCTGATAGGCAGCGCGAATTTCTGCTTGCAGGCCTTCGTCAATCACATGACGAGTCCTGCTCGGGAGCATGAAACGCCAACCGGCGGCTTACGGGGTTGGCATACATGGTCAAGAGCCAATGCTGATGCTCGCCTGATAAGCTCTCGACCCGAGTCCGAAACACCTGCTCGCTAATCGATCCTTTATGAAACGAGACTGATTCGGGAACTGGCTCTCCGTGCAGCCACTCCCAAGCCCAGCAATTGGTTTGGTAAAGGCGATAATACTGAGCCATCTGCCGATCCACCTCCGCGACCACTGCCTCTACCGACAAATTCGCGGGCAAAGGTTCGCCAAAGTGCAGATGAACGCAGCCTTTTTCCCCCGTAATACCCCGGGCAATAGAGGATACATCTTCAAACTCCGCCTTGACGTAACCTACGCCAGCAGCGAGTTCAGCCGCCTTCAGCGCATCACAGGGATCGATCTCGTAAGAAATCACTAACGGAACAATATTGAGCTCAGAGAGCACTGCCTCTGGGGCTTCACTCCGCTCTCTAGACAGCGTCAGCATCTTGATGACTGCAGGCTCGGTAAGATCGCGCCCGTCCTTGGCTCGCCCTTCTCGGTGGGCGATCCAGATCGGATCGCGGCCCGCACTCACGGAGTCGCGGATATATTGAGAGAGCAACTTGGTAGCGGCCAACAGCGCACGCGGGCCGCTCACATTCCGCTTCACGACGAAACTTTTATTAAGTCGCATCAGGTCAGCAACCCAAGGCTTCGAAAGCAGATTGTCACCAATGGCAACCGCCAGCGTATTCGCTCCAGCCCGGTGGAAAGCATAGTTGGCATAGGCGGTGTCCATCACAATATCTCGATGGTTACTCAGATAAACACGGGCGACGTTCAAATCCAGCTTATCGATGCCACTGATGGTGAACTCTGATGTTCTCTTGATCATCCGCGACAAATTGGGTGCGATCAGATTCTGGAGGTCCTCAACGGTCCGAAGTCGCCGTGCCGCCAGCCGCAACCAAACCTTCCCCATCTGACGTGTCAGAGCAGGCAACAGTGCATTCAGGCGAGGCAGACGCCAAAGGGCGATCGTCTCGGCCAGCTCTTGGTCAAGCGAGAGTCGCTTTATTACCTCGGGTGCGTTCAGGTTGGAATACGGCCTGATTTCCGCAAACGGGTCATCGGGCTCTGACGCTGGTGAGTCTGTCATGCTGATTCCGTCATGGAGCACTGGTGTATTGTGCCGTTGCTGCGGGGTTTCTGATACCCTGCGCACCGCCGGCAACCTACCTCTCAGAGACCGCAAATGGAAGCTTCAAATTCCTTTTTAATGACCCTTGGTGCAGCATCGCTGATCACAAGCTGGATATTGTTGCTCATCACCGCCTGGCAGGAGGAGTACGCCTGGGGCATGTTTGCGCTCTTGCTGCCGCCCGTGGGCTATGGCTATGCCCTGTTCCGACTTGATAAAGCAGGGGCCTCCGTGGGTTGCGCCCTAGTCGGCTGGATTTTGATCTGGTTGGGCTGGTAAACCGGTAAAACACCCTATTACGAGGGGTCTAGACCCTCTCTGCAGTTGACATTAATCCGTGTATCCCAGATGATTCGCGGCCTTTTTTGATCCCTATGGAGCACGACGGTGGCCAACACACCCCAAGCACGAAAGCGAGCGCGCCAGAATGACAAGCGCCGCACGCACAACGCGAGCCTGAGATCGCTGGTTCGCACCAAAATCAAGCAGGTCATCGCGGCAGCTGACACTGGCAATGCCGATGACGCTCGCGCCGCCTTCGATTCAGCCGTGCCCGTGATCGACAGAATGGCGAATCGCGGCATCATCAAAAAGAACAAGGCAGCCCGCCATAAGAGCCGACTGAACGCCCGCGTCAAGGCGATAGCCAGCTAAGACCTCTACTCTGGGTTGGCTAACTCGCTCATTCGTCGAGATATTGATCCAACCCCGCCTCAATTTGTTTGGTGATGACCCCTTTCAGGGGTCGCATCATGGCCCCCAAACGCACCTCGCCGACCACACGGTCGTCCTCCACGGTGACGGTGCCAGAGAAACCCTTGCCGTCAAACTGAATCGTTCGGGCCTCTCGTGCAACCGAAGCGCCCAGTGCGTCGCCAAGGTGCGAGGCGAGACGCACTAACGCGGCTTCCTGAGCTTCGCAAGCCAGATGATGACTGCGCAATACACGAATAACAGACATTCAATAATCAGATTGGGGTCAGGTACCAATCCCGCTATCCTACATCTCCTTGCCAATAGGTATCACACCACCATGAGCCACCCTACGGACAGCAGTCAACGCTTCCTGTTTGACGGTGCCGATGTGCGTGGTGAATCGGTGCGAATAGCGAGCGCACTGACCGATATGCTGGCTAATAAAGCTTACAGTGCGACGCTTAAGTGTCTCCTTGGTGAGTTTGCGGCAGCCGCCGTGCTGATCAGCAACAACCTCAAATATGAAGGACGTATCATCCTGCAAGCACGCAGTAAGCAAGCTGTGTCACTGATCATGGTCGAATGCTCCAGTGAGCGCCACATTCGGGGCATCGCTCAGGGCGACCTGAGTGCTGAGGCCGACAACCCCATGACCTTGTTGAAAGACGGGCAATTGGTCCTGACCGTGGAACGCGACGCGGGCCAGCGGTATCAGGGCATCATTGCGCTGGAGGGCGGCACACTGGCAGGCGCGCTGGAGGACTATTTCTCCCAAAGTGAGCAACTGGGCACACGCTTCTGGCTCACCTCCGACGGGGCCCAGAGTGCAGGGCTGATGCTCCAGCAACTCCCGGCGCAACTGACCAACGACGAAACGCGCAGCGACCAATGGTCAACGTTGTGTTTGTTGACGGAGACACTACAAGCGGACGAGTTGCTGGGCCTAACGCCAGAAGCGTTGTTATTCAAGCTCTATCAGGAGGAAACCGTAACGGTATACCCACCGGCCCCCATTTTGTTTAAATGTCGGTGCAGTCGTGAGCGAAGCGCCGATGCGATATCCCTGTTGCCAGAATCTGAGCGACAGGAGATTCTCGCGGAACAAGGCGACATCACGATGAACTGTGAATTGTGTGGCGCGACCTATCGATTTGGTCGAGAGGTGCTACCCACCCACAGCGCAGGTAAGACGCTGCATTGAATCGATGACGAAGACGCATCGAATTGAGAAGAAATGCTTAACGGCAAAATAGATAGTACTCAGCACGGAAACCAACATGAGCGAAGCTGCCATTTCGACCCCGGATATTCACTCCGGTCTTTCTTCAACTGAACTGATTGACATGGCCCTAGCACGGGAGGAAGGCGTGCTATCTGACACCGGCGCGCTACGTGTCGTAACGGGCGCGCGCACGGGACGATCCCCGGCCGACCGCTTTGTCGTCAGAGAGCCCTCCAGCGAAGACGCCATCGACTGGGGTGGTGTGAACCGACCGTTTGACGCCGAGCGTTTTGATGCCCTTTGGGAGCGAGTCAAGTCGCATGCGAATCAGTCAGAGACCTGGGTCCAGCACCTGCACGTGGGAGAGCACACAGATCACTACTTACCGGTGAAGGTCATCACGGCCACCGCTTGGCAGTCGCTCTTTGGCCGCAACATGTTTATCCGCCCAGAGACCTATAACCCCGCCAACAAGCCGGAGTGGAAAATTCTCAATGTGGCCAACTTTGTCTGCGACCCCGAACGGGATGGCACGCACTCGGACGCAACAGTGATCATTAACTTTGGACAGCGAAAAGTACTGATTGCCGGTATGCGTTACGCAGGCGAGATGAAAAAAGCCATGTTCTCAGTGCAGAACTTTCTGCTCCCTGAAAAAGACGTCATGCCCATGCACTGCTCTGCCAACATCGGTGAAGACGGCGATACCACACTGTTCTTCGGCTTGTCGGGCACCGGAAAGACCACCTTATCGGCAGATCCAGACCGATATCTCATTGGCGATGACGAACACGGCTGGTCCAGAGGTTCCGTCTTCAATATCGAGGGCGGCTGCTACGCCAAAACGATCGACCTCAGTCGCAAAAATGAACCAGTGATCTGGGATGCGATTCGCGGTGGCGCCATTATTGAAAATGTGGTGCTGGATGACCAGGGGCACGCTGACTACAGCGACACGCGACTGACGGAGAACGGTCGTTGTTGCTACCCACTGGAACATGTTGAGAAACGCTCGGGAAACAACGCCGGCGGCGAACCCAAGTGCGTTATTTTTCTGACGTGTGACGTCTTCGGCGTGCTGCCTCCGATCTCGATCTTGTCAAAAGAAGCCGCTGCATTTCATTTTCTCTCCGGATATACGGCCCGGGTTGGATCTACAGAGGTCGGCGCTGCAGCCGGCATCAACCCGACCTTCTCCACCTGCTTTGGTGCGCCGTTTATGCCGCGCCCAGCGGGTGATTATGCCGAGCTTCTGATCAAGCGGATCGAAGACTTCGACAGTCAGGTCTACCTCATTAATACCGGTTGGACGGGCGGGTCTGGTGCTCCGGGCGGTTCGGGGTCACGTTTTCCGATCCCCGTCACGCGGGCCGTGGTAAAGGCGGCGCAAGATGGCGTTTTGTCTGGTGTTGAGACACGTCACATTGACAGCCTTAACCTGGATTATCCCGTCAGCATCCCTGGGGTGGACGAGCAGTACATTGATCCCAAAGCAGGCTGGGGTAATGACGAGGCCTACGAGGCGCAGGCTAGCCAACTGGCGGCGCTGTTCCTCGAAAATATTACCAACTTTGATGTCAGCGAGGCGATCGTGGCAGCGGGGCCCCGCCCCGCCTGATAGCGGTATGACCCATTTAGCGGGCCGGCGTCGACATCGCGGCGGGCGATGACTTCTCACCCAGCCATCGGGACCGGAGCGCCCTAGCGTCTTCAGCAATAAGGTACAGCGCGGGCACCAGCACTAGCGTGACACCGGTGGCAAACAACACACCAAATGACAACGACGTCACCATCGGAATCAGGAACTGTGCCTGAACGCTGGTCTCAGACATGATCGGCAACAGACCAACAAAAGTCGTCAGCGAAGTCAGGATAATCGGCCGAAAACGGTCCTCTGCTCCCTGCAGTAGCGCATTGACCAACTCCACTCCGTCATCACGCAAGCGGTTAATGCGATCAATTAGCACGAGGTTATCGTTGACCACTACCCCGGCACAGGCCGTGACCCCCATGATGGAGAACATGCTGACCTGCCAGCCGAGAATCATATGACCAAAAATGGCGCCCATCAGACCAAAAGGCACGGCGGTCAGGATTAATAACGGCTGCCAATAAGATCGAAACGCTACGGCCATTAGTGCATAGATGACCATCATAGCCAGCGCCATCAAGCGGACAGTCGCTTCGCGAAATTCAATCTCTTCCTGTAATTCTCCATCCAGATTGACGAACAGATCTGGATACTGCTGTTGCCACTTCGGCAGATAATCACGGAAAACCGATTGCACGATGGCGCGCGGTGGAGGCCCATTGGCCTCGACGTCTGCCTCCACTTCAAGTGTCCGCAATCGATCAAGCCGCTCCAATTTTTGATATCCCGCCTCTACCCGATAAGTGGCTACCGCCTCAAAGGGCACCTCGCCTCCGACTGGCGTACGGATATACATATCATTCAAATTGGCAATCGCCAGCCGCTCAGCCTCGGGGTAACGCACCATCACTTTGACGTCTTCCCGACCGCGTGGAATGCGCTGCGCCTCGGCGCCATAAAATGCCTGTCTGACTTGAAGTGCAACATCGGCCAAACCGATGCCCAGCGTTTCTGCGGCCGGTTTCAGCTCAAGCACCAATTCATCTCGCGGGCTATCGAAACTATCCGAGACGTCGAATACACCCGGGTAAGAAAGAAGTGCCTCGCGCACGTCCGCCGCCATTAACTCAAGGTCCTCGACTCTTCGCGACGCGAGTACCAACCTGATTGGCTTCCCGGGATCCCTGATGGTGTAGTCCATCCGGATTTCCTTGGCCTCACTGAGGTCGCCAGAATCGGCTCTAAGCTGCAAGGCAAACGCCTCGGTATCCACACCTTCTGAAACGGATGCCACCACTACCTCAACATCATTGTCATTAGCGCGACCAAGAATACTGCCAATGGCAGGTTCATCTTCGTACTCCGGTCGCTGATTCCATTCGGTCTTCAAGGCCTCGGCAGCATCCACAACTCGCTGCATGACCAACTGCGACTGTGTGAATGACCCCCCTTCCGGCATCACAATCTTTGCTTCAACAAAGTCAGAGTTGATGCGAGGGAAAAAGGCAGAGCGCAACCAGCCGCCTCCATAAAAGGCCACACTCAAGCTGAGCATGACCAGAAAGAAACCCGCCACGAGCAAGTGATGTTGCAGCGCCCATTGCAAAAACGGGCGATAACGTGTTTTGGCAAAGGACACCAAGCCGTCAGCGCAGCGATGGCGCCACTGTTCGATTCGTTTCAGCAGCGGTGTGGAAGCGGGTTTCTCTGGGCCAAGTCGTGACAGATGGGCGGGCAAAATCCAGAGGCACTCTATGAGTGAGAACATCAGCACCAGCAAGACCACGACCGGGATACCTTTGGCTGCGTGAGCCCATTCACCCGGCATAAACATCATAGGTGCAAAGAAAACCATGGTGCTGATCACGGCGAACAGAACAGGTTTAAAAACCTCTCGCACGCCCGAAAAAGCTGCGCTTTCACCCTCTACTCCCCTGCCCTGCGCAGTGTGAATAGACTCGCCAACGATAATCGCGTCGTCCACCACGATGCCCAAAACGAGCAGAAAGGCAAAGAGTGAAATCATGTTGAGGCCGACGCCCGTGTACGGCAGCAAGAAGAACGCTCCCAGAAATGCGACAGCAATACCCACGGAAACCCACACCGCCACCGCAGGCCTGAGAAAGAGCACTAGGACTAAGAAGACCAATAGCAGACCACCCAGGCCATTTTTTAACAGCGTCTCTACGCGCCCTTTAAAGGGCACCGCGGCGTCTCGCCAAAATGATAGCGAGGCTCCCTCCGGTAAGTTGGGAGACTGCTCTGTCACCCATTCATTGATAACACGAGAAGATTGCACAACATCAGGATTGGTCGTCACATATGCGTAGAGCCCGTGACCAGGCATCCCGTCGAAGCGGCTGACTGTATCGACGTCTTCAAAGCCATCCTCGATGACGGCCACCTCGCCCAAATAAATCTGCGTGCCGTCTCTCGCCGTCAGCAACACGATGCGCTCAAAGTCTTCCCGGTAATAGGCTTGTCCTCGAGTCTGGACACGAATGTCACCATCGATGCCTTTAATCGCACCCGCCGGTAAATTTAGGGACGCAGACTGAATTGCGCGCACAACGTCATCAAAAGAGAGGTTGTGGCGCCGGAGATCCATCTCGGAGACATTGACCGACACTTCATAGCGGCGCGGTGAAACCAGATCAACCACAGAAATCCACGGCTGGCGCGCGAGGTCATCGCGGAGGGTCTCACCAAGCTCTTTAAGCTCCCACTCATCAAGGTTGCCCGCCAACTGCACAATACCTAGCAGGTGGCGATAAATGAGTTCGGTGACCACAGGTCGCTCAGCATCCGTGGGAAAGGTGGTAATCGCGTCCACCCGCGTCTTGATCTCGTTGGTCAGTCGCTGAGTCGGATAACCGGTCAGCGCCTCGATGATCACTTGCCCCATGCCATCGGAGGCAGTGGAGCGAATTTCTTTGATCCCGTCGAGGTCATGAATAGCCTCCTCGATACGCACGCAGATCTGCTCTTCAACCTCTCTCGGGCTAGCGCCTGGAAACGGCATAACAATGCTGATGCGATCGACAACAGGCGTGGGGAAAAACTGTTTATTAAGGCCCGGGATGTTGTAAAGACCGCCGATCACCAACACCACCATCAAGAGGTTGGCTGCGATCGGATTGGAAATAAACCAGCCCAGCAGACCGGGTTTATCAGCCACTGGCCGGCCTCACCTGAGCGACTTCAATAGCGGCCCCGGCCGCTAACAGGCTGCTCTGTTCCGCGACAACCTGCAGACCAGAATCAATCCCACGAACCCAGACACGATCCTGCTCTCTACGAATCAAGTCGACCACCAAGCGCTCGAGTCGGCTGTTTTCATTGACTACCAACACGGTGTTATCACCACGTAGCGCCGAGGCCGGCAGCTCGACCGACTGTTGAATCGGCTTGCCACGAATACTCGCCTCAACAAAGAGGCCTGGCGTCAGCGGGGGTCTTTGCGAGCCACTGACACCGAACGGGTCACTGACTTCCGCTATCGCAAAGGTCACGCGGCTGTCGCGATCGATGCTGGCCTCGACCCGGGCAACCTTGCCCTGCCACTGCCAGCGCTCTCCCCCAAAGCGCGCACTCAGCACGACCTCGGGGTAGCTTTCGACCGCTGTTTCGAATAACGGCAGCTCCAGCAATGCCAGTTGTGAATCGCTGATAGGCAGATGAATCTCGACACGGTCTGTGGCATAGATCTGTGCCAGCTCAGTCCCCGGCGCAACGAACTGCCCCAGATCGACTGACTTCTTCTCCAGTCGCCCATCAAACGGAGCGCGAACCGTTGTGCGCTCCAGTGCCAGTTCGGCTGCTGCCACATCCGCCTCTGCTGCGGCCAGCGATGCCTCAGCGGCACGCAGTTGGGGCTTGCGCAAAAACAGGTCGTTTGCCTCACTAGTACCAAGCTCCCGCCACTCTCGCTGCGCCTGCAGATTACGACCTCGCTCCTCTGCCACGCGTTGGGCGGCAGCGGCTTCCTCAGCGCGCGCTCTGGCAATGGCAAATTTGTAATCCGCCTGTTCGAGTTGCAACAGCATGTCGCCCGCTTTGAAGAACCGCCCATCCAAGAACCGGTCGCTGACACTCTCTACTTTGCCACTAACCTGCGCGACCAGCCCAACGCGTCTGACTGGCTCAACGGTGCCCTGGGTGCGAACAGAGATACTGTGCTCGGCCGGTGCTGCCAGAATGACGTCTACCAGCGGACGGCGAGGTTCCGGAAACTGGGTTGGCTGGGTCTGCGGCTTGCCCACCAGCACAAGAAAACAGACCGCCAGACCGACACCCGTAAAAGCCACCGACCCGAATAATCGGCGGCGCGATAAACGACTGCTTTTGATGCTGTTTTCAATCATCGGTGAATCAGTGTGTCCAGTAATCAATGAGTGGAGGCGCCGCGCGAAGGTTTCACGTCATCTTGACGCGTTCGCGCTGAGGGCCATCATCACTCCACCACGCGTTGCCCGCCTCGCAACACTAATCCTGATTACTTCGTCCTAGGAGAAGGAGCGCGAGTGTAGCGTGATACGTCTTCGAGGGGTATTCAGGCCAATGTGCAAAGCTACCAAATGCCATTTGCCTAGGCTTTGTTCACTTTTTTCGACGAAGGCACCACGAGATAGCCATTCTGCTGCCAAAACCACTTTTGGCGCGCACTCTCCGCTCGGCAACTCACCCCCCTCAGTGGCGCGGCAAACTGGGAAAATTGCCAAGGCCCAGCAGATTTTTAGAGAGCGGATTCTAATTTTCAGCCCCACACTCCCACCCGAATTTAACGCACCTCAGTGAGGAGAAACGTCATGGCAGAAGCCAAAACCAAAGCAGCACCCAAGGCTGCAACGAAAAAAGCCGCGGTAAAGAAAGTACCCGCCAAGGCAAAAAAGGCGCCAGCGAAGAAAAAGCCGGCCGCCAAAACCAAGGCCAGCACCAAAGCCAAAACCAGAGCGCGACCCAAGGCCATCGATGCCGGCCGCAACGCGTTGCTCGCGGGTTTGGGCGTATACGGCAAAGCCTACGATCAGGTGCTGGAGCAATTCGCCAACCTGCAGGAACAGGTGGACGAGGCGCAAACCCGTCTCACCGAGCGTCGCAAGCAGGCCGAGAATCTTTACAAGTCATTGGTAAAGCGTGGCACGGCGGTCGAGAAAGAGGCACTGAAGGCCCTGGCTGATCTGGAAATCGACTCACTTGCCGATCGCTCCAAGCTGGAAGCGCAGATGAAGAAAGCAAAATCTCGCTTTGATGATCTGAAATCCAAGTTTGGTAAAGCCGCTTAAACCCACCTTTTAACGTCCGTTTTTTTCGGGGGAGCGCTGCTCCCCTTTTTTATGGGTGCGCGCTATCGGCAGATCGTTCACGTCCCTTCTTGGCGCGGTACACTGAAGCCCCATGAAAACCGCCGAACGCATTTTGGTCACCGCCACCCAGCTCTTCAATGAGCGCGGGGAACGCAATGTCACGGCCAGTGATATCGCTCTCGAACTGGATATCAGCCCCGGCAATCTCTATTACCACTTCAAAGGTAAAGACGGCATTCTCTCCTCACTGTTCTCTCGGTGTTATCGGGAACTCGCGGGCATGCTAGCAGCCCCCATACTGGAAGAAGCCTTTCTCGAGGACAGTGACCCACTGGAGCGGAGCTGGTTGTTTTTGACCGTACTGATGGAAGTCATGTACCAGTCCCGCTTCCTGTACTTGAACCAGAGCGATCTCATGCAGCGCTACCCGGAAATAGACCGCGGCATGACGCGCCTGTTATCACTGAAACGTCAAACCACTAAACAGTTAGCAACAGCAGTACTGGCGTCTGTGGACATTGGCGCTCACCCACAGCGGCTTGACCATGTCGCAGACAGTATGGCGATGACGCTGATGTACTGGCTGAGCTTTGAGCAATTAACCGGGTCACCACAAACGCCGCAGCAAACCATTCACCGTGCTGTGCTTCAGGTGCTCTCTCACTGCGCGCCTTATCTGGGCGAACAGCAGACGGAGTTCTATCGCGATTGCGAATTAATCGATGCCAGACTGCTCGATACGCACTCCCCATGAGTTACTATTCCTAGTCGTTATTGCCCGCGCCAGCAAATTTAGCGGGTTACTCGTTCACTTTTATTGGGAGTATTTGATATGACTATTGCCGTAGGGGATTGCATCCCGAGCTGCACTCTATCCGTCATGGGAGACGAAGGGCCAGGACCCGTCTCGACCTCAGATCTGTTTAACGGCAAAAAAGTGCTGCTGTTTGCTGTGCCGGGTGCATTCACCCCCGGCTGTTCTATGACCCACCTGCCCGGTTACGTCGTCAATGCAGACACGATCAAAAGCAAGGGCGTAGACAGCATTGTCTGTATGTCTGTCAACGACGCATTTGTCATGGGCGCATGGGGCAAAGCGCAAAATGCCGACGAAATCATCATGCTTGCCGATGGTAATGGCGAACTGACCGCGGCATTGGGTCTTGAACTGGACGGTTCCGGATTTGGTTTGGGGACCCGCAGCCAGCGATTTGCCATGATCGTCGAAGACGGCAAAGTGACTCACCTCAATATCGAGGAGGGTCCCGGCGTCGACGTCAGCTCCGCCGAGACCATGATGACGCTGCTCTGATCGCTGTTGGGTTTCATGCGCCACGCAACTCTGTGGCGCACAATCCACCTCGCCACAGCCATGGGGTGACAAGACCGCTCACCCGTTACGCCAGCAATACCCAGGCAACGGTCGTTATGACCACGGCCCCGATCAGGTTCAACACGAATCCCTCTCTGACCATGCGTTGAATAGGCAGCTCACCGCTACCGAACACAACGGCATTGGGGGCTGTCGCTACCGGCAGCATGAACGCGCAGCTGGCACTCATCGCGGCGGGCACCATCAGCCACAGCGGATCCACGTCAACGGCCAGTGCCACTGCAGCCAATACAGGAAGCAACAGCGCAGTGGTGGCAGTATTCGAGGTGGCTTCGGTCAAAAATGTGACCGCCAGAGCCAAGAGCAGCATCATGACGTAA
>CALKMV010000015.1 GCA_938091485.1 uncultured Luminiphilus sp.
ACTGATAAAAAACGATGAGGCGGCTACGTAGGTCATCAGGCCCACCCAGGCCCAGCCCAATGCGCGATGTCGCGCTGTGCCTTTTGCCGACGCCAATTGCGCACCACCCAGAACCACCGCGGTCATGGCCGCCAGGGCAGGGCTGGGGATTGGTATAACCTGACTGAGCAAAAGCTCCATTTGGCGAGATCTGATCTAAATCAAGTCTGCGTGGGCGGGTCGTTCTCTTCAGATTCGCTGGGCGGCTCGGGGCGCTGGGACACCATCCAGCGGTTGATGAGAATCATGCAGCCCGTCACAACGACAACAAAACCCAGTGTAATAAGCATAAACAGCATGGCTCTTTTGCCTCAGTCCCGAGAACGGGTCAGCCACATCCACTGTGCCAAGACCCCCACGATAAACGCCGCCAAAAACGCCAGATGAAAGCTCTGCACGAGCGGCGCATCCAGCGAGTCGACGAAAGGGTCACCCACCGGCAAGCGCCTCAGAAAATCGGTAATCGCCGGAATCATGTGAAAGAGCACCGTAGCCGTGTAGGCCCCGGTCTGAAGGTATACCGACCACTTGCCGAATGGCGCCAACGTCTCGAGAAAATAACCTGCAATCAGGGCCGTTAGGGTGAGCACCGCGAGGATATGACCCACCCCAAAACCACCCTGGTTATAAATAGCGAGCGCCGAGCCTGCGACCACCAGTGTGATCAGGAGATAGGCACGCCCCGACTTATCGGCGGCGCGGATGATGCGATGGTGATACAGCGTGTAGGCCGCGGTGAGGATGGCGATCACGCCCATCACCGTGTGAAACCAACCCAGCAAGGTCATTGGAGGCATAAACGTATTCCCTAGCTATTTTCCGAAGTCAGTGTGCCTTGGCGATCCATGGACCATCAAGGTGCGGTGCCGCGGGCGACAGCCTAGTGAGGCCCCACCCACATTGCAAACACGATGATTGCTAGCTAACGGGCGCAAACGCAGCCGCAAATTGCCGCGTAAACGTCTCCAGATCCATTGCAGGACGACCCAAGAGATCGGCGACAGTCGAGGTCTGTTCTTCGAGGGACCCCGCGGCGATCTCGGCAAAGAGTTCACACACAGCATCGAGCTGCCATGCCGACTGAATAAACTGCCCCAGCACCCCGCGGAACGCCTCGGGACTTTGCGCCACATAGCTCACCGGGCGCCCCAACATAGCAGCCATGTGCGCCGCGACTTCATGAAAGTCCATCAATGCGGGCCCGGTTAATCGATAGGCCTGCTCCGCGTGACCCTCACCGGTAAGCACCACCGCGGCCACCTCGCCCACGTCCCGCGCGTCGATCATGGCGGTTTTCGCGGTCCCGAGTGGCAAAGCAAAACTGTCGGCTCGAGCGATGGAACCCGCATACATCAGCATGTTTTGCATATAGTAATTGGGGCGCAGAAAGGTCCAGTCCACGCCTAGCGAGGCAATGTGCTGCTCAGTGTCATAGTGGTTCTTGGGCAAGGTCGCAGTGGCATCGGGCGCCGCCTCCATCGAGGACACTTTCACCAGATGCGATACGCCGGCATCGGCGGCGAGGCTCGCGAACTGGCGCTCCAGTTTTGACTGGTCCGGGTGGTTACCCATCACAATGAGTGCGCTGCTGACGCCCTGTAGCGCCCGCTCGACGATAGCCGCATCATTGAGGTCACCTTGCACGATTTCCGCCGCATCGGGGTCGAAATGCAGCTTGTCAGGGTCGCGGATCAGCGCCCGGAAAGGCACGCCAGCGCTGATTAGCGCCTTGGCAGCCGCGGAACCAACGCGCCCTGTTGCACCCGTCAGCAGGATCATCAAACCTCCCCGATGGCATTTGGTAAAAAACCACAGCCGCCCGGGATTAGCCAAGAACTGTGATACTTTCGCCGGCCGTTTTGAAAAAGGTGGGGCGCCACGAGGCCCCGACTGTGGAGACGATAACATGTTCTACTCTCACCACACGCTGCTGAAAAACGCCCGGTTCCTTATCGGTCTTGCGTGGGCAGTTGAGATTATTGCGGTGCTCATCGGCCTCACTATTTCTATTGTGGTTGCCGTCTCAGCCTATTCGTCGTTTGCGTCAGAGGGTGATGTTGGCTTACTCGAGGGCTCCTCCTCCATCCTTGTCGCGGCACTGCCATTTGTACTAATCGCCGTCGTCGAAATTTGCAAAATCCCGCTGACATTTGCCTTCATGGCGGTTCGTAATCGTGTCTGGCGAGGAATGTTTCTCACGTTTGTCCTGTTTCTTTGCCTAATTACCTTCGAGACCATGCTCAATGGCTTCGAGCGCAACTTCTCAAACCTGAACCGCGCTATCGATAACCGCAAGAACCAGATAGAAAGCACGGAACAGGCAGTCGGGCTTCTTGAGAATCGTCGCGCTTACGTCGTGAAGTTCACCGAGGACGATCTGTTAGCGGAGCTTGATGTAGAGCAAACCGTCATTAACGGACAGTTCAATGACGCTGTGGTCAAAATCGACCGCAACATGCGCGAAGTGCTGGGCAACATCGACTATGGCTTTCGGGATGAGCTCAACACAGAGATCGCGCGACTCGAACTGGTCCGCGATGAATATTATCGAGACTGGCGCGAAGAAACCGAAGCGGTCGAGGATCGCTTCTCCACTCTATTACTACAAAACATTGGCGGCAGTGCCTCTGAGCGAGACCGCTTACTGGAAGAACTCGAGGGGCTAAAACGCGAATTTGACGAAGCAATGGCAACTGCCAATATTTTTAATCGCTCGCAACGTGAACAGAAATACCGGGGGCTGATTCGGGAGAAAGAGCAGCAGCTCTCTGTGATCACTACCGGTTACCTTGGTGGCGACGCGCTGCAAAAGCAATCCACGATGGAGAGTCAGCTCAAGCAACAGCTCGACTTTGTGAATAACAAATACACCCGCCGGATTGATGAGATCGACACCCGCATCGCAGAGCTGAAAGCCGAGATTGAGCAGCGCCTCGCCGCCAATGCGGAACTCGAGACCAATGTAGTGTCCAAAGCATCAGCCGAAAGGTCTCGGTTCGCGCGTATCAGAAACGACCAGAATGGTGAGCTCGCCGCATACGAAGAAGGTAAGCGCGAAGAGCTCGAGATCATCGCCGAGCGGGCGTTCACCATTGACGAAGAAGTCTTCACACTGCGCAACCAACAACGCACGCTGCAATCTGAGATCAACCATTTGATCAATCAAAATCAAATTTATCGGTTGGCGATGTACTTCACCGGCAAAGAATCTGCGACTGAGGTCAAGCGGCGGGCGGTGGGCGTGGTAGCACTACTGTGGTTCGGATCCCTCTCACTGATCGCCGCGGTTTGCGGTGTCATGTTGGCGCTAGCGGGTTTCTATCTTAGGCGAGCAGTGGAATCAGGCGAGGAGTGAGTATTACTCTGTTCATCAGCGCAAGGAATTCCTGCATCCAAAGACACTATCAGCCAGTGATCGCGCAGTTCTGTCGATTCCCCGCCCTCTTGAGCATCGCGTACTCGCTAGTGAGCTGCGCCACGGAGGCAGATCCAGTGCAAACAGAGCTCTACCCCGAGACACTGCAGCCACACTTCAAAACCTGTGCCGCGCGGGTGGGGGGCACATACCGAGAGCGAGCGTTACAAAAGCACAATATCATAGACATTAATCTCGAACCCGCACCGGATGAAGGCCCCATCACCGAAGAGTGCATTGTTCGGGAATGAGCGCGGCGGTCGTTGCGATGAAAGGGCAGGCCGGATTTTCGCGCTGCGGCCTCTATCGTTACTGGCTCCGGCGGTCGTGGGACAGCACTTTGCCCC
>CALKMV010000016.1 GCA_938091485.1 uncultured Luminiphilus sp.
TCGCCCGCAACCTGAAAAATCAGGTCACGTGCACGCAGGTCGGCTAGAAGTTCACTGGACATGATCGGCTATGTGGTCTCTGGCAAAAACGCGACAAAAGACAGTTGGTCTAAAACGATGAAGGAGTATCCCATAAACCAGCTGCCATGGGACCGGAAGCATTGCCAGACTGTTCCGATCAGTCTGCTGTCGGAACGCCAATCGCAGCCGTATATAATGCCGACCATGCCAGCGCGACGACGAGACACCATGCCTCGTAAAACTGCCCCTCGCGGGGCCACACCAACGACACCGCCTGCAAGGCCGATGCACCATCGCCCCCTGATCTGGATGGCGATTGTAGGCTCCTTATTACTGATTATGGGCTTATCGTTGTCGGGCCCTAAGGAAAGCAACCCGCCCACACCCAGCGAGCTGGCCCAGGCCGCGCCCGACGAAGGTGCGCCAGAAGCAGCCATCGACTCGACGAGGGATGCCGATCCCGTCGAGACAGCCCAGTCCGAGCCACCTTGGAACGATTTCATCGTCCGCGAGGGCGATAACCTCAGCTTGATTTTTAGCCGTGCTGGATTCACCGACACCGATCTCTTCAGGGTCGCGAACGGCAACAATGGCCGCTCCCTAAAACGTATTTACCCTGGAGAAACCATCGGCTTTCAGTCTAACGCCGAGGGCGATCTGCTGGCGCTTCGACACCAGCAGTCACCGCTTCTGACCACCACGTATATTCGCGATCACGACCTGTTCATTGCTACTGATGAGACTAGGGAGCCTGACCGCATCGCCCGGGACGTGTCTATGACTATAGACAGCTCTCTCTTTCTTGCCGGCACTGATGCGGGACTCAGTGACGCCATGATCATGGAGTTGGCGGGTATTTTCGGGGGTGTGATCGACTTTGTTCTCGACCCACGCGCTGGCGACACCATTCACGTGTTGTATGAGGAACTGATGCTCGATGGCGCGCGATTTGACGATGGCCCCATTCTGGCGGCCAGTTTTACCAACCGTGGGGAAACTTTCGAAGCCTATCGCTACACCGACTCAGAGGGCGACACGAGCTACTACAATGAGCTGGGCGTGAGTATGCGCAAGGCGTTTTTACTTGCGCCGTTGGATTTCACGCGGGTGAGCTCAAACTTCAACCCCAACCGGTTGCACCCCATTTACAAAACCCATAAACCGCATCGCGGTACAGACTATGCGGCACCTCGCGGAACGCCGGTCTACGCCACGGGAAGCGGCCGGGTGATTGAGGCGGGATACACCCGACCCAATGGCAACTATGTCTTTATCCAACACGGCGAGCAGTTCGAAACCCATTACCTGCACCTGCATCGGCTGCGAGTGAAAAAGGGCGCTCGGGTAAAGCAGGGAGACATCATTGGTACCGTCGGCTCCACCGGTGCTGCAACTGGGCCCCACCTCCACTATGAATTCCTTGTCAACGGCGTGCACCGCAATCCCCGCACCGTACACAAGATTCTGCCGAAAGCCCGGTCACTGCCGGAAGAGGAACTCCCGCGTTACCTTGCCTCAATACGGCAGCCAACCCGGCAGCTGGCGAGTCTGCGCAACGCGAAGCACTTGGCACTGGCAGAGTGAGCAACGCAATGTTCATCGGTTTGATGTCGGGGACCAGTGCCGACGGTATTGATGCGGTGCTCGTCTCCACGAACGCAGGGCAGAGCACGCTGATTCACTCCCATCACCAGCCAATGCCCGGTGAACTCCGCAACGCGATTCTGGCCTTTCGCGAGTCAGGGCCTAATGAACTGCATCGCTTGGCCATCCTAGACCGGAGATTGGCAGACGAGTACACCCAGGCGGTGCAAACATTACTGCGATCGGCAGATGTGGATGCTGCGGCCGTTACCGCGATTGGTTGCCATGGGCAAACCCTGCGCCACTATCCGCAGGGAGACGCTCCCTACACGTTGCAGATTGGGGACCCGAACCGGCTCGCCGAGCGCACAGGTATTACCGTCGTGGCGGACTTCCGGCGCCGCGATATGGCCGCCGGTGGTCAGGGCGCGCCATTGGTCCCCGCGTTTCATCAAGCACGGCTGGTCACCCCTGGCGTGCCGAGTGGCATCGCCAATATCGGGGGTATCGCCAATATCACCCTGATCTCCGCTGAGGGGGGCATAGGGGGTTGGGATACCGGCCCGGGCAACACGCTGATGGACAGCTGGGTTGCTCATCACCGTAACATCCCCTTCGATCAGGACGGCGCCTGGGCTGCCTCAGGCACAGTCATCGCGTCTCTGCTACAAACTTTCCTTGAGGACCCCTACTTCATGCAAAGCCCTCCAAAAAGTACGGGACCCGAGTACTTTCATCTCGACTGGGTGGCGCAACATTTGACTGGTGCCGAGGCTCCAGAGGATGTGCAACGGACACTGATGGAACTCACCGTTGAAAGCCTCGCCCGTGGCCTGGAACAGGCGCCTCTGGATATCGTGCGCTTATGTGGCGGAGGTGCCCGCAACGGCCTGCTGCTGGAGCGACTTGGCCATCGCCTTGGGCCTACACAGGTGACCACCACCGAAGCCATCGGCGTCGACCCGCAATGGGTGGAAGCATGGGCCTTCGCTTGGCTCGCCGAGCAAACCCTTGCCGGCCTGCCCGGCAATATACCGTCAGTGACCGGGGCAACAGGCACTCGGGTTCTCGGAGGCATCTTCAACGCGTGAGTGCCGAAGGTTGAGTCTGGCCAAGACCAACAAGCCTTTCAGCTCAGGTCCTGATAATTGAGATCTGAGCATCACAACTAAGGTTGCGATCGCGGCAGAACCCTAGGCGGTCGTGCTCAGGGTCGCAACATTAGGTTGAAGAATGCTAGATCGAGAAAGAGGCACCGCAACCGCAGGTTGTAGTCGCATTAGGGTTGTTCACGACAAAACGCGAACCCTCTAGGCCCTCGGAGTAATCGACCTCACTGCCAACCAGATACTGGTAGCTCATGGCGTCGATGAGCGCTGTCACGCCATCGCGCTCCACCACCATGTCATCCTCACTGACAGCTTCGTCGAAAGAGAAACCGTATTGAAAACCCGAGCACCCACCGCCGGTGATGTATACGCGAAGCTTAAGGCCGGGGTTGCCCTCGTCTTCCACCAATGAACGCACCTTGCAGACCGCGTTATCGGTCAGGCGAATCTCGTTGGGATCAAACGCTTCAACAACGCTCATGAGTTCTCTCGTGCACTGTCAATGACAGACTTCGCAAAGGTGAGGCAGTGTACCGGAAATTAACCCCGAGCATCGCGCTCGGGGCGAGTTCAATCAGGATGCACCTGCAACAGACTCAGCTGGAGGGTGTTACCTCGGCAGCTTTCGCTTCTCGCTTCGCGGCGAGGTCGTCGGCCACGTTACTGGAATGACGAAGCCCACCGTTCACCTTGGCACCTGCCGCCATCTCAATAACATTGTAATAAACGTCACCATCTATCACGGCTTGCTCAGACAGGACGAGTCGCTCACTTGAGTGCACATCACCCTCCACTTTTCCGTTGACAGTGGCATGAGGCACCTTGATCTCACCTGCCACGCGACCGCCGGCAACAACGCGCAGTACTGCGTCGCCAGACGTCGACTGAACCGACCCGATGACCGTGCCTTCGATGTCGACCTGACCGATAAAAGTCAGGTCCCCAGTGATCGTGGTTTCCGATGAGATCAGGGTGGTACTGCCTGATGACGCGCCAATTACCATCGATTCTCTCCGATTACGCATGGTGTGACTCCTTGCTCTCGTTCACTCTTCTTCTCTTTCAGGGTTGCGATGACACACTGGCGTCCACCAGATCCTGCCAGGGATCGCTTCGCCGAACCGTGCGGCTAACCGGCTCTGTGAGCGTCACAACCGACTCAATGGTCTCCGGCACGAACGCCTCAGGAAGAGAAACCACTGCCTGAACCTGCTGTAAGTACCGGAATCGTAATGGGAATACACCAGAAGCCGTTGCGCTGTCAACCTCGTCAGCCGTGATCGACACGGACTCCACGGCGCCTTGGCCAGGGATTTCCAGACGCAGTTGGCCACGATAAAGCGTATCCCCACCTTCTGCCCGGTGGACGACCATCGTCATACGCCAGCGCCGTGAATCTGGCAGATAGACCAGTTCCGGACGTCTTAGTACCACCGGCGCCTCGGCATCCTCCGGCGCCAGAACGCCTCGATAAAATGCCAGCATGTCCTCCAGCGCGGCAATGTCAGCTGCCTGCTCGCTCAGGTCACGTTGCAATTCGGCCAGTGTCTGCCGATCCGCATCCGATTGGAGCGAGAGCTGATTTAGCTGGTCTCTGAGTGCCGCTTCCCGGTCATCGGTCACCGGCAGCGGTGCGGCAAGGCGCAGCCCCCACCAGAGGCCGGCCGCCACGCAAACGCTGAGCGTCGACAGTAACGCCAGCAGGCGCCACCGCCACGCATGGGGGTGGACACGTTTCACAACCGTTCGGTGCTGGTGGCGACTCATGGGTTACGCGCTCGTCATTCAGGGTGCGAGAGCGATTCCTTCCAGGCCGGTCGTCTCGGATTGATCCAGCATCAGATTCATAGCCTGAACGGCTTGGCCGGCCGCACCCTTGACCAGATTGTCGATCGCGGACATGACCACCACCGTGTCGCGGCCCTGCGGCTGCGCTACGGCAATCTGGCAAATGTTGGCGCCGCGCACGCTGCGCGTTGCAGGATGCGCCCCGTCTGGGAGCACAACAACCGCCGGCTCCGCCGCGAAGCGCGTCTCGAACAGAGACTGCAGATCGACGTCGGGTGAAGTCAGCTTGGCAAATAAGGTTGCATGAATGCCGCGACTCATCGGCACCAGATGCGGTACGAAGGTCAGCTGGACCTCTTCATCGCTCATACCGGCCAAGCCCTGTTCCATTTCAGGTAGATGTCTGTGACCGTCCACGCCATAAGCAGCCAAGCTCTCACCCGCCTCGGTGAGCAAACTGCCGAGCTTGGCTTGCCGGCCGGCACCACTAACCCCAGACCCGCAGGAAGCAATGAGGCCACTGGGTTCGATCATGCGCGCCTCGAGGAGTGGCAGAAAGCCCAGTTGCACAGCAGTGGGGTAACAGCCGGGGCAAGCAACTAATTGGGCCTCGCGAATCGCGCCGCGATTGACCTCCGGTAAACCATAGACCGCATCGGCACAGAGTTCAGGTGCGGCATGCGTCTCGCCATACCACTGCTCCCATACGCCCACATCGCGCAAGCGAAAGTCGGCCGACAGGTCGACCACGCGAATGCCCTGCTCAATCAGCGCCGGCACCTCGCGCATCGCGACATTGTGCGGGGTAGCGAAAAACACCAGATCGCAGGCTGAGTAGTCCGCCTTGGCAGGGTCAGTGAA
>CALKMV010000017.1 GCA_938091485.1 uncultured Luminiphilus sp.
GCCGCCAGATCTACCGCGGCTTCTGGAGAATCAAAATCGAGGGCAACGATCAAATTACTGCCTGCGTCAGCCATGGGTCTGCTCCAATGCGCCACCCCGATAGTGAATCGAGTCCCAGTGACGGCAGCCCGGGCATCGCCAGTGCCGCGCTCTACCTGTGAACCCGCAATGACCGCACTGGTAACCCTCCTCGGCTGCGGTAAGTTGGCCAAAGACCCGCCACTCTGGAAGTGACGACCCTGCGTCGAGACCTTTCAGCACCAACGAAGCTGCCACAGACACCGACGGCTGTGCTTCAAGCGTAGCTCTCAAGAAAGCCTCGGCGACCTCCGCACCCTGAACCCGCTCCAATTCAGCAGCCAGCGTTAACGCCAACAAAGGCGATTTCTGTATCGTGTAATAACGCTCGAGTGAAGCCAGATATAAAGCATCATCAGGGTGAGCAATGCAGATATCCTGAAGCAGCTTCAACATCTCTGGTGTGCAGGTTCGATCACTGCCCATAATCAGCTGGAAGGCATCGAATGCGGCCATTGGATCTCCGAGCGACAGATTCAGATTCGCTAAACCCATGCAGGCGCGCAAATCTGCAGGCTGATCTCGCAATGCATCCTCATAAAGCCCCCTCGAGCTGTCGAAGTCATCCCGCTCAAGCGCGGCTTCAGCCAGCTCACACAGGTATTGGCCTCGTAATTGCTCCGCAGGCTGGCCCTGCCCTATTGCCGGCTGGCCCGCCTCGCCTGCTAACGCTATCAGCTGCTCTGCAATGGTGACCGCAGCTTCCCAATCCCGCTGTGCTTCATATACATCCAGCAAGTGCCGCTGAGCTGTGGCACTGAAATCAGTAGACTGTTCAGCAAGATCCACCAGCAGCTGCTCGGCACGGTCATAGAGCCCGGCGGCAATAAAATCTCGGGCCAGCTCAAGATGTGATTGGTGCAGCTGAACGGGTGAGAGTTGCGGTCGCATCAGCAGGTTCTGATGGATTCTGATCGCTCGATCCACCTCGCCTCGCTTGCGCAGCACGCTGCCCAAAGCGATATGTGTATCCAGCGTCTCCTCATTGACAGCCAACGCCTCTGTAAAGGCGTCCACGGCATCCTCTTCCTCACCATCAAGTAAAAAATTGAAGCCCCGGTAGTACTGCGAGGGCAATTGGCTGCGCTCTGCCACATCCATCCGCAGTCCGCCTCTGCCTAACGTCCAGCCGGCCGCCACCGCTAGGACCAGGAGCACCAGCAAGAGCGCGTTATTGAGAATCACGGTCGTTGCCCTGCTCTCTTGCAACCAATAAGCGATCGCGCTCTTTGCGCAGACGACGGATAGTCGCAGCTCGCCTCAGCGCTAGAAGTGCACCCGTTGCAAGCCCCACAGCAACGCCCACCGCCAGAGCAGCGAGCACCCAAATGGCTACCGGTTGCGCGGGCAACTGAAAAATAATGAGGTCAAGTGGCACTTCATAAGTGTTCTGCAGGGAGAACAGTCCGCCGACGGCCACTGCGCCGACTGCAAGCAGCAGCGTCAGCCCCTGTCTTAACCAGCGCACGGTCAGAATCCGGACTTAACAGCCCGGTTTACCCGTTCACGTAATTCTTTTCCGGGCTTGAAATGCGGCACGTGCTTGCCACGAAGCGCCACGGTATCGCCGGTTCTTGGGTTCCGACCCTCTCGAGGCTCTCGATAATGAAGGGAAAAACTGCCGAATCCCCTGATCTCGATTCGCTCTCCCGATGACAAGGTTTCGGACATTTGGTCGATAAGCAGCTTCACTGCCAACTCGACGTCTTTGGCGCTCAACTGGCTTTGACCATCGGTCATCAAGTCAATTAATTCGCTGCGCGTCATCGCTTCATTCCCGTCACACTCACTTGTATTCTGGCCGACACCCCGTGTGTTGGCAAGTCGTTAATTTTAATGAGATTTATCGACGCGTTGATCAGCCTGTGGGGGAATAAAAAAAAGGCCGGCATAAGCCGGCCCCAACACTATCACAATGGATTAAGAATCTTCCATTTTCGCCTTGATCAGGTCACCAATCGTGCCTGGAGAGGACGACTCGTCCTGCTCCTTCAGCGATGCAACCGCTTCTTTCTCGTCGTCTATGTCCTTGGCTTTGATGGAAAGCCCCAGTCCGCGACTCTTGCGATCCACGTTAACGACTTTAGCTTCTACCGAATCACCCACACTCAGAACAGAACGCGCGTCATCGACTCGGTCAAAGCTGATATCACCTGCCTTCAGGTAGCCCTCTACTTCGTCAGAGAGCTTGATAGTAGCTCCCTTGGCGTCCACTTCTGTGACGGTGCCTGTCACTAGGCTGCCACGGTCGTTGTCGCTGACATAAAGTGAGAAAGCGTCTTCCTCAAGTTGCTTGATACCTAAAGAAATGCGCTCCCGCTCTGGATCGATTGACAGAATCACCGTCTCAATCTCGTCACCCTTCTTGTAATTGCGGACGGCTTCTTCACCTGTTTCGTTCCAGCTGATGTCACTCAGATGAACGAGTCCATCAATATTGCCATCAAGACCAATAAAGATTCCAAAGTCGGTGATGGACTTGATGCTACCTGAGATCTTGTCGCCCTTTGCGTGATCTGCGGCAAACGCATCCCAAGGATTCTGCGCGCACTGCTTGATGCCGAGGGAAATCCGGCGGCGCTCTTCATCAATGTCGAGCACCATGACTTCAACTTCATCACCAAGCTGAACGATCTTAGAGGGATGGACATTCTTGTTGGTCCAGTCCATTTCGGAGACGTGCACCAGACCCTCGACACCCTCTTCGATCTCGGCAAAGCAGCCGTAATCAGTCAGGTTAGTCACCTTGGCCACAACACGGCTGCCCTCTGGGTAGCGGCCGGTAATCTGAACCCATGGATCTTCGCCCAATTGCTTGAGACCCAATGAGACTCGGTTGCGCTCGCGATCGAACTTGAGAATTTTGACATCCATTTCCTGTCCGACTTCTACGATTTCACTTGGGTGCTTGATGCGTTTCCAAGCCATATCGGTAATGTGCAGCAGTCCGTCTACACCGCCAAGGTCCACAAACGCTCCGTAATCGGTCAAGTTCTTGACCACGCCTTTCACTGACTGGCCTTCCTGCAAGTTTTGCAGCAACTCCTCGCGCTCGGCACTGTTGGCGGACTCCATGACCGCTCGTCGCGACACCACTACATTATTGCGCTTCTGATCGAGTTTGATGACCTTGAATTCAAGCTCCTTGCCCTCAAGATGCGTCGTTTCTCTAATGGGGCGAACGTCGATCAATGATCCAGGCAAGAAGGCGCGGATGGATTCGATGTCGACAGTAAAGCCACCCTTGACCTTGCCATTGATCACACCCATGACAACCTCATCGGCCAAGTGAGCAGCCTCGAGGCCTTTCCACGCCTCGGCTCGCTTTGCTTTCTCGCGAGAGAGCTTGGTTTCTCCAAAACCGTCTTCGACGGTTTCGAGAGCAACCTGGACTTCATCACCCACGCTGAGACTGCACTCACCGTTGGCGTTGGTAAATTGGTCAAGGGGAATGACCCCTTCTGACTTCAAACCGGCGTGGACAGTGACCCACTCGTTATCAATATCAATAACGACACCCGTGACGATCGATCCGGGTTCCATATCAACGGTTTGGAGACTTTCTTCAAATAGTTCGGCGAAGGATTCGCTCATGATGATGTTCCTGCATTGCGGAGTGAGCCCACTCCTGCCGGCTTCCAGACCCAGCCGGGTTTATTGTCCAGACGCGTCGGCGGGGTCAAGCCGTAACTCCGATGCATCGCTTAATAACTCGCGAGAGACTGCCAGTTCGCAGACTGCCTGCAAGACCTCGCCAGCGGACAGCATGGTACTGTCGATGACGATGGCATCTTCTGCTGGCACAAGCGGAGACACGGTGCGGGACTGGTCCCTAGCGTCTCTCTCTTGGATGTCAGTCAGAAGGCGCGCGAGACTAACACTCTCCCCCATACCCTGCAACTGATGGAAACGCCGCTCTGCACGCGCTTGATCGCTGGCGGTCAAGAATATCTTGAGGGGCGCATCCGGAAAGACAACGGTGCCCATGTCCCTACCATCAGCCACCAATCCCGGCGGTCTGGCCAGCTCCTGCTGCCTCAACAGAAGTGCTTTGCGCACTGCCGGCAAAGCAGCCACGGTGGAGGCGTCCCGGCCTCCCTCCTCCGTCCGAATACCTGAGGTCACATCTTCGCCAGCGACCCACACTCTGACGCCAGCATCGGCCGGCCTAAAAGTCACGTCGAGGGTACGGGCAATATCGGCAACCGCATCACTATCCTCTAATGCAATTGCCTGGCATCGGCAGGCGAAGCCAACCACGCGATAGAGGGCGCCACTGTCCAGAAGGTGCCACCCGAATGCTTTAGCCAAATGCTGACTGAGCGTGCCCTTACCGGCTCCGCTGGGGCCGTCAACACAGATAACCGGTGATGGGTGGGTCATTCCTCGACGACTTCCAGACGTAATCCGGTCTGTACTGACAAATCTGCAAAACCTGGGAAGGATGTTGCCACGTGAGCGCAGTCAGTCACTTTAATTCGATCAGACGCCCTCAGGGCCGCCATGGCGAAACTCATGGCGATTCGGTGGTCGTGATGGGTGGTGATCACACCGCCAGAAAATTCTCCACCCACCACCTCGATGCCGTCCGGCTGCACGGTGTTCTCAATACCCAATTGCGACAGCCCTTCCGCCATGCTGGCAATCCGATCGCTCTCTTTTACACGCAGCTCTTCGGCCCCCCGGAGCACAGTCAGACCCTCTGCGCAGGCCGCTGCGATTAACACAGCAGGTAACTCATCGATCGCAAGCGGTACTGCCTCGACGGGAATCTCGATCCCTTTCAGGGGTGCATAGCGAACACGGAGATCGGCGACCGGCTCACCTCCGACCTGACGCTCGTTCAAAATCTCGATGTCTGCGCCCATGGCGCGCAAAATCGTAATCACTCCCTCCCGAGTCGGGTTTATTCCTACATGCTCTAGGGTGAGATCTGAACCGGGCGCAATCGAAGCGCCCACCAGAAAAAAGGCGGCGGAGGAGATATCGGCAGGAATATCGATGTCTGTGCCGTGGAGTGATCCCCCACCTTCTAGACCAATCACACCCTGATCACGGTCAACGACATAGCCAAACCCAGCCAGCATGCGCTCGGTGTGATCTCGGGTCGGCGCCGGTTCGGTCACACTAGTGCGGCCGTCAGCAAACAGTCCCGCCAGCAACACACTCGACTTTACCTGAGCACTGGCAACCGGCAGATCATAGTGAATGGCGTTCAGCGAGCGGCCCCCTTGAATCTCCAGAGGCGGGCAGCCCTCATGTGAGCTGATGAGCGCGCCCATTTGCGACAACGGGGTAATCACCCTAGCCATGGGCCGACGCAATAGCGACTGATCACCTGTCAAAATACTGTCGAAAGATTGTCCCGCGAGCAGACCGGCCATCAGGCGGATGCTAGTACCGGAGTTACCCACGTCCATGACTTGAGCGGGCGGATTCAAGCCACGAAGACCGACGCCTTCAATCGTCAGGCATCCCGATTGCGGATCCGTGATGCCGACACCCATCTCACGAAAAGCGGAGAGCGTCGCCAGTGCATCCTCACCTTCAAGAAAACCACTGACGGTCGTTCGGCCCTCGGCAATTGATCCCAGCATGATGGCTCGGTGTGACATCGACTTGTCTCCCGGCACACGAATGCGACCAGTGAGTGAGCCACCTGGGTCCAGATAAAAATGCATCAGTCCGTTTGCTCCGACTCGCCCGTGAGGGGATTCAGGATGTCATCATGCTTGCGCCTGACCTCCCTGCACCGGGCAAAGAAGGTTTCTATCGCGTCACCATCACTCTCGGCAATCAGCGTCCGCAAATGATCCTGCTCCCGCGCCATCGCGTCCATTGCGGTAAGAATGGCGTCGCGATTGGTCAAAGCAATATCTCGCCACATCAGCGGATCTGATGCCGCGATACGCGTCATATCTCTGAGCGCGCCACCGCCATGCTTCATGGGGGACAAGTCATGATCGGCTAGCATCGATGTCATTGCGTAAGCCACCATATGGGGCATATGACTACTTGCCGCCAGTGCCGCGTCGTGATCTTCCACGGACATATGCGTAATACGTGCCCCCGCGGTAACCCACAGCCGTTCAACAATCTTGAGTGCGGCCGTGTCGGTCTCGCCGGAGGGTGTCAGGATGACCTCGCGCCCATCAAACAGCCCAGGATAGGCAGCACCGACACCACTGTTCTCACTGCCTGCAATAGGGTGCCCGGGGACAAATCGCGGATAGGCTGACCCCGCGGCATCAACGATGACGCCTTTAATGCTTGCCATGTCCGTTACCACAGGTTCACCCGAAGCCGCCGCCAGATCCAAAACCTCTGGCAAAAGCTGAGCAGTGGACTCCGGGGGGGCGCCAATGACGATGACATCAGCCTCGGCGACGATTGTTGGCAGGTCCAAGCTGAAACGATCGATCAAACCCAAAGCCAAACCGCGCTCAAGCGAGGGGGCGCGAGGTCCCCAGGCAATGAGATCGGCGCACCAGTTGCCGCGCTTGAGGGCACCAGCCAACGACCCGGAAATCAGTCCGAGACCCAAAAAAGCGACGATAGGGTCGTGATCAGTGTCCACGATCAAATGGGCGCTCGGGGATAAGAGCCCAGCCTCTTCAGCATGATGGAGTGCTCTTCTATCTGCCCCATCACCTCTCCCATGACGTCATCAGCGAGATGACCCTCGCACTCAATATAGAACACATAGGTCCACTTTTCTGTCTTGGAGGGTCTGGAATCGATCCGAGTCAAGCTGATGCCATTTTCCTCAAAGGGGCGCAGCAGGCCGAGTAGCGCTCCCGGCCGGTTTCGCGCAGATACCAATAACGACGTTTTGTCATGACCACTAGGCGGCACGGTCTCTTTGCCCAGCACCAAAAACCGTGTGGTGTTGGTGGAACTGTCCTGAATGGCGCTCGCTAGCGTATCCAGCTTGTGTAAAGAGACCGCCAGCTCGCCGGCGATCGCCGCCACCCCGGTCTCAACTCCCGCCCTTCTGGCGGCCTCACCGTTACTAGCCACCGCTTCGCGCGGGACATCGGGCAGGTGGCTATCGAGCCATTGCCTGCATTGGCCCAGCGCCTGCTCGTGCCCCAAAATCATCCGGATGTCGGATTGCTCGGTGCCTTGGCCTGCAAGCAAGTGATGCACCACGGGAAGTTCAATCTCACCCGTGATCTGCAGTGGCGATTCCAGAAAACAATCCAGTGTCTGGCCCACCATGCCCTCGGTCGAATTTTCCACGGGTACAACCCCGTAGTCACAAATTCGCTCCTCAACCTGACGAAACACTTTATGAATGCTCGCCTGTGAGCTAGGTATCGCCGACTGACCAAAATGTTTCAGCGAAGCTGCCTGAGAGTAGGTGCCCTCGGGTCCGAGAAAGGCCACCGACAGCGGCTGCTCCAGAGCCAGACAACTGGACATAATCTCCCGAAAGACCGAGGCAATATGCTCGGCCGCCAAGGGCCCCGGGTTGCGCTCTTGGATGGCGCGCAGCACCTGCGCTTCACGCTCGGGACGGTAAAAGACTGGCGGCGCCTCCACGAACTGCGACGCATTCAGTTTCACCTGTGCGACTTCCTGCGCACATCGCGCACGTTCGCTGATCAGCTCGAGCAATTGACTGTCAATCGCATCAATACGCTCTCGGATCTTACTCAGTTGTTCATCAGGGTTCATGGGGTATCCCCTCGCCGGGTTCATTACCCGTGGCGTTGTTCGAAATCCTGCATGAAGTCACACAGGGCGTCCACCGAGGCTTCCTCCACCGCATTGTATAGACTCGCGCGCATCCCGCCGACTGATCGATGGCCCTTTAAGTTGAGCAGCCGCACCGCCTCTGCTTCCTGCAAAAAAACCGGGTCCAGGCCGTCATCAGCCCGCGTAAAGGGCACATTCATCAGCGATCGGCTCACAGTCTCTACCGGGTTACTGTAAAAATCGCTGTTATCGATGAGGTGATAGAGTTTGCCGGCTTTCCGACGGTTAATTGCTTCCATTTCTTCCAGCCCACCCAGATTCTCCAGCCATTCGAATACCAGGCCTGTCAGATACAGGGCGAACGTGGGCGGTGTGTTGTACATGGAGTCATTGTCAGCGGCCGTCTTCCAATTCAGCATGGCTGGAGCCTCGGCGCGAGCGCGCCCGAGAAGTTCCCGATGCACCACGACCAGACACAGACCCGCAGGTCCAATATTTTTCTGAGCTCCTGCATAAAGCACACCAAACTGATTAACGTCGATGGGCCGTGACAGGATGGTCGATGACATATCGGCCACCAAGGGCACGTCAATCTGCGGGACAAAATCAAACTCGAGACCACCGATGGTTTCATTCGGGCAGTAGTGGAGGTAGGTCGCACTGGAGTCCACTTGCCACCCATTCTGAGGAGGCACTGTTGTAAAGCCCGAGCCTTCTGAAGTCGCCGCAACATTGACCGACCCAAAGCGCTGCCCTTCCAGCAGGGCCTTTTTTGACCACTGCCCGGTCACAACCTGATCGACAGACTGACCCGGGGCGCTCAGATTGAGCGGAACCGCAGCAAACTGCAGCGAGGCGCCACCCTGCAGAAACAGCACAGCGTAATCGTCACTGACCGCCATGAGACGTCGCAGAGATGCCTCAGCCTGCTGGGCAACCTCCATGAAAGCGGGGCTACGGTGACTAACCTCCATCACGGAAGCGCCAATATCAGACCAATTCAAAAATTCGGCTTGCGCGCGCTCCAACACGGGTTGCGGCAGCGCGGCCGGGCCCGCACAGAAGTTATGAGCTCGAGTCACTCTGCGGCGTCCTCAGCTCCCTCCGCAATCGAACCGTCTGCATCGCCTGCCTCTGTGACCGGCGCGGCACTATCAGTCGAACCAGTCGAACCAGTCGAACCGCCAATAGCGGACTGTGCGTCGGTCGTGTCCACGTCGTCCTCGGCGATCCGACTGACGCTGACCAGCGCCTCACCGTCGCGGGTACGGATCACGCGGACGCCTTGAGTATTCCGTCCCTGCACACTGACTTCTTCGACTCGGGTTCTCACCGCAGTGCCCTGATTGGAGATCAGCATCATTTCATCGCCGTCCCAGACTTGCTCAGCACCCACCAGAGAGCCGTTGCGCTCGGAAGTCGTCATGCCAATGACGCCTTTTGTACCGCGTCCTTTAACGGGAAACTCGCTAGTCTCCGAACGCTTACCATAGCCATTCTCGCTCACAGTCAGGATTCTGCTGCCTTCCTTCGGCACGACCAGTGAAATAAGACTATGGCCCTCGCCAAGTTTGATACCTCTCACACCCCGCGCGGTCCGGCCCATGGCACGAACAGCTGACTCAGCGAACCGCACTACCTTGCCTTCACTGGAAAACAGCATGATGTCCTGACTGCCATCAGTGACCGCGGTGCCGATCAGCACGTCATCTTCTTCCAGTTCAATCGCGCGAAGGCCGACGCTGCGCTGTCGCGAGAACAGACTCATATCGGTCTTCTTGACTATGCCGTTAGCCGTCGCCATGAAAATGAAATGGTCGGTTTCGTATCCTTCAATGGGCAGAATGGAGGTGATGCGCTCGCCCTCATCCAGCGGCAGCAGGTTAACCATGGGCCGCCCACGGGCTGTGCGACTGGCCAAGGGAATATGGAACACTTTTAACCAATAGACCTTGCCCAGATTTGAAAAGCACAGAATCGTTGCATGAGTACTCGCAATTAAAAGATGCTCGACAAAATCTTCGTCTTTGACCGCAGTTGCGCTTCTGCCGGTTCCGCCTCTTCGCTGAGCCTGATAGTCGGTCAGCGACTGGGTCTTGGCATACCCACCATGCGAAATGGTCACTACGCGATCTTCCTCGGTAATCAGGTCTTCAACAGTCAGATCATGGGCTGAATCCGAAATCTGGGTTTTACGGTCGTCTCCGAACTCTTCCACGACCTCCTCGAGCTCCTCGCGAATGACCTGCTTGAGACGATCCGGGTCACTCAGGATCTCTAGGTAATCTGCAATCTCGGCAATCTTGTCAGCGTATTCCTGCAACAACTTCTCATGTTCCAGCCCTGTCAGACGGTGCAGACGCAGATCGAGAATCGCCTGAGCCTGTGCAGGCGAAAGGTGATACTGGCCGTCATGGAGACCCAATGAATCGGGAAGATCGTCCGGTCGGCAGGCATCAGCGCCGGCGCGCTCAAGCATCGCGATCACATCTCCGGGCGCCCAGGATCGCGCCATCAGCCCCTCGCGGGCATCGGCAGCGGTTGGTGAGGCCTTGATCAGTTCGATGACGTCATCAATATTGATGAGCGCAATGGCCAAACCCTCCAGCACGTGACCGCGCTCGCGGGCTTTGCGCAAAAGGTACACCGTCCGTCGGGTCACAATTTCGCGTCGATGACGAACAAACGCCTCAATCATTTGCTTCAGGTTGAGCACCTTCGGCTCACCATCAACCAGGGCCACCATGTTGATGCCCACTACCGATTGCAGTTGGGTTTGTGCATACAGATTGTTCAACACCACGTCACCGACTTCGCCGCGGCGCAGCTCTATCACTACCCTCAGGCCATCCTTGTCTGACTCATCTCGCAGCTCCGTGATGCCCTCTAGCTTTTTCTCTTTGACCAGCTCAGCAATGCGCTCAATCAGGCGCGACTTATTTAGCTGATAGGGGATCTCATGGATGATAATGGTGTCTTTACCTTTGGATTCGTCCGAGATCACTTCTGCTTTGGCTCGCACGTAGATGCGGCCCCGACCAGTACGATAGGCCTGCACAATGCCCGCTCGGCCGTTGATCTGAGCGCCCGTGGGGAAATCGGGTCCGGGGATGTACTGCATCAGCTCGTCGACGCTGATATCCGGATCCTGCAAAGCCGCCAGGCAGCCCGCTACCACTTCGCGCAAGTTGTGGGGCGGGATATTGGTGGCCATCCCAACCGCAATACCCGACGAGCCATTGACCAAAAGGTTGGGGACTCGGGTTGGCAGCACCGACGGTATACGCTCGGTGCCGTCGTAGTTATCGACGAAATCGACCGTTTCCTTGTCCAGGTCCGCGAGCAAGGCATGGGCGATTTTGGACATGCGAATTTCGGTGTAGCGCATGGCTGCGGCAGAGTCGCCGTCAACCGAGCCGAAATTTCCCTGACCGTCTACCAGGGTGTAGCGCAACGAGAAATCCTGCGCCATACGAACGATGGTGTCATAAACGGCTGAATCACCATGAGGGTGGTACTTACCGATGACGTCGCCCACTACCCGTGCAGACTTTTTGTATGCCTTGTTCCAGTCGTTATTCAACTCGTTCATCGCAAACAAGACCCTGCGATGCACTGGTTTCAAGCCGTCTCGGACATCCGGCAACGCACGGCCGACGATCACGCTCATCGCGTAATCCATGTACGACTGTTTCAGTTCGTCTTCGATATTGACGGGGACGATTTCCCGCGCCATTTCCTGAGGATTTTCTGCCATTGGGGCTACTTAACTCGGGCTCGTAATTGGGCCATTAGGGGCCCGGCTACGTAAAGTCAGAGTGTACCAAACAACCCCGCCTCAAGCGAGTTTTTAGCGCCTCGAACAGGCGGTTTTGAGGCCCCGGCCCCTGTATACTCTGCGGCCCGCGTGAGGAGTCTCCATGCCTGATTTTGACACGGTCTTACACCCCGAATTTCTGATTCCCATGGTGCCGCGCCGCGAGGTTATGACGGGGCACAGCGTGGCGATTCGCGAGGGGCGGATCACGGCCATTCTGCCAAGGCAGGAAGCACAGGATGCCGATGCTGGTGAGCATATCGATCTGCCGCAGTGTGCGCTGATGCCCGGTTTCATTAACCTGCATTGTCACGCCGCCATGTCGCTGCTCAGGGGCTATGCAGATGATGTTCCCCTGATGACTTGGTTGCAGCGCTATATCTGGCCGACTGAAAGTCACTTTATCAGCGAGGATTTTGTGCGCGACGGCTCTGACCTAGCGATTGCTGATTTGTTAATGAGCGGCACCACAACTCTGGCAGACCAGTATTTTTTCCCAGAGATCACCGCCGAGTCGGTAGACCGAAGTGGCCTGCGCGCGCTCCTCACTTTCCCGGTGATCGATGTTGAAACCGCATGGGCTCGAGACGCTGAATCCTGCATTAACCGCGGCCTTGCGCTGCGCGATCAGTACCGTGATCATGACCGTATCGATGTCGGGTTTGGACCGCACTCCACCTACATGGTCAGCGAAAAGACCCTTTCCAGAGTGGCAATGCTGGCCGAAGAGCTCGACGCCTCTATACAGATCCACCTACACGAGACGCGCGAGGAAGTGCTGACCTCGGTAGAACGTTCGGGCCTCCGACCCATCGATTTTCTCGAGCAGGTGGGTCTGCTGGGTCCGCGTACTCAATGTGTGCACATGACAGCGCTAGGTGAGCAGGACATCGAGACAGTGGCCACTCACGGTGCGCATGTTGTGCACTGCCCCCGCTCAAATCTCAAGCTAGGCTCCGGTATTTGCCCAGTGCAGAAACTCCTTGATCGTGGCATCAATGTGGCATTGGGCACCGATGGCGCTGCGAGCAACAACCGACTCAACATGCTCGGGGAACTCCAGACCGCATCACTCATTGGCAAAAGTCAGCATGGCGATGCGAAGGCGGTCGATGCGTGGACCGCATTGGAGATGGCGACTTTGCACGGCGCATCGGCATTGGGTTTAGAGGAGCAGCTCGGTAGTATCGAAGTTGGCAAGTCCGCTGACCTTATTGCATTGGATCTGTCCGGCCTGCAGCACCTGCCGCGGCACAATCTCGCCTCGAGTCTGGTCTACGCGAGCAGCGGCAACGAGGTGAAGTGGAGCTGGGTGGCGGGAAAACCGCTGGTCACTGCAGGTAAGTTGCAAACACTCGACTACACTGATCTCGCCGCAAGAGCAGGCCACTGGTCCGAACAGCTCGGCGCTTTCCGAACAACACTGGAGTCCTGACACGATGCCAATAAATGACAACGTCGATCGAGATGAAATTGCCAAATTCGAGAAGTTGGCCTCGCGTTGGTGGGACCCCAACAGTGAATTCAAGCCGCTCCATGACATCAATCCCTTGCGGGCTGGCTGGATTGACCAGCATGCCGACGTCAAAGGCAAGAGCGTGCTGGATGTGGGCTGCGGGGGCGGGCTGCTCTGCGAGGCCATGGCGCACCGGGGGGCCGAAGTCACAGGTATTGATATGGGTGAGGCACCTCTGGCCGTGGCGCGGCTACACCAGCTGGAAAGCGGTGTCGACGTCAACTACGTGCAGAGCACCGCAGAAGCGCTGGCAGAGCAGCAACAAGAGACGTTCGAGGTGGTTACCTGCCTTGAGATGCTGGAGCATGTGCCCGACCCATCCACCGTGATTCAGGCCTGCGCCGACCTGTGTCAGCCGGGTGGCGATCTGTTCTTCTCCACGATCAACCGCAACCCCAAGTCATTCCTGTTCGCCATTGTCGGTGCCGAGTACATCCTGAATCTGCTACCCAGAGGCACCCATGAATACGACAAACTAATCAAGCCGTCCGAACTCGCGCGCTGGATTCGCGAGGCCGGGCTCGATATGCAAGAAATGATGGGGATGACATACAACCCACTCACCAAGCGGTATCGGCTTACGCCGGGTGATGTCTCGGTCAACTATCTCATCCGAGCGAAAAAGCCGTGACATCACGCAACGTGAGCGCGGTGCTGTTTGATCTCGACGGCACCCTGATCGATACCGCTCCGGAATTCATTCACATTGGTCTTCAGCTGCGTTCTGAAGCGGGGTTAGCGCCCATCGAACCCGAGACCATCTGGCACAGTGTGTCCGACGGTGCCATCGGTATGGTGCAGACCGCATTGGGCATGTCAGCCGACGACCCCTCTTTTGAGCAGTGGCGGCAGCGCTTTCTAACGCTATATGAAGCCGGTCTGGGAGACCTCAGCCATCCTTACCCCGGATTACCGGCACTGATTGCCGATCTGCATCGAGCGGGAATTCACTGGGGAGTCGTGACCAATAAACTGGCGCGATTCACGCTCCCTCTCATGGACAGGATGCCCTTTGACCCAAAGGCTGGGGCGGTCGTGACACCCGATCACGTCGACCAACCCAAGCCTGACCCAGAGGCTGTCTTGCTCGCCTGCAAACAGTTGTCATGCGACCCTAAAGAGACCCTGTTTATTGGGGATCACTTAAGAGATATCGAGGCAGGTCGGGCGGCGGGATGCTTCACTATCGCCGCGGCTTACGGATATCTGGCGCCCAGGGAAACTGCGACAAACTGGCAGGCCGATGCGGTGGCTGACAGCAGTCGTGAACTGGCCGAATTGATCTCAGGAATGCTGTCATGAGTTTTGTCCCCAACAGCTGGCAAGCGTCCAGCGATGAGCTCGCCGGAAAAACCGTGCTGATCACTGGTGCCAGCCGCGGCATTGGAGAGGCTGTCGCACTCAGTTGTGCACAACACGGCGCGGAAGTCCTACTTTTGGGTCGTGATGAAACGGCATTGGCGCGGGTGTACGACCAGATTACCGATATGGGATACCCCAAGCCCGGCATCATTCCACTGGACCTCAACACCCGGGATCCCTCGCTCTATGCCACGCTGGCAGACGAACTCGCGGGGGCAGAGGTGATGCTCGACGGTTTGGTACACAATGCCAGCGTGCTGGGTGAGCGCCGCGCGCTGGCACAAACTTCACCCGAAAGCTGGGACGAGGTCTTGCAGGTCAACATGACCTCGGTCTTTCTCTTGACCCGCGCACTGATGCCGCTCCTCGAGGCCGCATCGGCTGCCTCAGTCGTGCTCACCAGCTCCGGGGTGGGAAGACAGGGCAAAGCCTACTGGGGTGCTTACGCGGTTTCCAAATTTGCTACCGAGGGTTTCATGCAGGTGCTCGCTGACGAATTGAGCGCGACTAGCTCCGTTAGAGTGAACAGTCTGAATCCGGGTGCGGTCAACACGGGCATGCGCAGAGCAGCCTATCCGGGGGAACCACCCGATACTAATCCAGCGCCGGCCGCATTAACTGACCGATGGCTGTATCTGCTAAGCGATGCCAGTCGCGATCTCCACGGTCAAGCATTGAGCGCACAGGGCTAAAGCTGCTCAAATCGGAGCTGTTATCGTCTGCGGCCCAGACTCCGCTCGCGAGCTCAGTCGCTACGTCGACTCCGACGTCCTGCAACCCGCTGCCCTTTTTTTGCGAACCGCTGACGACGCTCCAGATCCTTTTTGGACAATCGTGCCGCCTCTCTAGTGGGCAGTCCGGCCATCTGATAGACCACATCCACATCCCGCTGCGGCAATTCCAACCACTGCCCTTTCTTGAGCTTCGAAGGCAGGAACACCTCGCCGTAACGAACGCGCTTCAACCGTGAAACAGTCGTGCCCTGAGACTCCCATAATCGCCGAACCTCCCGGTTGCGCCCCTCCATCAGCACGACATAAAAGAAGCGATTGATGCCGTCACCTCCTCCTTCCTGAATGTCGGAAAATCTAGCAGGACCATCATCGAGCTCTACGCCGCCTTTAAGGCGCTCCAGCATAGGTTCATCTATCCGTCCCATCACGCGGACAAGATACTCTCGCTCAATCGCATTCGAGGGATGCATCAGAGCATTAGCCAGCGCCCCGTCTGTGGTAAACAACAGCACTCCGGAAGTGTTGAAATCAAGGCGACCCACCGAAATCCACCGGCCATTTTTCAGTTTCGGCAAACGCTCAAATACCGTTTTACGACCCTCGGGATCATCTCGGGAGCAAACCTCTCTGACCGGCTTGTGATACAGCAGGACACGAATCTCACCGGCAGCCTCCATCTCCAGCGGCTTGCCATCCAGCCGCAGGCTCTGGCCCGAGCGAATACGATCTCCAAGAGTCGCCACACTGCCGTCAACGGCGACGCGGCCCTCTTCAATCCAGCGCTCCATCTGCCGCCGCGAGCCAAGTCCCAGATTCGCAAGCACCTTTTGCAGCTTCTGGCCTTTGTCTTCAGTGACAGAGTCGGGTGATTTAGTCTTTGGGGCTGTCTTGCTCGACATCGTCTGCGTCTTCTAATTGAGGCTGGTCGTCATCCAGCGCTGCGGCGGCTTTTTCTTCCGTATCGGGTTGAGAGGCAACGCCTCCCCCTTCTTGTTGTCCATCGGCGTCAAGGTCGGAGAGCTGCTCCGGCACCTCCAATGCCAACTCGCCAGACAGGTTGTCGAGTTCCTTGATCTCCGCCAGTGGCGGCAACTGATCAAGTGATTTCAGATTGAAGTAATCGAGAAACTGTCGGGTCGTTGCATACATGGCTGGCCGGCCAGGCACGTCACGGTGGCCCACCACCCGCACCCATTCGCGTTCCAAAAGCGTTTTGATGATATTGGTGCTCACGGCGACACCTCGAATTTCCTCAATCTCACCGCGCGTTATTGGTTGACGATAGGCAATAAGAGAAAGCGTCTCCATAAGCGCTCGCGAGTATCGAGCAGGGCGCTCCTGCCAGAGACGGCCCACCCAGGTTGCCAGATCCTGTCGCACCTGAAATCGATACCCCGAGGCGACTTGCACCAATTCGTAGCCACGATCCTCACAGCGCTCCTCCACCAACTTAATTGCCGCGCGGATATCTTCCTTGGACGGACGCTCATTTTCCTCGAATAAGAGCGTCATACGCTGCACGGACAAGGGCTCTCCCGCTGCCAACAGCGCGCCCTCCAAGATCTGCACCAGCCCCGCTTCCATGTTCACTCCGATTTCGCTTTGATATGGATAGGCCCAAAGCCCTCTGTCTGGACGAGCTCAATCAGGGATTCCTTCATGAGCTCCATCAGTGCCAGAAACGTCACCACCACCCCCAGCCGGCCTTCTTCCGGCTTGAACAGAGAGACGAACGGCACGAAGCCCCCTTGCGTCAATGTTTCCAACACCTGAGACATGCGCTCTCGAGTTGAGAGCGATTCCATCTGAATCTGATGGCTGGCGTACATTTCGGCCCGTCGCAAGACCTCGCCTAAAGCCAGCAACACTTCCCGCATGTCCACCTCAGGTAGCGGTCTTTCCAGACGAAGATCTGGTGGGGCCGCAGAGGCCTGCCACAACTCCCGCTCCAGACGCGGCATCGCTTCGATATCCTCAGCAGCCTTCTTGAAACGCTCGTATTCCTGCAGACGACGCACGAGGTTGGCACGAGGATCCTCCTCGTCCTCATCGACGTCACTAGATCGTGGAAGCAACATGCGCGACTTGATCTCAGCCAACATCGCGGCCATGAGCAGGTACTCTGCTGCCAGCTCGAACTGCATTGCATCCATCAGTTCGACATAGCGCATGTATTGCTCGGTGATTTGCGCGACGTCGATATCTAGGATGTCGAGATTCTGGCGTCGGATCAGGTAAAGCAGCAGATCAAGAGGCCCTTCAAAGGCATCGAGAAACACCTCCAACGCCTGCGGGGGAATGTAAAGGTCCTTGGGGAGCTCTGTGACTGCTTCGCCCCGGACCATTGCAAAGGGCATTTCACTCTGCTCGGGCCGCAGGGTGGGCATATCACTCTCTGCCACGGGGTTTTCCGGCGGCCTTTCGGCGCCCTCCTGCGGGGCGTTTTCAGTAGAGTTGGTCACAACGAAATTATACCCTCAGGCGTCTTCAAAGTCGCTGACGTCGCCGACACCGCGGCGCAAAATCAGCGGAGCCGAGCCGGTTAAATCAATCACACTGGTAGCCTCCAGCCCGCAGAAGCCACCGTCAATAACCAGATCTACTTCGTGCTCAAGGTGATCCCGAATGTCATAGGGGTCTGTCATGGGATACTCCTCGCCGGGCAAAGCTAGGGTCGCACTCATGAGGGGCTCATCAAGCACCTGCAGGAGTGCCTGTGGAATCGAATGATCCGGCACGCGCAAGCCGATGGTTTTGCGTTTCGGCTGTACCAGCCGCTTGGGCACATCCCGGGTCGCTTCCAATATAAATGTATAAGGGCCAGGTGTGGCGTGGCGTAAGAGCCGATAGGCGGCATTGTCTACACGCGCATAGGTTCCCAGCTCAGACAGATCGCGACACACCAAGGTGAAGTTGTGATCGTCCCGCAGCGCGCGGATCCGTCGGATGCGCTCCACTGCCTTTTTGTCGCCAAGCTGGCACCCTAATGCGTAGGCTGAATCTGTGGGGTACACCACCACGCCACCGCGGTGAATAATGTCGACCGCCTGTTGTATCAGTCGAGCCTGCGGTGTCTCAGGGTGGATGGCAAAAAACTGGCTCACAGCTGTTCCCAGACCCCCATGCCCTCGGGAATCCCCGTTACGTCGACCCCCAGTCCCGCGCCGTAGGGCGAGTCACGGTGAAAATCTGACCCGACGGAAATCTGCAAGTCACGTTCCCTGACCAGACGCCAAAGAGTGTCTGTATCACCCGGCCGGGGCCGACCGTTGATGACCTCCAACGCCTGCCCACCCGCATCGCGAAACGCATCCGTCAAAGCCCGGAGCCGGGTCGCCGTCATTTTGTAGTCCAACGGGTGGGCTAGTACCGATACGCCACCTGCACCATTGATTGCGGCAACAGTGTCATCTAGCGTCGGCCACAGCAGGGAGATGTCACCCGGCTTGCCGCGACCCAGAAACTGCTTGAACGCCAATTGCTCACTATCGACGTGGCCCGCCAAGACCATCCATCGAGCAAAATGCGGGCGACCTATCTGTGCACCCGCGGCTACCGCCATCGCACCCACCAACGCGCCGGGCATGCCGTTGCGATCCAGTGTATGTGCGATTTTTTCAGCACGATCTTTGCGGGCTTTATCCAGTCCTTCAAGATGCCGTAACAAAGCGGGTGAAGCCGGGTCAAAACCAAGACCCACAATATGGATACCCACTCGCCCCCATTGGCATGAGAGCTCGACGCCACTGATCAAATCGAGCCCCGATGGTACTGACTGGTAGACACTCAGATAGCCGGCAATCGTATCGTGATCAGTGATCGCTAGACGACGGACACCCTCACTCACGGCGCGGTCAGCCAAATCACGCGGGCTCAAGGTACCATCAGAAGCGGCACTATGTGTGTGGAAGTCGATCAAGGCAATCTCTACACTTCGCCCGGAATATCCAAGAGACCCCGCCGAGCTGAGAAGAAGGATGGGATTGTCTACCATAGTCGAAGTGATAGCGAGCGCTGGGGCGCGGGATCAAATTAATCCATGAAACAACTGCTGGAATTCCTGCCTCTGGTGCTTTTTTTTGGCGCCTATCAGATGAATGGTGAGAGTGTGACCGTTGGGAGCTACTCACATACCTTCGACGGTATCTTTAGTGCCACCGCGGTGCTCATGGTGAGTAGCGTCATTGTTTGGCTGCTGGCCTCTGCCATATCTAGGCACAACGACCGGCGTCTGATGTGGATGGCAATAGCCGTGGCGGTTTTTGGCGCTGCCACGCTGATTCTGAGAGACCAACGCTTTATTCAATGGAAGCCAACCGTTTTCAATTGGGTGCTGGCAGTCGTATTCCTCGGCTCCCAATTTGTGGGCGAACGGAATCTGCTTGAGCGTTTGCTGGGAAACCAGTTATCCGTGACTCGCAGGGTTTGGACGCAGCTGAATGCGCTCTGGATTGGCAACTTTGTGCTCGTCGGGGCCCTCAATCTGTATGTTGCCTACCAGTATGAGGAAGCCTTCTGGGTCTCCTACAAACTCTACTCCAGCATCGGCTTCACCTTGACCGTGATGTTACTGACGATACTGATTGTTGCACCGCATCTCAGAGAGCAGAGCGATGAGCAGGCAGAACCCGAGCATTTTGAGAGGCCGCAATGAAATTCCGGACAGCACGCATACGACATGGTCTAACCGCGCTGCTCACCGCGGTTCTCGGAGTCATTGCGCCACATGGCATCACGCAGGAGACTCAGTACGTCAGCGATATGGTGCTGGTGCCAGTGCGAAGCGGGCCTGGCGCCGATTATCGTATTTTGAATCGGGGATTGCCGTCTGGCACAGCGCTCCTCGTCTATGATCTGAGTGATGATGGCGAATGGACCGAGATCGAAACCCGAGGCGGGACTCGCGGCTGGATGCCAACTCAGTACCTTCAAAAAGAGCCACCGGCCGGATTGCTCATTAACGATTTGAGATTGGAACTGGAACAACTTCGCGGTGAGCGGGATCGGCTGTTTAGCCAGCTCAACCAGAGCTCGTCCGAGGTAACAGAGGCTGACGAAACTATTATCGAATTGACGACCACTCTGGAAAGCACTCAGGCAGAGCTTACTGAGGTCAAGCGGGTCTCAGCAGCGGCGCTGGATCTCGATCTCATGAATCAGCAACTCGTTGCAGAACTCGAATCCAACCGCTCTGAAGCCGATTTGCTCCGTTTAGAGAATGTGCGGTTGCGAGAACGTATTGCTAACAATCAGATATTGGATGGCGCGCTAGCCGTCTTTCTCGGCGTCATCCTTGCTGTAGTCGCTCCGAGGCTATGGCCAAAGAAAAAACGCCCGGACGGATGGTCATAAGAAAGGAGAAAATAATGACGAGCTTCACGACTCTAGGGAATAAGTCTCGCTTGCTCGCGGCTGCGGCCGCACTGTGGCTGTCCGCGGGGATGCCGACGCCACTCGCTGACGACGACATCGGTAACCCCAAGGTGCTGATGAAAACCACCGATGGCGAGATCACGATTGAGCTATTTGCTGATAAATCACCTATCACCGTGGAAAATTTTCTGAGCTATGTCGACGCCGGTCACTATGACGGCACCGTATTTCATCGGGTGATTCCCAACTTCATGATTCAGGGAGGTGGCTTTACGGCTACTCTGGAGGAGAAGGAGACAGGCGATCCCATCGTCAACGAGTCAATCAACAAACTCCACAATACCCGCGGCACGCTGGCGATGGCGCGCACTAGTGACCCCGACTCTGCGACGGCACAGTTCTTCATTAATCAGCGCAGCAACCTGCGATTGGACTGGGCGGGGGGCAAAGATGGTTACACCGTATTCGGCGAGGTCGTTGAAGGTATGCAAGTCGTCGATATCATCGCGCTGTCTGAAACCAACTCTGCGCGTGCGCTAACCACTCAGGGGCCCACGGTATTTCAGGATGTACCGGTGAAGCCAGTGGTCATTATCTCTATGAGCAGAATCAATCCGTGATTCAACTCAGCATCAATCTCAATAAGATTGCACTCATACGGAACTCTCGAGATACCTGTCACCCAGATCCTTGCGAATTTGCTGCCGCCGTCATTGAGGCGGGCGCCCATGGCATTACAGTGCACCCGCGACCGGATCAGCGCCATATCCGCGCTGATGATTGCGTGCAGCTTGGCAAGACCTCGCTTGGCTTCAATAGACAGGAGTCTAAAAGCGAGGGGGCGCCTGCCGACGTCGAATTCAACATCGAAGGCAACCCCTTCGCAGCAGCACAGTCCTCCAGCCGCGAGGGCGTCAGCGATTACCCGGGCTTTCTGCAACTCATTGAGGCCGTGCGACCGGAGCAAGTGACATTGGTGCCCGATACTGATGATCAACTGACCTCAGATCATGGCTTCGATATCGCACGCGACGGTGCACGTTTGGCGCCGGTGATTGAAAAACTGAAGTCGCTGGGGTGCCGCGTCAGTCTCTTCATGGACCCAGAGCCATCGCAAATCGAGCTCATTCCGGCTCTCGGCGCCGACCGGATCGAGCTCTACACCGAAAGCTATGCCAGAGCTCACGAGCGAGGAGACTTCGACGCCGTACTTGCGCAATTTCAGGAGGCTGCTGCTGCTGCAACTGCCAACGGCCTTGGTATTAATGCGGGCCACGATCTGAACCTGACTAATCTGCGTGACTTCCGGATTCCCGAGCTGCTCGAGGTCTCAATCGGCCATGCGTTTACCATTGATGCCCTGCGCTGGGGTATTCCAGAGGCCGTGTGTCGGTACCTTGAAGCGCTGAGCGCTCAGTAACGCCCGGGCACTTGCTAGCCACAGTGAATTCATCAGCTGACGACACACCGCCCTATCAGGTCCCCCACTCGCAGGAATCAATAAGACTCCTGTTTCGTGACCCCCACTTGCTGATTGTCGATAAACCCACCTTGCTGCTGAGCGTACCGGGGCGTCATCCGCTCAACCGCGACTGCCTGCTCAATCGACTCAGCGTTCGCTATCCCGGTGTGTCTGCTGTCCATCGCTTGGATCTCGACACCTCTGGTGTGATGGTGATTCCCCGCCACCGCGAGGCGCTGTCTGGTCTCGCACGCCAGTTTCAGGAGCGGCGGATCTGTAAATCCTATGTCGCACGCGTCGCGGGTCAGGTCACCGAGGACGTCGGTGAAGTCGACCTGCCACTGATCGCCGACTGGCCCAACAGACCCAAGCAAAAAGTCTGTTTTGAGACGGGAAAACAGGCTTTGACGCGTTGGAAAGTCCTCAGTCGCGACGACTATAGTTCATTGTTGGCGCTCACCCCCATCACCGGTCGATCACATCAGCTACGAATTCATATGAGAGAGATAGGGCATCCGATTTTGGGCTGTGATTTCTATGCGCCCGAGGCAGTGCTCAAAGCTGCGCCGCGTCTGTTGTTACATGCGACATCATTACGATTCACCCATCCGCTGACGGGAGAGGCTTTGACCGCCTTCTCCCCGGCACCTGCCGCTTTCTACTAGCTTAAGTTGGCATTCCGACGCATTGCGGAGATGCATTACCATGCGCTCTCGCGCTATTAGGAGAGCAACGTGGTCCTCGTCAACCAAGCGGGTCAGGAAAAAGTGATCGTGGTCAAACCGAACCACTCTGCTACCTGGCGCCATAACCTGTGGTTACTGGCCGCGCTGGCTGTGCCGTCTCTGGGCGCAGGTATTGCTTTTGCGCTGTTGGGCGCATGGCCCATTTTGCCCCTAGCGGGTCTTGAGCTGACCGCACTTGCGGGAGCGCTCTATTGGGTCAACTGGAAGCTGGAGTACCGGCATGTCATTCGCCTGACTGACGACCTGATCACGATCGACAAGGGGTATTTTGTCCCAAAGCGAAGCTGGCGCTTCGCGCGTGAGGAATCCGCACTGCGCGTGGTACCCGAGACCCACCATTGGCAGGGTCCTGAACTGTCCGTGCACGACCGGCTCTCCGAAATCCGTATCGGTGACTTCCTCAACCGTGAGGAAACTCTGCAATTACTGAGTCTGCTGCGGACAGAACTACGTATTCGCACCCACAGCAGTGATAGTTCGATCAAGGCTTAAGAAGATGGCGCATTCCGAAGCAAGTACAGCGACAACTGAAGGCGGCGAAAAGGTCGGCTTTATCTCATTGGGTTGCCCAAAAGCCTTGGTCGATTCCGAGCGCATCCTGACCCAACTGCGAATAGAAGGTTACGAGATCACTCCTCACTACGAAGACGCGGGCGTGGTCATCGTCAACACCTGCGGATTTATTGATGCCGCCAAGGAGGAAAGCCTCGAAGCCATTGGAGAAGCCATCAGCGAGAATGGCCGTGTGCTGGTCACTGGCTGCATGGGTCGCGGCGAGGACGCTGAAACCATTCGCGCCCGACATCCCAAAGTGCTGGGCATCAGCGGGCCGGCCGCCTATGAAGAGGTCTTGGGTACGGTCCGAGAAGTGTTGCCGCACCGTCACCAGCCCAACCCCTTGATCGATCTCATTCCGGCACAGGGCGTAAAACTCACCCCGCGCCACTATGCCTATCTCAAGATCAGCGAGGGTTGTAACCATCGCTGCCGCTTCTGCATCATCCCCAGCATCCGTGGTGATCTGGTCAGTCGCCCCATTGGCTCCGTGATGGATGAGGCCGAGGGCTTGGCGCGGGCAGGGGTGCGCGAGCTGCTGATCGTATCCCAAGACACCAGTGCCTATGGCATTGACCTCAAATATCAGACCGATTTTTGGCAGGGCCGGCCACTGAAATCGAATCTGGAGAGTCTGGCCACAGCGCTGTCTGAACTCGGAATTTGGATTCGTATGCACTATGTGTACCCTTACCCCCATGTGGACGCGCTGATTCCCATGATGGCTGAAGGTAAGCTGCTCCCTTATATTGACATGCCGCTACAGCATGGGGCCCAAAGCGTGTTGCAAAGAATGAAGCGACCCGCAGCAGCAGAAAAAACCCTTGATCGCATCGCTCGGTGGCGCGACCTGTGCCCCGACCTGACAATTCGCTCTACTTTTATTGTCGGCTACCCCGGTGAGACCGAGGCGGAATTTGAGACGCTCCTGAATTTTATTGAGGCAGCACAGTTGGATCGCGTTGGCTGCTTCCAGTACTCACCTGTCAAAGGCGCTGCAGCCAACGCGCTACCTGACCCCGTGCCTGAGGAAGTTAAGGTGGATCGCTGGGAGCAATTCATGGCGCTCCAGCAATCAATCAGTACCAGCAAACTCCAGCGCAAAGTGGGCACGACGCAACAGATTCTAATTGACAGGGTATCGAGCGACGGTGCAACGGGCCGGACACAGGCTGACGCACCCGAGATCGATGGCGTGGTTCACCTGCCAGGGGTGACCGAATTTCAACCAGGCGAATTGGTAGAGGCCGAGATTACCGCTGCCGATGAGTACGACCTTTGGGTGTCATGAACCTGGTTCGGTATCCATGAATATCATTTTACTCAGGCCCGAGGACTGGCTCGACGAGAACATTGTTTGTATTGACGACCGCCGCCACGAGCACATCCGTGGGATCCTCAAAGCGCAGATGGGTGAGCGCTTACGAGTGGGGTCACTGGGTAGGCTGAGGGGCAGCGGCACGGTGGTTAAACTGTCTGACGAGCACACCCACCTTCAGATTGACCTCGTCGATCCTCCCCTACCACGACACCCCTGTGACCTGATCCTTGCACTCCCCCGCCCGAAAATGCTGCGCAGAGTATTCCGGACGGCAGCTGAAATGGGTGTCTCCCACCTCTATTTGATTAACAGCGCTCGCGTGGAGAAAAGCTACTGGCAGAGCCCGCTGTTGCAACCTGATCGCATCGACGCTGCACTGATCGCCGGGCTCGAGCGCGCAGGGGATACCGTGTTACCGCAGGTACACCTGTACCCGCGCTTCAAACCGTTTATTGAGGATCAGCTACCGGGACTCATCGGATCCAGAGCGTGCTGGATCGCGCACCCGGGCGCACCCGAAGCGCTGGCAACACAGTCAGCTGAAGGACTGATCATGCTGGGGCCGGAGGGTGGCTTTATTCCTTATGAGGTCGATCTGGCGAAATCGGTAGGCGCCAAAGCCGTCCGCTTAAGCGACCGGATACTGAGCGTCGATACGGCGGTCACCGCCGCGCTGAGCCAGTCTTCCCGCGCAAGCTAGTGCCCTGCCTGAGCAACAACGCCCGTACCGATAGGACAAACGACACCGGTCCCGCCCATGCCGCAATACCCTGCAGGATTTTTGTGCAGATACTGCTGATGGTAGTCCTCGGCAAAATAAAACGTTGGGGCCGGCAAAATTTCTGTGGTGATGTCACTGTAACCCGATGACGTCAACGCCGGCTGATAGGCATCGAGGCTGGCCCGCGCTGCTGCCTCTTGCGCATCGCCATAGCAATAGATACCCGATCGATACTGGGTACCCCAGTCGTTGCCCTGACGCATGCCCTGGGTGGGGTCATGATTCTCCCAAAAAGCACCGAGCAGGATGTCATAGCTGACCTCTGCAGGGTCAAAAACCACCAGTACAACCTCGTTGTGCCCGGTCTGGCCAGTGCAGACTTCTTTATAGATGGGGTTTGGCGTGATACCGGCGGCGTAACCGACGGCTGTCGTGACGACTCCCGGAATCTGCCAAAACAGACGCTCCACTCCCCAAAAGCACCCCATTCCAAACAGCGCTTGCTCAAGGTGCGCCGCATAGGGAGGCAGCAGCGGCACCCCTAACACTGCATGACGATCTGTGATCGGCATCGCCTCGACCCGGCCCGGCAGGGCGCTGGCTGCGTCAGGTAGTGCGTGCTGCCTTCGAATCTCCATCCATTTCATGCGTTTTTACCTCAAGATCGCGCCGAGTGGCATGTCCTGCCATGTTTTTGTCATAATAGCCGGCTATTTTGACGACGGACAGTAAATCCCGCCCGGGAAATGAGGCTACGCACCCCGTAGCCGCCCGACAGAACAGCCTGCGCACGCAGGTGGCGGGGGAGGAAAACATCATGACACAGACAAAACGCGAACCCTTTAATGCAGGCGACTTCTCAAGCCGCAAACTCATGGAGCTGGTCAGCGGCGACCGCGACAGCGACCGTCTGACCCTCGACCAGGAGGCTCTCGATGCGGTGGTTTCTGAGCTGACGAGCCGGCGCCACTATCTTCGCGAGCTCCGTGATCGCGGATTGCTCGCGCCCCGCGCGCCCTCACCCTAGGGCAGTCTCATCCCAAAAGATCTTGACCGCCCCCGCTCGGGCGATGTTGTCGCGTTTTTGCGGCAAACCAAGGCCATTCAGGCGGTGACCCAGCGCCAGGCGCGCCTGGTCTTTGCACTCGATGCAACGGCGAGCCGCGAGCCGACTTGGCAGCAAGCTAGAAAACTGCACGGCGAGCTGTTCAGCGCCGCTTCAGAAACCACTTCTCTAGCGGTTCAGCTGTGCTACTACCGAGGCATGGCAGAATTTCACTCGAGCCACTGGCTCACTGAATCGGACGCGTTGCTCGACCAGATGAGTGGCGTCACCTGCGAGGCCGGCATCACACAGATCGGCAGAGTGCTTCATCATGCGCTGGATGCCGGCTCGGCGTCGCAGCCTATTCGGGCTCTCGTTTTTGTTGGTGATGCGTGCGAGGAATCACCGGAACCCCTGTTGTCGCTTGCCGGGCAGTGCGGCATCAAAAAGCTTCCGCTTTTCCTGTTTCAAGAAGGCAGGGACGCCACTACCCGCACTGTCTTCGATAGGATGGCAAAATTGAGTGGCGGCGCCGCGGTGCCATTTGATGCCAGCAGCGCCGAGCGCCTGAGACAACTGTTAGGTGCAGTGGCACGCTTTGCGCGTGGCGGACTGAAAGCGTTGCGGGACAGCGACGGTGCGGGCGATCGACTCCTTTTGGAGCAATTGGAAAAAGCGCCGTAGCGCTGAGCCAAACCCGATATCATTGTTACCACCAAGAACATCCGACCAATCACAGAGGAGCCCTTAGTCACGTGCCAAGAATGATTCTGCTTATCGCCGTCGCACTGGCCCTGGTCATTTTGGTCCGACGCGCCCAAAGACAACCACCACACAAACGTCGCGCAGCCTATATGCAGATTATGCTTGGCGGCGCCGTCGTGGGCGTCGTTGTGCTGACATTGATGGGCAAGATGCATTGGATAGGTGCTGCATTGACCGGGGCACTGGTGATCGCTCGGCAAACGCTTCCCCTGCTGATTCGTCTCCTACCCATGCTGGGAAGTCTCCGGGGTCAGGGAGCCCAAGCGGCAGGCAAAAAATCTGAGGTGACATCGCGAATCTTGAAGATGACGCTGGACCATGACAGTGGCGATCTGAGTGGAGTGGTACTGGAGGGCGCCCACCAGGACTGGCTTCTGGACGAACTGGATCGCGAACAACTCGATGACTTGATGGCATTCTGCCAAAGAGAAGATGCTGACTCGGCTCAACTGCTGGCCAGTTATCTCGAGCAGCGATTCCCTGAAGAGAGCGGAGCCGAAGAGCGCTCACAACATCAGGAAAGCGGTCAGAGTGCCGGCCTCATCCGTGCAGAAGCACTCGCAGTACTGGGTCTTTCGGATGATGCTGATCACGATGACATTGTGGCCGCGCACCGCACACTGATCCAAAAACTGCATCCAGACCGAGGTGGGAACGACTACCTCGCAGCGAAAATCAATGAAGCCAAGGATTTTTTACTCAGCTGAGCTGTCATAGCAGTCAGGGTTTAGGCTCTGATTACTCACTTACGGGAGGAGCAGGTGTCGTGAGCGGCGTATTCATCATCCGCAACCAATTAGGGCACTACTGGGGCAAGTCAGGTAGCTGGGTCAAGGGAGGCCGAGCCGGCCAGGTAGCCTGCTGGACGCACAAAGATGAGGCGGTGAATACCCTGTTTGAAATAGGCTCGGGGAACACCGATTTGCGCGGTGAAATCTTGCTCGTTGAGGCAGATAACGATCACCCGACCAACCTAGAAATCAGTAAACATCCGCTGCCGAAGCCCGATACGGTAGACGAGCTTGAAAATAATGGGGACGACCCCCATGTCTAACGGGTCGATCGTTATTCTCCGGGAGCGCTGGTTATGAGAATTCTGCTATTCATGGCGACCAATATCGCCGTTCTGGTGCTGATCAGCCTGATTTTCAGCTTGTTCGGACTGGAGGGCATCCTTGTCAATAACGGCGTCGACCTGAACCTGAGCAGCCTGCTCATTTTCTGCGCTCTCTTTGGTATGACCGGCTCTGTATTCTCGCTGCTGCTCTCCAAGTTCTTGGCAAAAAGGGGGACGGGAACCCAAATTATTGAGACGCCGGGCAACGCCGACGAACAATGGCTTATCGACACTGTGGATAGTCTCGCTCGCGACGCCGGCATTGGTATGCCGGAAGTGGGCATCTTCCCCTCAGATGCCGCCAACGCCTTTGCGACCGGATGGAATCGCAATAACGCACTGGTCGCAGTGAGTACCGGCTTGCTGAGGCGCTTTGATAAGGAGGAGACTCGCGCAGTCCTGGCACACGAAATTGGTCATGTTGCCAATGGCGACATGATTACGCTGGCGTTGATTCAGGGCGTACTGAACACCTTCGTTATGTTCTTTGCTCGCATTATCGGGCACACCGTTGACCGGGTCGTATTCAAAAACGAGCGAGGTTATGGATTTGGCTACATCATCGTCACTCTCTTGGCTCAAGTTGTGCTCGGCATTCTGGCCAGCATGATCATCATGTGGTTCTCTCGCTACCGGGAGTACAGAGCGGATGCGGCAGGTGCGCAACTTGCCAGCACCGCGGGCATGACTGCCGCACTGATGCGATTAAAAGCCGAACAGGGTTTGCCTCAGGATTTACCCGGTGAAATGACCGCTTTCGGCATTCGATCACACGCTGGCTCGGGCTTGCAGGCTTTGCTGCGCTCGCACCCGCCGTTAGACGACCGAATCAGGGCGCTGCAAGCCGCATGAACCCCGTCAAGATCGGGGTGACCTGCCTCGCGGCACTGGCGCTGCAGTGGCAGGGTCCTCTGCTTTCCGCACAAGACGCACCGGACTATTTGAGCTTCTCAACTGATGACGAAGCCAATACCACCGAGGTCTTTCAACGCGCGAGCCCAGCGGTTGTTTTTGTGACCTCCAGTGAGCTCCGCCGGCAACGCTTTACCCGCAACGTCATGGAAATCCCACGCGGCGCCGGGTCGGGCTTCGTATGGGATGCCAGTTCCGGGCTTGTCGTGACCAACTACCACGTCGTCGCCGGCGCTGATCGTCTGGCCATCACATTAGCGGACGAAGCATCCTTTCAGGCAGAGGTCGTAGGCCTCGCGCCCGAGAGAGATCTGGCCGTACTGCGCATGATCGAACCACCGGATAACCTCACTGAATTACCACTCGGTGACTCCTCTGAGCTCTCGGTCGGCCGCAAAGTCATGGCCATCGGCAACCCCTTTGGACTCGATACCACTCTCACGGTTGGCGTGATCAGCGCCCTGGACCGGGAAATCCAATCTCCAAGTAATCGCACCATTCGAGGGGTCATCCAAACGGATGCGGCGATCAATCCCGGCAACTCTGGTGGCCCACTGCTCAATTCTTTAGGGCAACTGGTCGGTGTCAATACCGCGATCTACTCACCGAGCGGAGGCAGCGCAGGCATTGGCTTTGCGATCCCGGTAAATACGGTTATTGAAGTCGTTCCACAACTGATCGCCTTCGGGAAAATTATGCGCCCTGTGCTGGGCGTCGAACTGGCATCGGATCGTTGGCTAAGGCGTTACCGGGTCGACGGCGTCCCGATCGTCAGAACCTACCGTGGGTTTCCCGCCGAAACAGCAGGCATGGTGGGGGCGAGAAGAGGGTCTCGGGGCGAGATTATCCTCGGTGACGTCATTATAGAGATCGACGGAGAGCAGGTTGCCAACAACGATGAGTTTCTCTCGGCCATGGAAAAGCACCGCGTTGGTGACACCATCGACGTTGTCACGACACGTGAAGGCGAGGAAAAACGGTTTACGGTTGAACTGTCGGAAGTGCAGTAGCGCTTTTTAGTCGTTGATATGGTGTGGCCAACTGGCTGGGTCGAGCACCTCGTCCGGCAGCTGATCACTGCTGAATCTGGGCGCCTCTCCGGCTTCCAGTTGTCGCTCAAAATGCCGCAGCAATGACATAGCAATGGGGTACAGCGCCCAAAGTGCCAGCAGATTGGTCAATGCCAGGAGCGCCATAGTCAGATCCGCAAAACCGAATACTGTTCCGAGATCCTGAACCGATGCCCACGCGATCATGGTCAACACCGCCAGTCGGAACAGGAAAATCGCTCTCGGTCCCGTCCGCTCGAAGTACGCGATACTGTTCTCACCTAGGAAACTGTTGTACGCGATCGTTGTGGTCGCAAATAACACCAGCACAAGGCTTACAAGGGGCTCTCCCCAGGAGCCTACGTGTTCCGCCACCGCCATCTGAGTCATGACCACACCTTGAATCTGCGCTGATTCGGAGCCATACGTGGAGGACATCAGGATGATCAGGGCAGTGGCAGTACACAAAATAATCGTATCGATAAACACGCTGAGAGATTGAACTAAGCCTTGAGACACAGGATGCGGTACGTCTGCTGCGGCAGCTACATTGGGCACGGTACCTAGGCCCGCCTCATTGGAGAACAGTCCCCTGCGCGCGCCTTGTGCAATTGCGGCAGCGACACCCCCACCGACCGCCTGTTCAAGCCCCAACGCTGACGAGAGGATCAGCCACAAAGCGCTCGGAATCTCCCCGACGTTCAATGCCAAGACCAGCAGCGCGAGCATGAGGTAACCCACCACCATAGCGGGCACGATGACTTCAGAGACTAGCGCCAGACGCCGAATACCGCCGAACAAGATAACCGCCATGACCACCGTCATCACCAGTCCACTCGTGAGGGCGGGAACGCCGAAGGCCGATTCGATCGAAGTTGTTACAACGTAACTTTGTACCGCGTTGAAGCCGAAGCCAATCGTTACCAATAGCAGCAAGCTGTAGATCATGGGGAGTACCCGCCAGCCCAGTCCATAGCGCATGACATAGGCTGGACCGCCGCGAAACGTCTCCTCGCCATGACGCCTCTTGTACAGCTGGGCCAACGCGCACTCAAAGAGACTGGTGGCCATGCCCAGCAGAGCAATGAGCCACATCCAGAACAGTGCGCCTGGTCCACCCAAGGTAATAGCCACTGCCACCCCGGCAATATTGCCACCGCCAACGCGCCCAGCAACACTGACCGTGAGTGCTTGAAAACTGGAGATACCTCGCTCGGAACCCCGCCACTCGATATCAGATAACACCGCGAGGGTGTGGCGGAATAGCCTTATCTGAACACCTCTTGCGCCGATGGTGAAGCGCAACCCGACCAAGAGCAGCGCACCGATCAGCACATAGGACCAGAGCCAGTCTGTTAGGGTCATCAGCATGACAATTAAATCAATCCGGTGATAAGGATCAGTGCCACCGCGGGCACCACGACAAATCGCGTCAGTCCTCGCCAGAGGCCATACCACCGCGGATCGTCACGCAGCTCATCTTCGCTTTGATCGCGATGCATGAACCAGCCGGTGAATAACGCCACCAACAAACCCGCCATGGGCAACAACAATTTGTCGTAAAGCGCTTCAGTAAGTTCATTAAAATTCATACCGAGCAAGCGATAGTCTTCCCATATGTTGTAGCTGAGCACCGAAATAACGCTCAGGCTAGTCACCGAGCCGACCACCAAGATCGTGCTGCGCTGACGCGACGTCCCAAGCTTTTCTTTCGTCCAGCTGGTCACACTCTCCAACAATCCCACCATGGAAGTCACGCCGGCCACCGCCAACATAATGAAAAATAGCACCGCAAACACCGCACCGCCCGGCATTTGCGCGAACGCCACAGGCAGGGTCTGGAATATGAGGCCCGGCCCACTCGCCATATCTAGGCCAAAGTGAAAAACCGCCGGGAAAACCACGAAACCCGCCAATAAGGCGATCAGCGTATCGGCCAGAACGATTGTGCCCGCGCCACGTGTGATAGAAAAATCTCTGGGGAGATAGGCGCCGTAAGTCATCATGCCCCCCATACCCACACCAATGGAGAAAAAAGCCTGGCCAACTGCCGCCAGAAACGTCGCGCCAGTGACCTTGCTGAAGTCAGGAGTGAACAACCACTCTAGTGTTTCGACAAAGCCACCCGCAAAATAGTTGTAGATACTCAGCCCGACGAGTAGCGAAAACATCAGCGGCATCATGATCGTCACGGCTCGCTCAATACCCGCAGTGACACCCGCATAAATAATGCCACCAACCATCAGGTTACCCATCAGAGTCCACAACACCATGGACTGATTGTCAGCCAGCAAACCGGTAAACGTGGTCTCAGCCACACCGGCATCAAAATCAGCAAAACCTGTCCCCAGTGCCCGCGCCAGATACCACAGCACCCAACCCACAACCACAGCATAGGTAATGGCAATGGTGTAAGCCGTTGCGACACCCATGCCACCGACTATTTTCCAGCCTTCAGTGCGGCCGGACTCTTTGGCCACCGCAGCCATAGAGGTAGGTGGGCTGCCACCTCCGCGCCTGCCGACCAGTAGCTCAGCCATGAGGCAAGGAATGCCGATGGCGATAGCGCAGAGAAGATAAATCACGATAAAAGCGCTGCCGCCATTCTCACCTGTCACATACGGGAATCGCCAGATGTTGCCGAGACCCACTGCAAATCCGACCGATGCCATCACGAATGCGAAGCGGCTTGACCACACCGCGTTTCCAGTTGCCACCATGTGGGCGCCTCCTACCCGTCGCGCATCAGGAGTGCATCACTACCCAATGCGTCATTTATCATTTGCTGATCGTGCAAACTACGTGCCGGTCTGTGTAATAACAAGCTCACAACTGTCCCTGAAGGATAATGTCGAAACCCTCGGCACTGGGCGTCGCCAGCATTGCGACCGCTCTGCGAAAACTGTCGTCTCTGGCGACAGGCCCGCTACCCTGGAGATTCACTGAATAAGCCTCGGGCAAAACATTGAGTTCGCCCGCGAGCATCAATGCGCCGCCCTCAGTTTCGACAATGCCTTTTACACCTGCCTTGGCTGCAGACCCAGTCATATCGATCCGATAGTCCCCGAGGGGAATATCGCCACTATTCGCGGTCCAGGTCGCGCCGCGAAGGTAAGCAACCCCCTCAGCCCGAGACAATTTGCCATTAGCGAACTCAATGCGGTCGAAGTTACCGGAGAGTTTCCCTTCAAGGTACAGCGGAAACATCGCTCGGAGGATAGCGATGTCGATACTCACAGTCACATCACGAAGGCTCTGGCGACCCGACAACCCCGCGCCCGCTCGCGCCTGGAGAATCTGATCACCCCATTCACTGGTCACGGTTAACGGTGTGCTCCACCCCAGTCGCCACGCTTGAAGCCGCCACTGCACGCGTCCCAACATCAGGGGTTTGCCATCCAACAATACCCAACCCCTGACTGCCTGGCCGGACCAGATCGTTCCTGTCACCCCTGTCAGTGCCACACTTCCGGGCAACAGGCCGGTAACTGCGCGAGCAGGAATCTGGGTCATCATGAGCGCAAACAGCACCACTGCTGCCAACACTCGATAGTGGCGCACCAACCAACTCATCACTTAGCTATCCGCAATTCGTAAAGTGGCATTGACCCCACCACTCTGGCCTGCGCTGGTGACAGAGGCATCCAGCACCGATAGCCCGGAAACAGCCTCTATCTGTTCGAGAAATCGCAGGAGATTGTCAAAGGCAACGCCCTCAAAGCGGATTTGCACCTCACCTCGGCTATTCGGCTGCAGCCTCTTAACAGGCAGTCCATTGGCTTCACTAGCCTGACTGAGCGTTCGGGTCAGATTGAGATTCTGCTCGCCACCCCCGGCTCTGAGGGCGGTGAGCCGCTCCACCTTGAGATCAACTCGCACCAGTTTCTCTGCCAATACCTGATTGTTCTGGCTTAACTGCGATCGGCGGCCATCCAACTCAATGAAAATTACTTTCACAAAAAGCCAGAGCCCGAGCACACCGACAAGCACCATGAGCGCAATCTGGTCTCGGGTGGACAAAGATTCAAACCACTCTCGCACGGTTAGATCCCCACTCGCAAACGCGCTACCACGCCATCTCTGCGCGCATTGGAGCTCTCGAGCTCTGCGTCTAACCCGCGCTGCCCAAGTTGGTCTCGGACTTGCTCCACTGACTGAAAGTCCGGCGCTAGTAAATTGACGCGGATATCACTCGCGCCACTAAAGTTAACCGATGTCAGCGTGATGTCAGGTACCGCACCGGCGGCACTGAGCAATGTCACCAACACAGGAGTAAATACACGTTGCTGCGAACCCGCACCGAGTTCGGTCAACTGGCGATCGAGTTGCTTTTCCGCATCGACCACAGCGCCGCGCGGATTGACGCGCCGATAGCTGTCCTGAACCGCCTGCCGAAGCTGTAGGTTCTCAACCTTCAGTGATTGATAGTCAGCAACAGAAACCCCCGTCTTCAAAATCAGAGCTACGCCCAGCGCCACCGCCACACTTTGCCACACCCCCCACCAGCGCATCAGGGGTAGCCGGGGAGCGAACTCACCCTGTCTCAGATCAGGTCCCGCCGGCACCGGATCAGTCAGGAGCAAGGCCTCTGATAAGCCGCCCTGCCGCCACTGCGTTTGTTGCCGCAGGTGACCCGGAATCGCCGCCATGGCAACCGCCTCATCCTGCCCGTAGGCCACCAGAACAACCTGCTCTGCATGCAGGCTGTTAAGAAGCGCTGACAATAACGTGGCCTCGACTCGGGTTCCTTCAGCTTCACTCCATCTCACCAGCACTGCGTCGGACTCAAATAATAGGGTCCACTGCCCTTCCGTCCAAGGCAAACACAGCGCCTCTGATACCCAGGGCACCTCTCTCAGTGACTCGGGTAGCTCATCCATCCACTGAGCGACTTTGGCTCGAGCAACAACGCTCACTGCATGATGTCCCTCATAGAGCGGCGTATGAGCAAAGTGTAAATCGGAGACATCCTCGAGCAATGACTCTTCAAGCATGAAAGGCAGGGCGCGCCGCAGGTGCTTCACTTCTTCGGCCGCCACCGGCACAGTCATGTTGCGGACCACGTCGGACGGCAGTGCCAAAAAAGTATTTTCCGGCAATCTGAATCCATCATCAGTCAAGCGTTCAGGGGCGGCACCGGGGCGCAACAGAAATCCCTGCCCCTGCTGCCAACGGACGACATTGATGTTCTCGGGATTCATCGGAAAAAACTTCGCAAAGGCAGTGCAGACCGATCTGATGACAATGTCGGGATCATAGCTCGCCCTCAGAGCGAAAAACAGCGACGGTGCGCTCCGGCATCCGATGCAAAACGCTGAAGAGATGACGTTCGCGTTCCACCAATTCGACCGTGGCGTCCAACAGGAACCAGTCACTTCTGATGTCCAGCAGCGGCTCTAATTCCGCCAGCTGCCGGCCCTCGAACACCGGATCGATAAGTAAATCCGACACACTGTTGATCTCTCCCTCTCGTCGCAACATGTCGAGCCGCTCTGCCTCCATTTCGGGAAGCGGTAACATCTGGTCATCAGCATTCAAAGCACGGAGCACGGGCAACGGGCTGGTCAAGATGTTTAGCCGGCCACCCGTTTCAGGCCACACGGTCACCATTGGCGCGAGTGCTCGATAAATGGGTTCCGTCATGCCCCGTACCGCACGCAATTCGCTGACACTCGCCAAAGCGCGATTGGCAGGGAGATACGGATAATCGGCGTAACGGTATTCGGCGTCCTCTGCACCGCGCATCCTTCGCTCGGCATCAGAATCAATAAAATCAGTAATAGCGTCGGTCAGCGCCATCGCCTCGTCCAAAGATAACGACGCCTCACCCAGAGACTGCAGGAGTCTGATCAACACCTTCTGTGGCGCAGTCCAGCGCTTCATATCGTCATTACTGAGCATCGGGGCACCAGCTGATCCGTCGCCGCTACTCGGCATATTTTCAGCGCCTTCCTCCGAATCAGTCGACTCATCACCCCCCGGATTCGAATGCGAAACCGCTGTACCCCCTGGCAATAGGTTGAGATTCAATCTACCTTGCAGATCCTCAATTCCTCCACTCAACCATCCTCCGGCGTCGAGAGGATAAGGCGTCGGCGGTTGCGCCCAGATCTCGTTAAGGTTGTCGGAAGGCTCTTTAGCCCGGGCATCTTCGCGACTATCAGCCTGTAACGCGAGCGCCGCCAGACCCTCCGCCCCGATGAGATAAGCCCACGCCTGCTCCGAGAACAACTGGTTTGTGCCTCGCTGTAAAGTGAGGCTGAAATCGCGCTGCAGGCCGACCAAGAGTGCTGACACAAGCGCAAACACCAACATTGCCACTACCAGCGCGGCGCCATTCTGTGACGCATCAGGCTTAGGGGGAGGGCAAGACATAAGTCCTCCTCATCTCTCCCAGACCTGGCAATTCGATCGAGACCTCAACTGCCGCTGGCGGCGCTGGTGTCTTTCCGGGCTGGGACAAATCAGCGAGCCAGCTGTCCCGCCAGTTCCGACGGTCAATAACGTCGTTGCGATCGCTCTCTAGCTCCGACACCGACGCGAGGAAATGCAGCTCAAAGCGATCCACCTCTGTCAGCACCAGCGTCTCGATGGGCTCGGTCCCCGCGGTTCGATCAAGAACCGGAAAATAGCTCCGCCATAGATCTCCGTCCTCGAGCCACCAACGAACGCGCTGCAACGTGCTTCGTGGAGCCGCAGTCGAGTTATGCCAGCCAGCCCGAGTGAGCGTTAATGGGTCACTGGCCAGCTCCCCTCCCGTGAGCGCAGGCGCAATTTGACCAAATTCATCGACCACCGGCCGATTCGCAACCTGACGTAAATCCCGCGCAAGCAACGCCCATGTTTGATTAATTTCCTGTGCTCGTGAGCCCGCATCGCGCAGGCTTTCAGCGCCCGACAACGCGACAGACAATCCGTTGTAGGCGATCACCGAGATCAAAGCGGTAATCGCCATGGCAATTAGCACCTCGACAAGCGTAAATCCCCTGGCCACTGAGCTAAGGCACGCCATTGGCCCGTTCCTGTGCGAGAAAGCCGTCGAGAGTGTGGATAGGCGCGTCACGCCCATCCTGTGCATTAGAGACTCTAATTTCGTATCTAAAAAAGCCCGGCACCTGCGTCTCCTCACCCTCACTCCACCAGTACCAGTCTTGACCGGCGAGTTCTTCAGATCCCGACAGACGACCGTTTTGCAACCTACCTTTTGCACTCAGCACGAGTCGCAACTCTGCAAGTCGATTGGCCGCAATCCATTGCGCCTGAGTCCGCTCCTCTAGATAACGTAATCCGTCGAGCTGCTGAGATAGCGTGAGTAATAGTGCCGGCAAGGCGACCGCCACAACGGCCAGCGCGACCATGACCTCAACCAACGTGAAGCCGCGACGCTCCATCGCTCCAAGCCCCACTGAGCCAAAAAACCTTTTCCGCACAGCGGAGTCAGTCGTCTTCATCAGCAAGGCCCTTCGGCATCACAGTCATCCGACCCAAAAGATCCCATTCGAGTCGATACAGTAACTCGCCGGTCCGAGCATCCAGCCATTCGAGTGCGCCGGGGGTCACTTCGCCTCCAGCCCAGGTCACGATTTGAGGCGATAGTTTAAGGTCACGTTCATATGGCGACAGATCTGCCTCAGGCTGGCCCTCCAGAATCAGTCTGAGCTCATAACCATTCCCCAAAGCGAGAGGCGCAAAAATCTCTACCCCCTGCCGAGGAGACACCCAACCCTGATCAAAACGTTTCAGCCACACGCCCTCGTAGGCGGCTACCGAAGCCTCACGACTCCGGCCAATATAAAGGCCGTGATCTGCAGCAGATAACCCCGCCTCTGCACTTGCGTAAGAGAGCAGGCCTGACAGATACCGCACTTCCGCATCCAGTTCGAGATCGGCGCCGCCTCGACCCACATTGAGGCTCACCACTCCTGTTAGCAGCACAATGACAAACACCGCTACCAGAAGCTCGATAAGGCTGAAACCGCGGCCGCTCACCGGAGGTGCAACTGATCTGATGACACTCAGGAGGCGGCGATCAGGCGTCCGCCTCATTCCAGTTACCGATGTCGGCATTCTGCCCCTCGCCGCCCGAAAGCCCATCAGCCCCCAGCGAATAGATATCGACCTCCCGATACTCCCCGGGTGACAGATATAAGTAGGGACGACCCCAGGGATCCATTGGTAGCTCGGAGAGGTAGCCCCCTTGTTTGAAATTACGTGGCTCAGGGTCGAGTGTGCTCGGCGTTACCAGAGCTTCGAGACCCTGCTCGGTGGTGGGGTACACGAAATTATCCAGGCGATAGATCTTCAGCGCTGTTTCAATAGACTTGAAATCAGCCTGAACCTTCTGGATGCGAGCGTCGTCCGCACTGTTGAGCACCGTTGGTGCAACAACGCTGATCAACAGCCCCATAATCACAAGAACCACCAAGATCTCGATTAATGAAAAACCGCTGTGTTTGTTCATGGCTGCTTACCTCACCATCGTATTCAAATCGAAAATCGGCAACAGGATGGCCAAAACAATCGTCAGTACCAGCCCCCCCATCAAAACCACCATGGCGGGCTCAAATAAACCCATCACGGTCCCCAATGTCATTTCAAGCTCTCGCTCCTGATTGAGCGCCGAACGCTCCAACATGGTTTCCATATCCCCACTAGTCTCACCAGAAGCCACCATATGAATCATCATCGGCGGAAAGAAAGTTTCCTGTGAGAGCGCCCGACTCAGGCTGGTACCCTCCTGTACCGCAACGGATACGACACTGCTTGACTCACGTAATGCAAGATTCGTCATCACAGCCCCGGCAATGCGCAACGCATGAATCAGCGGCACACCCGAAGCCATCAGGATACTCAGAGTGGACGCAAAGCGCGCGGTGTCCAGCGCAATCAACACACCCCGTAGCCCCGGAACCTGAAGCAGAAACTGATGCCACCGTTTGCGCCGAGCCGGATGTTTAAGGACGCGACGGCCGAGCCAGACCGCCGCCACGATAACAATCAAACAGTAGATCGCGTAAGCACGCATAAAATCACTGACCCATATCAGCCCTACGGTCAAAGGAGGCAGTGACTTCTTGGAATGCACAAAGATACCGACCAACTCAGGCACGACAAAAATCATCAGGGCTGACACCACCGCAATGGCTACAGCAATCAGGACGAATGGGTAGATCAGGGCCATCTGCAGCTTCTGAGCCGTATGCTGCCGCGTCTCAGTGTAGTGGGCGAGCTGCTCAAGCACGGGGGCCAGTTGCCCGGCCTCTTCGCCAGCATTGACCATGGCTCGGTACATCTCGCCAAAAGCCTGAGGAAACTGATTAAGGGCATGCGCCAGTGTATGGCCTTCCGCCACCTTGGAGCGCACCTGCAGCATCATGGATTTGATCGAGGATTTGCGGCTTTGATCCGCCACTGCTTGCAGGCACTCATCCAAAGGTAGCGCAGAGGCAACTAGCGTCGCCAGTTGTCGTGTGATGAGCGCCAGATCAGCAGCACCCAGCCGTCTGCCCAACAAGCTAAAGCGACCGCCGTCACCGCTTCGAGCGGTATCGGACGCGACCGCTACTTCAACCGGCCGAAGTTGCCTTTGCCTGAGGGTACCTCGCACCTGACGATCAGAGTCGCCCTCCAGCACTCCTTTGACAAGCTTGCCCTCGGCGTTCAGGGCCTTGTAACGAAAGGCCGTCATGGGTCAGTTGACCGCGGTCACCCGCAGCACTTCCTCGAGGCTGGTATCGCCAGCGATGATGCGGCGGCGCCCGTCTGCATCGATGCCCGGACTATATTCGCGCGCCAGGCGCAGCAGCGATTGCTCCCCCTCACCGCTGTGAATCGCCTCTCGCAGAGTCTCTCCAATTTCAATCAATTCGTAGATGCCGGTTCGGCCACGATAGCCTGTCATGTTGCAGTGCTCACAGCCGCAAGCCCGGAAAAGTTGTATACCTTCATCGCTCAATCCCAACCGCTGTCGCTCTGCATCACCGGGTTGGTAAGGCTCTCTGCATTCAAGGCAGAGGAGCCGAACCAACCTCTGTGCCATCACGGCCAACAGGCTGGAGGACAGCAGGAACGGTTCGACCCCCATATCCTGCAGCCGCGTGACTGCGCCAATAGCGGTATTGGTGTGTAATGTCGACAAAACCAGATGGCCTGTGAGCGATGCTTGGACTGCGATTTCAGCAGTTTCAAGATCTCTGATCTCCCCAACCATGACCACATCTGGATCCTGTCGCAAAATAGCCCGTAGACCTCTCGCAAAGGTCATGCCGACCTTCGAATTGACCTGAGTCTGCCCAACACCAGGCAGCATGTACTCAATCGGATCCTCGATGGTGAGGATATTGCGTGAGCTCTCGTTAATGCTCGACAGCCCTGCATAAAGGCTCGTCGTCTTCCCCGATCCAGTGGGTCCAGTCACCAGAATAATGCCGTGGGGGCTGGCCAACGCACTCTTATAGGCATCGTATACCTGTGAGTTCATTCTCAATTCGCTGAGATTCAGTTGGCCTGCCTGCTTGTCCAACAAGCGCAGCACCACACGCTCCCCGAAGGCGGAAGGGATGGTCGACATACGAATGTCGATGCCATGGCCGGCAATGCGGACTGAAATCCGGCCATCCTGTGGCACCCGTTTCTCGGCAATATCCAATTTCGCCATAACCTTGAGTCGCGACACTAGCAGTGGAGCAAGCGTTTTTTTAGGCGACAGCACCTCACTCAACACCCCGTCCACCCGATATCGGATACTCAGTCGCTCTTCAAAGGTCTCGATATGGATATCCGAGGCCTGCTCTTTCACCGCCTGAGAGAGGATCGCATTGATCAAGCGGATAATCGGTGCGTCATCATCCGCGTCCATGAGATCGCCGGCATCCGGCAGTTCTTCAACCAGACGCGACAAATCGATATCTGAGGAGAGGTCTTCGGCCATCTGAGCGGCTTCGTTCTGGGTGCGTTGATAAGCCACGGTCAGGCGCTGGCGAAATTCCTCTCGCTCCAGCGACTGCAGCAAAAAATCTTCTCCGACAAAGCGTCTTACTTCAAGCAATACGTCGGTCGCCAAAGGGGCAACGTAATGGAGCGTCACACCTTTCGCTGACCGTTCCAACAACACATTACGTGTCTGCGCAAAAGTAAAAGGCAGCGCCGATGTCGTCAGGTGAGGGTTCGACGACCCAGCTGCAGATAACGCTTCCGGCGCAGGCTCGGTCATTGGCGATCACTCGCTCCCAGTGCCGTCAGCAGGCACCTCAGGCAACTGCTGAATCTGCTCTTCCCAGGTGGGCAACAGTGGCAGATTGCCGTCGTCTAAGAACATCAGACCACGCTCGCGACGTTCCAACTGCTCGTCGCGAATAAAGCGATACTTTTCGGCAGTGGCACCCGCAAGATCTTCGTCATCCCGAATAATCGTCGGGCGAATAAATACCAGCAGATTCGACTTGGACACCGTCACCACATCGCTACGAAACAGCCGCCCAAGCAGAGGGATACTCGACAAAAACGGCACGCCCTCACTGGAATTCTGCACCTCGTCTTTAACCAGGCCTCCCAGCACAACAATATCGTTATCGTTAGCGAGCACCATAGTCTCAATCTTGCGCTCGTTAGTAATCACGTCGGAGGCCAGACGGCTCGGGGCAATACTCGACACCTCCTGAACAATGTCGAGCACCACCGAATCGCCCTCATTAATTTGTGGCGTGACTTTCAGGGTGACTCCCACACTCTGACGCTCGATGGTTTGGAAAGGATTCTGGGCGCCATTACCCACACCCGTATTCGTATAGGATCCCGTTAAAAACGGCACCTGCTGTCCCACCGTGATAAACGCCTCCTCATTATCGAGTGTAAGCAAGCTTGGCGTGGACAGAATGTTGGCATTGCCCTGAGTCTCCAGCGCATTCAGGATCACGGTCATGGTGAGGGTCTCGTCCACCACGCCCCAGCCCAACGTCGTACCGGGTATCGTGGCAAGAGATCCTGCTACCGCGCGCGTGCCTATGTTTTCTGAGCCATCCTCGGGTACCAGCGCCCCGGCCAGCCCCGCGGCCCTCTGCCGCCGCGCCTCATCGGTGGTGACGTTGCTGCCAAACATGCCGCTGTCATTGGAGAACAACCACTGCAAACCCAACTCCTGTCCTTCGACCACCTCCATCTCAACAATGATCGCCTCAATCAAGACTTGGGCGCGGCGAATATCCAGCCGCGCAATCACCGCTTCCAGAGCGGCCATCTCGTCGGTATCGGCGGTAATAATCAGGCTGTTGGTGCCCTCATCTGCCTCGATCGTTGAATCACCGCTACCGGCGCGTTTGTTACTGCCGCCTTCCTCAAGCCGGGAAATGTTTTGCATGACTCGAGTCAGCACTTCAGAGACCTCGGCCGCATCGGCATATTCGAGATAGATCACGCGGACATTGCCGGATTGCTCAAGCGGCGTATCGAGATACGCCACTAACTTGCGGATCCGTTCGACCGATAGCTCATCCGCCGTGACCACAACGCTATTAGTCCGCTTGTCGGCGACCAACACTGCTTCCTTATCTGCCTCGGCACCCTCCCCCTGTCTGGACTTTTCGAGGGTGTTCAGCATGCTGACCACGTCCTCGGCGACGCCGTACTTAAGTCGGATGATCTCAGTAGTCTGGATCGCCGAGCGGTCCATGCGTTCGATGATGTCGACGATCCGATCAATGTTCGATCGGATATCAGAAATAATGATGGCATTACTCGGCGCGTAGGCCGCCATGTGCGCCTGCTGAGGCACTAACGGACGCAGCACCGGGATCAGTTTGGCCGCCGAAATGTTGTCGAGCCGAATGACTTGCGTGACGTATTCATCATTACCGACAGCCGCTTGCTCATCCATGATAGGCACCGGCGACGAACGAGCATCTTTACTGGGAACAATGCGGATCACCTGGCCGCTCCTCACGGCGGTATATCCCTGGACATCCAGAATCGAAAGAAATAAATCGTAGAGCTCTGCCTGAGTCACCGGCTTTGAGGAGATCACCCGCACCTTCCCCTTCACATTGGGATCAACCACCATGGTCGTGCCCGTCACATCAGAAACGAACTTAATGAACTCCTGAATGTCTGTGTCCTTCAAATTGACCGTATATTCCTGTGCCACGGTGAGCGGACTCAGCACAAAAAATGCCGCTATTGCGACGCGACGCAAAACAGCTTTCAGGCGAGTGATGTGTTGGGAGATATTCACGGGCATCCTGTTAGAGGCTGGAAAGATTAACGCTGAGGGTAACGTTGCCACCCTCCCTTTGAATGTCAAACGTCGCTTCGGTCGCCTCTCTCATCATTTGATACAGCTTGATGGAATTACTGGCATCGCTAAGAACCAGGCCATTCACCGCGGTGACAATATCGCCCTCTTGAAATCCAAAAGTATCGAAGGCGGCACGATCCTGCCCAGGAGCGACCCGGTAGCCAACAATTTGACCTTCCTCTCGCACCGGCGAGACGCTCACTGCGGAGGCCAACGCTTCTGGATTGTTGTAGAGCTGTTGGCGATACTGACTCGCCAGTGCGCTGCGATCTGCCGAATCAGCTGTAGGCGAAGTAGCGCTCTTGTTAATTGGTGCGATCTGGTCGGTCGAGACTGCTTCCGTCGACTTTCTTGTGGGCCGGGTTGGCATTGCCACCATGGGGCCTTCATAAAGCTTGATGAGTTCATAGGTGCCATTGTTATCAATGACCACCTGCTGGGGCATGACCTTTGCAAGCACCACCTGACCCGAAGCTGGTAACACATCGGCAACCGCATACACCTGTTCTGTAGCGCCCGATTTAATGACGGCATTTCCCGTTCCATCCTCCGTTGACGCCACAATCCCCGTTAGGGTGAGTGCCAGCCGCGTTTCCCTCGCATCTCGCTCAATACCGTCGCGATCCACAGTCGCTGAAGCAGCATTTTCCACCCCAGACAACGCGTCTGGCGAACCTCCGAATAAACCAGAGCCGATCACCGTCGAAATATCGATAACCACCGTTTGACGTTGCCCTCTTGGAGTCGGTGGATTTAACGCCATGCTCGGAGCAGCCTCGATGACACCAGTGCGAAAGGGGATCCAAACTAGCTGACTGGCGCTGGAGAGTGACCACAGAATAAGGACGATGATCAGACCGGTTTGCAGTCGTTGCAAACGCGCAGCGTCCCGCGCCATGCCTCGCCAAAAGCCACGAACTCGGCCTTGAGCCTGAGCTGCTGCCTCCTCGAGCCGCGCCTTCCATGCGCTGTGGTCAATACTGTTCACGATGGTATGTGTCGTCCAGATCCCGCCGGATTCCCATCATACGCGGGAGCGTTGGGAAATACCCTTCCTTGAGTAGATTACTCACTCTAGCAAAGCTGGCATGACAACTCTGTGACAGACTGCCAACTTGCTGACCCTGTGAGCGACGTCACTGATCAATGGCCACCGCTGGGGGCAGTGACGTGTGCTAAAATGACAGGACCTGCGGGGTGGCTAACGCCTGAGATACCTTACCGGTAAACCCGTTGAACCTGATCCGGATCATACCGGCGGAGGGACCGGGTGTTTCGGAAGACTATCTTGCCAAACGCTGTGAGCCCCCGTAGACGACTGAGGAGCACAGCGCTTGGAACACCACGTCTTCACAGCTTTGCAGCACTTTTCGCAATCATCTTCTTTTCGCGCTAGCACACTGCTGTTTAAGCGGGTCGCCTGCTGGTGGCTACTTATCACACCAGCGGGATTTGTGTGCGCACAGGAAGGTCGCTGGGTATTGGAGGAAGTCACTGTGACGGCCACCCTACTCGACTCAGTCACTGCCCCAATCAGCGCTACCGTGCTGACCGAACAAAGCCAATCCAGACGCGGTGCGGCGCACCTTGAGGACGTCATTACGCTGGCGCCCAACGTGACCGCCTCCTCAGGCGCGTCACGCAGTCGCTTTTTCCAGATTCGTGGTATCGGCGAACGCAGCCAGTTTGTGGAGCCAGTGAACCCCTCGGTCGGCATTTTATTAGATGGCATTGATCTCAGCGGCTCGGGAGGCGCATTGACGCTATTTGACGTACAACAGGTTGAAATCCTGCGTGGACCACAAGGAACATTGATGGGCGCCAACGCGCTGGCAGGGGTCATCGCTGTCCAAAGCAATGGCACCGACTCGACCAGCCGTGATATCGCATTAGGCATAGAAAACAAAGGCGGCTATCGCCTAGGTGCTCGTTGGGGTGGGCATCTGGCCGACGGAATAAAAGGCCGAGTTGCTCTGCAACAGTATGAGAGTGACGGGTATGTCGATAACGATTACCTGAGGCGCAGTAACACGAATTCCCGGGAAGAACTAACGGCACGCGGCACACTGGCCTGGATCAGCGGAGCGCAAACCGTTGAGGCTGCGGTCTACTACACCCGCGTGGACAATGGCTATGACGCTTTTTCCCTCGACAACACGCGCGCCACCCTTTCTGATCAGCCCGGCGAAGACGATCTGACGCTCAAAGCAGGGCGCCTGAACTGGCACAGTATGCTGATGGGCTTGGACAACACTCTGCAACTGAGTCATGCCAGTACGCAAACGACGTACAGCTACGATGAAGATTGGAGCTACGTCGGGATAGCGCCCGGCTGGGAGTACAGCTCCTACGACGAGTACTTACGAGACCGCTCGATGAACAGCCTTGAATGGCGACTGCAGGCACCAGAGACAGACAATACAGAATGGGTGATCGGCGCCTATCTGCGGGACGAGTCAGAAGATCTCAGCAGACGATATACCTACTTACCAGAGCCCTTTAGCAGCAGCCTAGATACACAAACGCTGGCTATTTTTGGACAGATCAGCCGGCCCATTCACCAGCAGATATTTGGTTTTGTCGGCGCACGCCTGGAGCAGCGAGACAGCGAGTATCGTGACAGTGCCAACGTTGAAAAAGACTTCGATCATAACTACTGGACAGGCCGCCTTGGTTTGGTCTGGCACTATCAAGACAACAGACAGGTGTATGCAACGCTGTCTCGCGGCGCCAGAGCAGGCGGCGCCAATGCGGGGCTTCTCGCCAGTATTGAAGCGTTACCCGAGCAGAATCAGAACAGCGTTTCTGCGCTGGGGGTCTTCGATGAGGAGACGTTACTCAGTCTCGAGGTGGGTTGGCAGATTGACTTGTCAGAGTACAACGTGCAGTCCCGTCTGGCGCTGTTCACGATGGACCGGAATGACCAGCAGGCCAAGGGCTCACTGGTCATTCCCCGAGCAGACGGCAGCACTGCCTTTATCGACTACACCGATAACGCCGCTGCCAGCGAACACCGCGGGGTCGAGTGGGCGCTGCAATGGCAACCGGTAGAGCGTCTGACGACAGCGTTCACGCTTGGGTTGCTCGATGCGCAATTTGATCGCTACATCACTGCCACCGGCGCAGACCTCTCCGGACGGGATCAGCCCCAGGCGCCAGACTGGCAGTACTCGGCGGGACTCACTTGGCGCGCCACTCCTTTGGTATCGTTACAGGTCGAAATGGCAGGCAGCGACGCTTATTTCTTCTCTGACCGGCACGACGTGCGGGCAACCGAAACCCATCAATTGAACGCCAGCCTATCTGGGCGCTGGGACCGCTGGTCGTGGAACTTGTGGGGTCGCAACCTCACGGATGAAACAACCTTCGTCAGGGCCTTTGGCACCTTCGGTAATGACCCGCGCAAAGAGTACGCATTGGAGCCCTACCGCCAATATGGAGAACCCCGTATGGTAGGTCTGTCGCTGAGCTATGACCTGATGGAGGGCCCGCAATGAAATTGACTGCAGAACTAAGCGTCTATCCCTTGCGAGAGGATTTCAAGGCAGCGGTGCTGGCCTTCATTGAAGAACTGCTTAAAGAGCAGAGTGTTGTGGCCGTTACCAATTCCATGAGCACCCAGATCAGCGGCGAAGATACCGCCGTATTCGGCGCGATTCAGCAAGCGTTGCGCGCCAGCTACGCTCAGTTTGGCCGACAAGTGCTGGTAGCCAAGTTTATTCCGGAGCACTTTGTGGACATCGGCCCGGAAGGCTGAGATGAGCATATTGGAGGTCTGCGCAGTCGCGCTGGCGCTCGCCTACGTCATACTTGCCATCTATCAACGCCGCTTGTGTTGGCTTGCGGCCATCGCCAGCGCTTTGTTGTACATCCTGATTTTTTGGCAGGTTCGGTTGTACCTGGAGGCAGCGCTTCAAGTGTTTTATATCGCCATGGCGATCTATGGCTGGTTTGCCTGGCATCAGAAAAGCAATCAACCCAGCACCCCCATCCGCACTTGGTCTGCAAAGCGGCACTTGGTGGCATGCGGCACACTTGTTGTGCTGAGCCTAATCCTAGGCGGAGTGATGGATCGATGGACCGATGCGGCTTCGCCCTTCATTGACGCCGGCACGACAGTCTCCGCGCTCCTCGCCACCTGGATGGTGGCGCGCAAGTTGCTGGAGAACTGGCTTTACTGGATTGCGATCGATATTGCTTCGATTGGCTTGTACCTGTCACGGGACCTTTCCCTCACAGCCGCACTGTTCCTGGGATATGTGATGCTGGCAGCGTGGGGCTATCGTGAATGGCGTAAACAGTGGCAAATGCAGACGTCATAAACCCCAGCTTGGACAAGTGGCAGGAGTGGCAGCTACCCACACCGCTGGATCGTCGCCCGGGTTTGGGGTGCCTGCTGGCACAGGGTAGCGGTCATAGCATCTATGAAATTCTGGGCACGCCCCGGCTGGTGGGACGACTCAGGCACCGATCGACCCGACTGACTGAAGCGGCTTTCCTGCAGGAACTCACGGTCTGGTCGGGGGCGGCACAGCATGGACTGGCACCCCAAATCGTTTTCACCGATAGACAAGAACAGGTCGTGATCTGTGAACGCGTTGAGGCTGCCGAGCAGCCTGTGTCTGCTGAGGCTCTTGGCAGACTCTGTCGCCGAATTCATCAGTTGCCTGGCGTCAACCACCGGCTCACGCTGAGTAACGAGATCGAGCACTACCTCGATCAACTGCCTGCTGATCTGGTGCATCAATGGCGCGCCGCCATGCAGGCCTGCGACGTTGAAAAAGCGCTCTCAAGACTGGCGGAGGACACACCTCACCTCTGTCACAACGACCTGACCCCCGGTAATCTGATGACTGATGGCGATAGCCTGATGGCCATCGACTGGGAGTATGCGGCTATGGGCAGTCGTTATTTTGATGCGGGTATCGCCGGGGGATCACTGTCTGACAGTGAGCAAGACACCATGATGAGACAGGTATTTGACGACACACTCGATGAGGGCTTGATGACGGCAGGCAAACAGATTGCCGGGCTGGTGACGGCGCTGTGGCAGTGTTGCTTTGCCGTTGATGACGCGCCCTCGCCTGCCGAGTGGCTAAGGTCAATACGCTCCTGATGAGCGAGCGATGGCACGTTTTGGGGGTCGGCGCGATCGGCGGACTGTTTGCCTGCCGACTGCAATCGAGCGGCGCTGACGTCACGCTATTGGCCAGAGAGGATGGCCAGCCAACGCGGGAGCTGATTGTGAAGAGCGATCAAGTGGAGCGCTTTCAGTTTGCTCAGCAAAACCTCTTAACTTCCCAGCAACCCCTTGAGCACTTATTGGTCTGCACCAAAGCTTGGGCAGTCGAGGCGGCTGTCAAAGCCATAGCGCCAAGACTCTCTGCTCACAGCGCAGTGGTATTACTCTGCAACGGGATGGGTCTCGCCGAGATCGTCGCGCCGTTAATTGGCGAGGCCCAACTTGTGCTGGGTTCAACCACCTCTGGATGCCGGCGCTCCACCGAGAACGAGCTGATTCTCTCTGGCGAAGGCAGCACCCAGCTGGGGACATTGGATCACAGCGCCGAGCCCCCACCCTGGCTGTCCTGCTGGCATCGGGGCATCCCCAACCTGCACTGGGAAACCGACATCCGGTCCGTGCTACTGACCAAGGTTTCTATCAACGCGGTGATCAATCCGCTGACCGCGATCCATCAGGTGTGCAATGGCGATCTGTTGCAGTCGCCTCTGTGGGAAAAAACTCACGCACTGATCGCAGAGGTGCAGCTGTTGCTGCGCAGCGCTCACGCCTTGGATATCGCTGCGGCGCTTCCCGAGCGGGTTCGCGCTGTTTGCGAGAGTACCGCAGCCAATCATTCATCCATGCGCGTCGATGTCGAGAGAGGTGCTCGGACCGAAGTTGATGCCATTGTAGGCTGGCTTCTCAGAGATTTGACCCCGAATCCGCCCGCAACTCCTTTGCTTAGTGAGCTCTTTGAGGCGGTCCGACAACAAGACCATCTATCATCATCGGTCGGCTAGACAAGTGCCAGCAGTGATAGCACCACCACCCAGACACCGGTGGCACGATTCATCGCCTTTTGAGTTGTTTCTACCGCTTTCACTACTCCGAGCGGATCATTCAGGTCGTCCTGGTCCAAACGCCAAGCCCGCTCTATTCCTCTGGCCAACAGGTCCTCCGACGAGACCTCGTTGTCAAAGGCGTCTGTAGTCAACAGGCCTCGGGAGTGCTCGAAATCGCCCAGCAGAGAAAAAGTGAGGAGTAAGAGCCTTGCGGGCAACCAGTCCAGTATCTTCTGAGCGGCCTCAAAACGCCCACTACTTCGCGTATTCGACAATTCCACAAGGCGATAGACAGCCGCGCCAAAGGGACCCAAAAGCCAGAAATACAGTACCGGTGGAAACCACCGGGCAAAGCCCCGATAAGCAAAATCGCGCATCGCAAGCTGTCCACGCCCGTTACCCGCATCGCTACCAGTGACCCCCTGTTTGAGCAGCATCGCCGCACCATCGTCGTCCCCGACGCGGGCGCGGGCCAGAAAGCGCTGCAAGTCAGTGGGATAGTCACCCCGGCCCAACGAGAAATATAAAAGCGCGGTGCCAACCAGTGCCTCAGCCAGCCCCCCAAGTAAGGTCTCAAGCACCGCCAGTACAATCAGTCCCGCCAGCACCGGTGCGCCGACACGCAGCGCCAGAGATGGCCACGGGTCCAGTTCGATCGCGTCGACGCGACGGCTGAGCGCGTGGAACCAACGATCGCCGTGAAGGGGTCCACCGGCGCCCAAGAGCGCGAACAAACCTACTGCCACAATAAAAATGAGGTACGACACTCGCGTGCGTCTCCTTACTGCTTCGACTAATGGGCGACCAGCCGGGACCAGTCAAAAGCGGGTCCCGGATCGGTCTTGCGACCCGGTGCAATATCGCTGTGACCAACGATAGCATCGTGCCGGATATCGGGGTATTGCTTTGTCAAGGACGTCAGCAACTGATTTAAGGCATCGTACTGCGGGTCGGTATAGGCCTCTTCATCACAGCCCTCCAGTTCGATACCAATACTAAAATCATTACATTGTTCACGCCCCTGCCACGAGGAAACACCAGCGTGCCAGGCCCGCTCGTCAGTTGAGACGAACTGCACCACCTCACCAGCCCGGCGAATAAGAAAGTGCGCAGACACCTCAAGATTCGCGATTTCCGCAAAATAAGGATGTCCTTCACAGTCCAGCGTATTGGTGAACAACGCCTCAATCTCAGGGCCACCATATTGGCCTGGTGGCAGGGAGATACAGTGCACGACGATTAGGTCGGCCACCACGCCCTCGGGCCTGGGGTTACAATTGGGAGAAGGTACCCGACGGGCACCTGCAAGCCAGCCCTTATGGATCTTCCATTGGTCAGTAATAGTCGCCACAAGGTAATCTTATCGCACCCTGAGAAGTGCGTGAGGTAGATACCGCCCACCCTCTCCAACCATTGACCTAGGTAGCACAGCGACCAACCATGATCACCGCAGATTACATTGCCAAACTTGTTACTCAGGCACTCGCCGAGGACGTCGGGGATGGCGATGTGACGGCGCAGCTCATCGGAGCTGACCTGCAGGCTAGCGGCAACATCATTACACGGGAGGACGGCATCCTGTGTGGGACAGCCTTTGCGCTGGAAGCCTTTCAGCAGATTGATCCCAGCTGCCATGTGGAATGGCATTCGCAGGATGGGGACGCGGTCACAGCGGGCAACCCACTTTGCACTCTGAGCGGGCCCGCGCGCGCGCTTTTGACCGGAGAACGCACAGCGCTGAATTTCTTACAGCTGCTGTCGGGTACTGCGACGACCGCTGGTCACTATGCCGCGCGCGTCGCCCATACCAGCGTGAAGTTGCTGGACACCCGTAAAACCCTGCCCGGACTGAGACTGGCACAGAAATATGCCGTGACTTGTGGAGGCTGTCACAACCATCGCATCGGATTGTTTGATGCCTTCCTGATTAAAGAGAACCACATCGCGGCTGCTGGCGGCATTGCCGAGGCAGTCGCAGCAGCGAGGAAAGTCGCACCTGATAAACCGGTGGAAGTTGAGGTGGAGAATGAGAATGAGTTGTACGAGGCACTTACGGCCGGTGCAGATCGCATCATGCTCGACAACTTTACGCTAGCAGCGCTCCGCGATGCCGTCACGCATACCGGTGGCAGAGCTGAATTGGAGGCCTCCGGCAATGTGACCGGTGAGACCCTTGTTGCAATCGCCGAAACCGGCGTTGACTTCATCTCAATCGGTGCGCTGACCAAACATGCCAAGGCTTTGGATCTTTCGATGCGGATCGACTGAAATCGCTAGCTGTGGATAGGCTCATTACTCACCAAAACGCCGTTGCGATCTGCGTAGAGCCAGTCACCTGGCGCCACCGGCACCTCACGTAACATCAGCGGAATATCCCGATCCCCCACCCCCCGCTTATCCGTTTTGACAGGGCAAACACCCAAGCTTTGCACACCGATATCAATCTCATCGATGACCTCGACATCGCGAATCGCGCCGATTACCACGACCCCCGCCCACCCATTATCGGAGGCGAGCTGAGCGAGACGATCGCCGAGCAGGGATCGATGCAGGGCGCCCTGCCCGTCTACCAGCAACACGCGACCCTCACCCGGCTCAGCGACTGCCTCAGCCACCCGTGAGTTGTCGGCGTGACAGGCTATCGTGGAGACGGGGCCCGAAAAGCACTCTCGGGTGCCAAACGAACGAAACTGAAAGCCCAGATGCTGCGCCGCGGGATGCGCATCCGACAGATCGGGTGTCGTGAATGCCAACAGCAGTTCAGAACCAGTCATAGGAGAAAGCAGAGAGGCTGTCACCCGGCGCGTCGATGGCGCCCGCGTGAGCGCGCGCTCTGGGCAGCAAGCGTTCCATGTAGAACTGCGCTGTGTTCACTTTGCGGTCACAGAAAACGACGCGCTCGCCGTTGGCGGACACATTCGCCGCCACCAACGCACCGCGCACCAGTTGCCAGCCGCCGAACAGGTAGCCGGTCTGCATCATGTAATCAAAGGAGCCACCCAGCGCGGTAAAACGATCATCGCCCAATGTAGCCAGCAGACGCTGCGTGGTCTTAACGTGATCGGCTAAAGATTCGGCAAGACAACTTCCCATACTGTGGAGGCGCTCGTCATTATGGCCCTGCAGCGTGGCGGCGATCTCACGAATCTCCGCCTGCATGGCCTCCATAGTGGCGCCACCGTCTCGACCCAGCTTGCGGTTCAGCAGATCCGCGGCCTGAATGCCGTTGGTGCCCTCATAGATCGGCGTAATGCGCACGTCTCGCAAATACTGCGCCGCACCGGTCTCCTCGACGTAGCCCATGCCACCGTGTACCTGAACCCCCAGAGAAGTGACTTCCATTCCCAGCTCGGTGAGCCAGCCCTTAATCACCGGGATCATCAGGTCAATACGCCGCTGACTCGCCTCGCGGGTTTCTTCGGGACCGGCATGCGCTAGGTCCATGGTCACCGCCTCGGAATAAGCTAGCGCACGCATGGCTTCATTGAGCGCGCGCATGGTCAGAAGCATGCGTTTAACATCAGCGTGCTCGATGATCGGCACCCCGCCCTGGACCCGCTCCCGCGCGTAGGCCACCGCCTTTTGGTACGCGCCCTCAGACGCCCCAAGACCCTGCAGACCCACCTTGAGGCGAGCTTCGTTCATCATCGTGAACATGCAGGCGAGGCCCTGATTCTCCTCGCCCACCAGATAGCCGATCGCACCGCCGTTGTCGCCGTAGGCCATGACACAGGTGGGACTGCCGTGAATGCCCAGCTTGTGTTCAACGGATACCGGGTAAGCATCGTTGCGTTCGCCCAATGTGCCATCGCCATTCACCATGAACTTGGGGACCAAAAACAGCGATATCCCGCGGCTGCCCGCGGGCGCATCAGGAAGACGCGCCAAGACCAAGTGGATGATGTTATCCGTTGCGTCGTGATCGCCCCACGTGATGTAAATCTTCTGTCCAAAAATGCGGTAGTGATCGCCCTCGCGCTCAGCGCGGGTTTTCATAGGGCCGAGATCTGAACCAGCCCCTGACTCGGTGAGGTTCATGGTGCCCGACCACTCACCCGAGTAGATTTTTTCGAGATAGGTAGATTTAAGCGCCTCATCCGCGTGGGCCGAAATGGCCAACGCAGCACCGGCGCTGAGAAAAGGTTCCAGCGCAAACGCCATGTCGGCACTGTTCCACATCTCACAGGCAGCGGTGCCAAACAGTTCTGGAAGACCCTGCCCTCCCTGGTCCTGTGGTGCGGAGATACCGACCCAGCCGCCGGCGCCCAATTGCTGAATGGCGTCGCCATAGCCCGGTGGAATAGTGACCGCGCTGTCACTGCAGCGCGCGGGATGCGCATCACCAACCCGCCGCAGCGGCGACACCACATCGGATGCAAACTTGGCGGCTTCATCGAGAAGCGCTGTGGTGAGTTCAGTGCCCAAACCCAGTTCAGCGTAATGCGGGAGCTCACCCAGCACCGAACCGACGTCGAGCACATCGTCAATCAGAAACTGCATGTCATCCGTCGGTGCCGTATACATCGTGTCTTCCTCGTTTTGGACGTGTTTTGGAGCGCGGGTTCGACTGCGCCCTCCGCCTAAGTGCCATGCATTTTTGCCACGCCGGAGTCATACGGCAAAAATATGGCCAAAGAGTTATAATTCATCGCATGAATAAAGGCCGGCACGCCTGACACGCATTATATGAAAAACCTCAACCAAATTGATCTCAATCTGCTGGTTTATCTTGAGGTCCTGCTGCGCGAACGCAACGTAACGCAGGCAGCGAATCAACTGGGGCTATCACAACCTGCTATGAGTAACGGCCTTCGCAGACTGCGCACACTGTTTGACGACCCGCTGCTAGTGCGCACCTCCGAGGGCATGACCCCCACCGAGCGAGCGCTGGAGTTGGAGCCCTTGGTCAAGGAGATTCTCCTTGGTGTGGATCGCGCCATGCAGCCCGCCACCGATTTCGAGCCGGGCGAAGCGCAAATGGTGGTGCGCATCATGGCCAGCGACTACGCCGAATCCACGCTCTTTCCGGCGGTGCTCACGCAACTCCGCGAACACGCACCCGGCATCACGCTGGACATCATGAACCCCTCGGATGTGAGCTTTCTGGACGTGGAGCGCGGCAAGGTCGACCTGGTCATCAACCGCTTTGATCAGATGCC
>CALKMV010000018.1 GCA_938091485.1 uncultured Luminiphilus sp.
GCTGGGCTTTTTCAGCGCGGCCGAACGTATTCTATTGGTCATCATCAGTCTGCTCACCATGCTGGCAGTGGCGCTGGAGCTCACGTCATTTTTTGACGCAGGCCGCGTCCGGCTGGCCGACCTGTTGTTGCTGTTTATCTACCTTGAGGTCATCGGCATGGCCTATGCCTACTACGCCACCCACAGCGTGCCCGTCACCCTGCCGGTGCTGATTGCGATCACGGGCATCACGCGACTGATCATTCTGCAGGGCAAAGAGGCCGAGCCCAGCAAGCTGCTTTTTGAGGCCGGTGCCGTGCTGCTGCTGGCGGTGGCTTTGGCAATTTTGAGCTGGGCGTCACAGCGGTCCCCCTCCATGAACTCCAGCGAGCACTCCAGCGAAAACGCCAACCACTGATCTCGCAGCCCTGATCAGCCCGTCAGACCTTATCTATATCGCGGTGTCCTCGCACCGCGGTGCTACCATCGCGCCATGACGATCCACTCTCTGCTAACCGAAATAACGGGCCCCGATCTGGCCGTTGCTTGGGCGCCGCTCGAACGACTGTCGGGTGATCCTCATCCTGAAGAATGGGAAGACATTGCCGCCGCGGCACCGGCGCGCCAACAGGAGTTTGTAGCGGGTCGATTGCTGGCGCGCGCACTGGGCGAAACACTGGGTCTACCACTAGCACCACTGCGCCGCGCCGAAGACCGTTCCCCTGTTTGGCCGAGTGATCGCACGGGTAGCCTCTCTCACTGCGACACACTCTGTGCCGCCGCCGTTGGCAAACGGAGTGCAATCCAATCGGTCGGTGTCGACGTGGAAACCATCGGCCGCGTGGAACCGAAGCTCTGGCCAACCCTGTTCACTGAGAGAGAAGCAGACTATTTGAGCTCGCTCGCACCGGAGACAATCGCGTTTGAAGCCACCCTGTTCTTCAGCGCAAAGGAGAGTTTCTACAAGTGCCAATACCCGCTCACGCAGGAATGGGTGGGCTTTCAGGATGTCGAGGTCGCACGCACCGACAAAGCGTTACTCGCCGTGGCCCCCACCGACGGCGCGGCACAGGTCTGGCACGCAGCGCCCATCCATGCACTGGAAATTAATGCATCGCATGTCGCGACGGTGATGCTGTTGCCGGCTTGAGGCAGACCTCACCCTCAGAACAGACTGTGCTCCCCCCGCTCGGGCAACGCGATCTCACCTGACGCCAGCCCAGCGTAAAACGCCTGCAAGGTATCGTCGCCAAACTCGGGCGTGCCATCGGCGTCGTAACGCTCGGCATCCGCGTCCCAACACAGCATCGACTCGGTGGCATAGAACTTGGCAATGCGGAGAAACTCCATACGGTCTCGCATGCTTTGCGATACCAGCGCCAGCGGGCTGATCAGCCAGCGGATCCAATCGAACATCTCGGGTGGTAGTGAGGTCGTGCGAAAAGGTTGTCCCAGCGTCTCGCACAATAACCGCCCTTGATCTTGTGGGGTGAGCGCTGGGCCCGGGCCACCGATGGGCAGCACCGCAGTCCTTGATGGTGGCAACGCCAGCTTTGACACCATGAACCTTGCCAGATCGCGATCGGAAATGGGTTTGCAGGCGGTGGTGTTGCCACTGCTGAACAATAGGAAGGGTTTGCCCGCGCGGACCCGCTCGACCTGCCCCACCAGTGAGCGAAAAAACGCGGTGGCGCGGATAATCGTCGCGGGCACCGAAGATTCGTCCAGTAGCGCTTCGAACTTCAGCTTTTCGCGCTGAAACGCGAGCCTGGGCATCTGTACGCAAATGGCGGAGAGCAACACAAAGTGACGGGCTGACACACGCTCAGCGTATTCAAGGAGCTCCCGATTGGCCTCAAATTCTACCTGCCGCGCATCGCGGGGCGCGCCGCTCCGACTCGCTAGACAGGAGATCACCACGTCCACCGGCGGCACCTGCTGGTCCCAGTCCGCACCATCTGTCAGTGAGACTTCGATCCGGGTCACGGGATCTTGGGCGTCCGTCGTGAGTGGGCGTCCAGCCCGCACCAGCGCCACTACCTCGTGACCTTGAGTCATCAACTCGCGCAGCACTGCCTGTCCGATATAGCCTGTTGCGCCTGCCAGCAGTACCCGCATCACCCGCACCCGTCTTCCATCTGCCCACCCTAGGCGGGCCGCTCGTTACGGTCAATGTCGGCTGGACAAGCCGGCAATCGCCCTGTGTTTTCGCTAGAGTGCCTCTCCCCGGCCCCGAGCCTCACAGCGACGTGCTGCTCCAGCATGACCACCATCACCACTAAGGCCAAAATGAACGACATAACACCCTCGCTGCGCGTCACCGCCGCGGCTGAACCCGAGAGCAAAGGCGCCATGGCTGAAGCCAAGGGTGGCCTTAGCGCAGCAGACCACTCGCGCCTCATCGAGATGGCATGGGAAGACCGCACCCCCTTTGAGGCCATTGAGCGTCTTTACGGGCTACCCGAAGCGGCGGTGATTCGGTTGATGCGCCGGTCACTGAAATCGAAAGCGTTCAGGAACTGGCGCCAGCGTGTTTCGGGCCGCGTGACCAAACACGGCGCTCGTCGGGACCCGTCAGTATCGCGCGGATACTGCGCGACCCAATACAAGCAGCGCTCAAAGTAGGCTCACTATGGAAACACTCGCGCTTTACATCGTTGCCGCCACCCTAGGCGCCATGCTGTTCTTCGCCGTGGGCATAGCGCCCACGGTTTTTCAGGCACTCCCGATCGAACAGGCCGGCTTGTTCCTGCGCAAACTCTTTCCCCGGTATTACCTTGCCCTGATCGTGGGATCCGGTCTGGCGGGCTGCCTATGGATCAGCAGTGCACCCCTGGCGGGGGCTGTCTGCCTACTCATTGCGCTATCGACACTCTGGATTCGGCAGCAACTGGTACCCCGCATCAATCAGCTGCGCGACGCCGAGCTCGCCGGTGATGCCGCGGCGGGTGTGCGCTTTGCCACGCTGCATCGTGTGTCGGTCATCATCAATATGGTTCAATTGCTGGCATTGGTCGTTCTGCTGTTCAAGTACTGAGGTAACCCCGCCATGAATCCGGAGCTGTTGTGGGTATTTATCCCCACGATTGCCGCCATCTCGCTCACCCCTGGCATGTGTATGACTCTGGCCTTCACGCTGGGGCTTTCACAAGGCTACCGGCGCACGCTGTGGATGATGTGGGGTGAATTAGCGGGCGTCGCCACGGTGGTATCGACCTGCGTGCTCCTGCTCGCCTGGATCCAGTCACTATCTGAGGTGTATTTCGCTGTGCTGGCGTTGGTGGGTGGCAGCTACCTGCTGTGGATTGCTTATCGGTTGTGGACGCAACCCGCCCGCTTCGCGGGCAGTGAGGATCGACCCCATCTATCAGCCGGCGCGTTGCTCATCTTGGGATACGTGACGGCGGTGATGAACCCGAAGGGTTGGGGGTTCATGATTGCCCTACTCCCGGGGTTCATGTCCGTGGAGTACTCAACACCCCAGCAACTCGCCGCGTTTTTGGGCGTGATGCTGCCCTCGGAATTTCTGTCAATGACGCTCTATGCCACTGGCGGGAGCAGTCTCAGGCGATTCCTTACCACCGAGCGGCACCTCGCCAACTTGAACAAGGTCGCGGCAGGTTTGATGGTATTGGTTGCCGCGTTGATGCTCTTCAGGATCTGAGCCTCAGCGGCGCGACCGATCAGATGCCAGGCGCCCAGCTGGCGTGAAAACCAAACGGCACCCGCTGCGGCAGGGTAACGCGAGCGATTGGCCCCGCCGCGACATCCGTCGCATCGAACACCAGACAATGGGATGACCAGTCGGTACTGTCGGTGACCAATGTCACCACATAGCCATCGTCCTCGGCATTTTCGCGGGTCGCGCCCACCTTGGGCGCATAGACCGCCTCACTACCGAAGACGCCCTCGCCGTAATCCCACTGCTGTCGACAACCGGTTTCATTGTCGTACTTCACCAGACCGGTAAATCGCAACGTATACCCGCCCTCCTCCAGCAGCGGAATACGCTGGTGATAGGCGAAGCGGCTTTTGACGCCAGCATAGAGTGGATTGGTCTTGTTGAACTCGGTATTAAGATCGTCGATATCGCCCTCGCGCACTTCTCCTGTACGCAAGTTGAAGCGCCAACGATAGTTATTCGCCTCAAGGCGCATATAGGCCAGCATGTGCGAGAGCTCGCCCCCGCCGTTGGTGGCCGAAGGCATGGGGTTGATCGATCGGCAACCGTCCATCACTACCCAGTCGCCCTCTTCCCAGCAGTTACTCACGTGCAGGATGTAGCAGGGCTCACACTCGAACCAGCGGATCTCGTCACCCCGGCCGTATCGCGGGATCAAGCCAAAGCGCGTCGGAATGTCCCGATGAAAGGTCAACACCCTCAGCTGATGACGCTCGAGCACCTTCGGGTCATGGAAGAACGGCAGATCGTGGAGAATGGTGTAGTTGGGCGTAAAGCCAATATCGTGGGGCAGGCGCGGCCCCGGCAGATCGATCTCTGCCTCATGCAGGAGCTTGCCGGAAGGATCAGCCACACCGCAGGTCATGTAGGGAGGCTCATCCCCATAATCGAAAAACAACAGTTCTCCGGTCGTCCAATCGACTTTGGAGTGCGCCGACAAACGACGGTGGCTGCGTCCCTCGAGCTCGAAGTAGCCCTCGGTTTCCAGCGTCTGGGGATTCAAACGGTAGGGATGACCGGCGTTGTACCACAGGGTCATCAACCCGCCTGCATAGTAAAAGAGATCCGTATTAGAGGTGTCCTTAATGCCAAAAGGTGAGGCATCGAAATCAAAGGGGCCCATGACCCCGTTCGATGTGGAACGGCCCGCCTCGAGCTCCTCAGCGAGGGCGATGGTTTCTACATAGCGGTTGCGGTAGGCG
>CALKMV010000019.1 GCA_938091485.1 uncultured Luminiphilus sp.
CGCTCAATCTCGTTGCTAGCGGATCTGATGCCAGCAGTGTCGGATAGTTGAATGGCGACACCGTCGATGGAAATGGACTGCCGGATCACATCTCTCGTGGTGCCAGGGATATCTGTGACAATGGCAACAGCCTGATCAGCCAGCCGGTTCATTAGGCTGCTTTTACCTGCATTGGGTGCACCCGTCATAACGATTTGAGCGCCTCTGCTCATCAAGGCGCCTCGCTGCGACTTTTTGATTAGTTCGCTTATTTCATTTTTTAGGTGTGACAATGAATCGAACACCCCGCCTTCGCTTAGAAAGTCGACTTCTTCTTCAGGGAAGTCGATTGACGCCTCTACATAGACCCTCAGTTCAATGACTTTCTGATTGAACGCATTAACGGCGCTTGAAAAAGCACCTTGCAACGAGGCAGACGCTTGTCGAGCAGCTGCCACTGTAGGCGCGTCGATGAGGTCTGCGAGTCCCTCAGCCTGAGCGAGGTCGAGCTTGTTGTTCAGAAATGCGCGCTCAGAGAACTCCCCTGGTCGGGCCAACCTTGCACCAAGAGACAAACACGCGTCGAGCAAGAGGTTAGTAACGATGACACCACCATGCCCGTGAAACTCTGCGACGTCCTCTCCCGTAAATGAGGAGGGGCCCTCGAACAACAGCGTGAGGCCCTCATCAATAACGTGACCATCATTCCCGGTGAACGTGGATAAAAAAGGGCGCCTGGTTGGTAGTGTTTTTTTTGTTAGGCGTTCGGCGATCGCTTTAGCGTCAGGACCCGAGACCCGGATAACGCTGACACCCCCGCGCCCTGAAGGGGTTGCAATGGCGGCAATGGTGTCTTGATCAAGAGCGCGATTGTCTGCAGACACGTTGGTGTTTTGCCTCAGGGGCTTAGAGCGCGCCGCTCTCGATGCGGCGATTGATCAAATACTGTTGTGCCATCGACAACATGTTATTGCACAACCAATAGAGCACCAGTCCGGCTGGGAACCAGAGAAAGAAAAATGTGAACACGATGGGCATCCACTGCATGATCTTTGCTTGCATAGGGTCGGGTGGTGCGGGATTCAACTTCTGCATGTAATACATGCTGGCGCCCATCAGGATGGGTAGAACAAAGTAAGGATCCATAACCGAGAGGTCGTTGATCCACAGTGCAAACGGCGCTTGTCGAAGCTCAACAGATTCCATCAGTACCCAGTACAAAGCTATGAATACTGGCATTTGAACCAAGATCGGGAAGCATCCCCCCAGAGGATTAATTTTCTCTTTTTTATAGAGCTCCATCATTGCCTGAGATTGTTTCGCCTTGTCATTCGCGTACTCCTCGCGAATAGCCAGGATGCGCGGCTGCACTTTGCGCATGCGCGCCATGGACTTGTACCCGGCGGCTGACAGCTGAAAAAAAGCCAGCTTGACGAGCAGGGTGAGGAAAATGATGGCGACACCCCAGTTGACGACAATGCCTTGGATAACGGTAAGCAGCCAGAACAAGGGCTGAGCAATCCACCATAACCACCCATAGTCCACAACAAGGTCCAAATGGGTCGCGAGATCTGCCAAGACCGCTTGGTTTTTGGGTCCGACATAGAGCCGGTTGCTGATCACTGCGGTTTCACCCGGAGCAATCGCCACGGCCGGGCCGGTATATCCGATGATGTTGTCCCCGGCCTGTGTTTGTCGAGTCCTGAAGCGATAGGTGCTGTCTGGCTCTGGTACCCAGGCGCTGACAAAATAGTGTTGCAGCATGGCGATCCAACCACCGGTGAGATCTGCCCTGAATGGGTCTTCGGCCATGTCGTCAAAGTCGAACTTGGTAAAGCGCTGATCTGGCTGAGTCAGCGCCGAGCCCAAGAACGGCTGCATTCCCATTCCAGAGTCGCTTGCTGCAGGCGCAGGCGAGCTATCTCGCTTCAGCTGCACAAAGGGCGTGACCTGAGCGGCGACCGCGGAGGGGTTGCGGATGGTTTGGCTGACGGTGACGACGTGGCTGTTGGGCTTGAAGAGAAATGTTTTTGTGACTCGCAAAGGGCTATCTGTGCCGATATGTTCGATAACGACTTCGAGAGGCGCATTCCCCGCTAGCTTGTAAACATCCTGTTGTGCCCGATAGGCCGCTCTCTCTTTTTGGTCAATGCCATCTGGGCCGACCAGCCCCGATTGGGCCACATAAGTGCGGATTGCGTTTCGCTCCAACAATACAAAAGGGTCAGAAGGATCATCCAGCGTCTTGGGGTAATTTTTGAGCGCCGCACCAACGACATCACCGCCCACAAGGTCAATTTTGACCTCCAGAACATCGGTGTGAACCGTGATGATCCGGCCGGTCGTGGAGGCAACTATGGGCTGGGGCATATCGAGCTCTGGCGCCCCGGCGCGGCCAATGTCGTCACCGGTGGGCAGATCCATGTCGCTACTAGGCACCAGACTATTGTCTGAGGCCCCGGTAAGCGGTGGCGTTGAGTCTGCGCTCACCATCGCTACTGGCGGCGAGGCGGCCTCGCGCTGTGCGTCACTGAAACGCGTCCACTCTCCCAGCAGCATCAAACCCAGCAGAACACTGGCGGCGATTAGAGCGTAACGGGGGATATCCATGGTGTGGTCTCAGTGAGAATGAACAGGGTGTTTGGGGGCTGGCACAGGGTCATGACCGCCCTCGCACCACGGATGGCAGCGAAGCAGCCTGCAGGCCGTAAACCAAATGCCCATTAGAGTACCGTGGGTCGTGAGGGCGTCAATCCCATATTGTGAGCAGGTTGGCGTGAATCGACAGGATCGGCCCAGCCAAGGGCTCAGCGTCAGTTGATAGCCGCGGATCAAGAGAGAGAGGGCTCTGGCGACACAGCTGTCTAACCGTCGTAACCAACTCACGGTGAGTCAGCCTTGTCCTTGAGCCCGAGCCATAGTCTGTCGAGTTCGTGCCAAACGCCCGGGTTGTCCAATTGATCCGCCGCTGCCCGCACTAATACAACAAGATCCAAGGGTTGATCAAAACGGTTGAGCCGAAACTGTTCTCTGACGAGGCGCTTGATGCGGTTGCGCCGCACAGCACGGCGGATGTGTTTCTTGGCAACGATAATGCCTACTCGAGAATGGCTGCTCGTCCCCGGTGAGGCGAGCATCAGAAATGCTTTGCTGCTGATTTTATAGGCAGGGCTGTCAAAAACCCGCTGGTATTGGTCAGGTTGTGACAGCCTGGAGAGGTGCGAGAAGGTGGGCATGGCCCACTGCTGATGCTGGAAAACGGCTTAAGCTGACAAACGCCGGCGCCCGCGAGCCCGACGACGCGCCAAAACTTTGCGCCCGCTTTTAGTCGCCATGCGGGCACGAAACCCGTGATTGCGCTTGCGCTTTAGAACGCTGGGCTGAAATGTACGCTTCATGACAATTACCTTAATCGCTGAGTGTGCTGACACCCCTTTTGGAGCGACGCGTTTTGTCCTGTCTAAAGCAGTGGTGGCTTTGTGACGGACAGTCAGGGGCGCGGATTATAGGGAGCGCTTGAGGCTGATGCAAGGCTTGGATTGGCCGATGTCACCCTACACGCCCAGCCATTGAAAAAATTTTCATCCACCCATCGCCGCGGGTTGGCGCACGGCTGGTCGACTGGCCAGATTTTCATTTAAAGCAGATGTTTTTCAGGGTGTTATCGATAGCCGCGCTGACGCACGCACCATGGCGACAGCTTTTTTCCCGGCGCCAAGCAACCCAGAAAGCCACAGGTTTACACAAAGATACTAACATGTTATCCACAGGTGAAAAAGTTTTTTCTTGCAAATCCACAGGTATTCGTTTAACGAGCCTTTAAAAACATAACCTACTGAAATATAGACATTAAAAACCGGTTGAAGGCGCCCTTGGTTTGTGGATAACTACGCCCAGTTAGCGAAGGGCGGGCCGAAGACAGTGGTAAGGTTTCGGAATCGGCAGGAGCCAGCCATCCCAGAGAGTAGCCCCACCAAGCGCATCACAAGACATCATTGGAGAAGTACGTTGGTTGCCCCCCAGCCCCTCACAGACCCCTGGCAGCATTGCCTGAACAGATTGGGCGGTGATCTCCCGCCACAGCAATTCAACACTTGGATTCGGCCGCTTATCGCCGAATGGCACGAGGCCGGTTTGTTGTTGGCGGCCCCAAACCGCTTTATTCGGGATTTTGTGGCGGAGAAGTACCTGCCATTGATTACTACCTATTTGATGGATGTGGTGCCGCCTGCGTCGGCCCAAGTGTCGGTCACTGTGGCTCCGTCACAGCAGCCGGTGCACCCCGCGGCGGTCCGCTCTGTCGATCGCGGCGCACCAATGGCGGGTGCTCGACAGATTGAGGCGCCTGCGCCCCGCCCTGCCCCGGCCGCGCTCATTTCTCCCTCCAGCTTGGTCGAGGGTTACACCTTTGAGCGATTTGTCGAGGGCAAGAGCAACCAGTTGGCGCTGGCCGCTGCCCAGCAGGTGGCGGAGCACCCTGGGCTCTCTTATAACCCCCTGTTTCTCTACGGCGGGGTCGGACTTGGCAAAACCCACTTGATGCACGCGGTGGGCAATGCGATGCGCCGCCGCGACCCCGACGCAAAAATCGTATACCTGCATTCTGAGCGTTTTGTCGCTGATATGGTGAAAGCGCTTCAACTCAACGCGATTAACGACTTCAAGCGCTTTTACAGGTCAGTAGATGCGTTGCTCATTGATGACATTCAGTTCTTTGCTAATAAGGACCGTTCCCAGGAAGAGTTTTTCCACACCTTCAATGCGTTGCTAGAGGGTGGGCAGCAGATGATCCTAACGTGCGATCGTTATCCCAAGGAGATTGATGGTGTTGAGGAAAGGCTGAAGTCCCGATTTGGTTGGGGCCTCACGGTGGCTGTCGAGCCCCCTGACCTGGAGACCCGGGTTGCGATACTGATGAAAAAGGCTGAGCAGAGCCACATTACCTTGGCACCGGATGCGGCCTTTTTTATCGCGCAGCGTATTCGCTCTAATGTACGTGAGCTGGAGGGGGCTCTGAAGCGAGTCATTGCCAGCGCAAATTTCACTGGCAGGCCGTTCGATATTGATTTGATCAAGGACAGCCTCAAGGATTTGCTGGCCCTTCAGGACAAGCAGGTGTCATTGGACAACATCAAACGCAAGGTGGCCGAGTACTATAAAATTAAGGTAGCTGACTTGATGTCAAAGCGCCGCAATCGCTCGGTGGCGAGGCCACGGCAGGTGGCCATGGCCATGGCGAAGGAGTTGACGCACCACAGTCTGCCGGAGATTGGAGACGCTTTTGGCGGCAGAGACCACACGACAGTGTTGCATGCGTGTCGTAAAATCAAGGAGCTACGAGATGTTAGCCCGGATATCAGCGAGGACTACCAAAACTTGCTGCGGGCGCTGACGACCTGACACACTAATTGACCGGGTGACGCTGTCACCTTGATACCGCCAAAGACAGAAAGAGCCACAAACATGAAATTCTCAATTGCCCGCGATGCCCTTATCAAGCCATTGAATTTGGTGGCGGGGGTTGTCGAGCGGAGACAAACCCTACCTATTTTGTCCAATGTGTTATTAGTGCTTGAGGGGAAGACACTCTCACTGACGGGGACCGACCTAGAGGTCGAGCTGGTCGGCCGAGTGGAGCTCGAGGCACCAGGCGTCGACGGCGAGGTGACGGTGCCAGCCAGAAAACTCGTTGACATTTGCAAGTCGCTTCCGGAAGGTTCCACTATAGAATTCTCGCTGGAGTCGGGTAAAGCCACCGTTAAAGCGGGAAGGAGCCGATTCACGCTCTCCACTTTGCCAGCGGCGGATTTTCCTGCGGTAGAGGCCGGTGTGGGGTCAGTCGCGCTGTCTCTGAACCAAACCCTTGTCAAGCAGCTGATAGACGGGACGGCTTTTGCTATGGCGCAGCAGGATGTACGCTATTACCTCAACGGGCTGTATCTCGAGATTTTGGGTGGTCGGCTCCGTGTGGTGGCCACTGATGGGCATCGGTTGGCGTTGGCCACCGCTCCTGCGCTGGTAGAGGCAGCCGACACAGGAGTGATTATTCCGCGAAAAGGGGTGCTGGAGCTGTCGCGATTACTCGATGGTGAGGCACCGCTCGAGCTGGCGATTGGCACAAACCATCTACGAGCTGCTAACGAGCAGTTTACCTTCACTTCGAAGCTAGTTGACGGCAAGTTCCCCGATTATGAGCGCGTAATCCCGAAAAATGCCGACAAGTCAGTGATTGGCGACCGCGCCGAACTCAAGCAGGCATTCACGCGAACCGCCATCCTGTCGAACGAAAAATATCGCGGTGTGCGGTTGAAACTGTCAGATAACAACCTGGACATCACGGCCAATAATCCTGAGCAGGAACAAGCTGAAGAGGTCGTTGGGGTTCAGTACGGCGGTGCTGAGCTGGAGATTGGTTTCAATGTGAGCTACCTGCTGGACGTGTTGTCTGTGCTGGAGCAACCACAGGTGCGCCTTTCACTGTCTGACGAAGCCAGTTCTGCGGTGCTAGAGAACGCCGACGCGGCCTCCGAGCAGGAGCCGGACAGGCTCTATGTGGTGATGCCTATGCGGCTCTGACCGGCCCTACCCGCTCTAGTGCTGGAGCACATTACCATTGAAGGCGTCAGGAACCTGACCCACGTCCAGACGCCCTTGGCCGCTGGCGCTACCGCGCTATACGGGGCCAACGGGTCCGGCAAAACCAGTTTTCTTGAGGCCATTCACCTGCTGGGTGTTGGGCGTTCTTTCAGGACACACCAGTCCAAACCTGTGATTCAACGCGAGATGCAGCATTGCCGTGTTGTGGGCCGGGCTCGGCGAGGCGATCTCTCTGTGGTGATGGGGCTTGAGAAACACCTCGATGGCGGGGTTAGGGCGAGGGTTGCTGGCGAGAGTGTGTCCTCGCTCTCTGAGCTGGCCCTGCACCTGCCGCTGGTGCTATTGGATACCGAGAGCCTGGGCATTGTTACGGGCCCGCCAGAGGGAAGACGACGACTCCTAGACGGCACCTTGTTCCACGTGGAACAGGGCTTTTTATCTCTCTGGAAACGCTACGCTTTAGCTGTTCGGCAACGTAATAGTGGGTTGCGGCGTGGTATACTCGAGAGCGACAAGGCGTGGCGGCAAAAGATTGCTGAGACTGGCACGCTGCTGACAGAACAAAGAGCTGTGATTGCGGCAAAGTTTGCTGATGAGCTGGCTTCGCTGGCGCCTGCACTCTCTGACGACTTGACCGGTTTGAAGCTGACTTTTCGCGCAGGCTGGGACCGAAAAGTGTCGTTATTTGAGGCGCTAGAGCGCAACGCAGAGAGTGATACCGCGCAAGGCTTCACCCAAGTCGGCCCACACCGAGCCGATTTGCGATTGGTGCAGAACGGCGTGTTGGCCGCAGAGGTGCTTTCTCGCGGCCAGCTAAAGTTGGCTTTGGTGGCCCTGAGGCTCGCTCAGGGTATTTTGATAGAGGACGCGTCGGCGGTGCCACCACTCTATTTGGTGGATGATTTGCCCGCTGAGCTGGATCAAGCACATTGTGCCAGCGTGTGTAAGCAGCTTGGGCGTGGGCGGCAGGTGATACTGACGGCAGTGGATCGAGGGTCTCTTGAGGCGGCATGGGGTGAAGACCCCTTAAACTTGTTCCACGTGGAACAGGGGCGGGTGTTACCCGCCTAATCAAGCGAGACTGCGGGCTTGGTGAGGCTTACAATTACATTAATGAATGTTAGCGGGGCGACATGTCAGACGAACAGCTAGATAACCCGGAATCTGGGGATTACGACTCATCCAGCATCAAGGTCCTGAAAGGCCTCGATGCGGTGCGTAAGCGCCCAGGCATGTACATTGGTGATACGGATGACGGTACCGGCTTGCACCACATGGTCTTTGAGTTGGTCGATAATAGTATCGACGAGGCTTTGGCCGGGCACTGTAGCCAGATTGACGTGGTGATCCATCCGGATGAGTCAGTAACGGTATCGGATAACGGTCGTGGTATTCCGACTGAGCAGCATGAGGAGGGCGTCTCGGCGGCAGAGGTCATTATGACCGTGCTGCACGCAGGCGGTAAGTTCGACGACAATACCTATAAGGTGTCTGGCGGGCTGCATGGTGTGGGCGTCTCCGTGGTGAACGCGCTGTCCTCCACCCTGCAACTCACTATCCGGCGGAAAGGCGAACTTTTTGAGCAGACATATACACATGGTGTCCCGGAGACGCCGCTCACCGTTGTGGGTGAAACGAGCGAAACAGGCACTTCGGTCAGGTTCACGCCATCGGCCGATACCTTTAACAACATTGTTTTTCACTTCGACGTTTTGGGAAAGCGGCTACGAGAGCTCGCCTTTTTAAATAGCGGCGTGCGGATTCTGTTAAAGGATGAGCGCTCTGGTGAAGAGGAGCTGTTTGTTTACGAAGGGGGCTTAAGAGCCTTTGTCGAGTTTTTGAATCAGAGCAAGACGCCGATTGCCAAAGTCTGTCATTTTCAGGCTGAGGCCGAGGATGGTGTTGAGGTTGAAGTGGCCTTGCAGTGGAATGACGGATTCCAGGAGGGGCTGTACTGTTACACCAACAATATCCCACAGCGAGACGGTGGCACGCACTTGGCGGGTTTTCGTGCCGCCCTCACCCGCTGCTTAAATAATTATATTGAAAAAGAAGGACTTGCAAAGAAAGAGAAGGTGTCTACAACGGGCGATGATGCCCGTGAGGGCCTGACCGGGATCGTGTCGGTGAAGGTGCCGGACCCCAAATTTTCCTCTCAGACCAAGGATAAATTGGTGTCCAGCGAGGTGAAAGGCGCGGTTGAGCAGGCAATGAACCAATTCTTTAGTGATTTCCTGATGGAAAACCCGTCGGATGCCAAGCTAGTTGTCGGCAAAATGATCGATGCTGCACGCGCCCGAGAGGCGGCGCGCAAGGCGAGAGAAATGACTCGCAGAAAAGGCGCGCTGGATATCGCGGGGCTTCCTGGGAAATTGGCCGACTGCCAGGAGCGCGATCCAGCACGGAGCGAGCTGTACCTGGTCGAGGGCGATTCTGCGGGAGGATCAGCCAAGCAAGGCCGGGACCGCAAGTTTCAGGCGATCCTGCCACTTAAAGGGAAGATTCTGAATGTGGAAAAGGCGCGCTTCGACAAGATGCTGAGTTCCGTCGAGATCGGTAATCTTGTTACTGCTCTGGGCTGCGGCATTGGGAAAGACGAGTTTGATCCAGAGAAACTCCGCTATCACCGAATTATTATTATGACGGATGCGGATGTAGATGGATCTCATATCCGCACGCTCTATCTGACCTTCTTTTTCCGGGAGATGCGTGAGCTCATCGATCGCGGACACGTATACATTGCGCAGCCCCCGCTCTACAAGTTGGCCCGCGGCAAGCAAAGCCGTTACCTCAAAGACGAGCCTGCGTTGGCAGAGTACTTGACGCAGTCGGCGCTTGAGGACGCAGCCATTTTCACCAATGCCGAGGCGCCACCGCTGGCAGGTGAGGGGCTTGCGGAGTTAGTAGGGGCGTACCAAGCGGTTGCCGCTGATATTGAGCGACTGGCAAGGGTGTACCCTCAGGACGTGCTGTGGCGGATTACCGCCGTGTCCTCACTGGCGACAGCTGACCTGGCAGATGAGGGCAAAGTACAGGCTTTTGCAACCGAGCTAAGTGAGCGCTTACTAACCGTTAAAGACAAGTCTGTGTTGTATGAGGTGTTTGTGCGGCAGGATCCGGAACGCGGCTTCTTTTATCCCGTCGTGCGCCGCACAGCCCACAGCGTGGCATCTGATACCGTTCTGGGCAGAGGGTTTTTCGACTCGCCTGAATATCAGGCTTTGTGCGCGGTGGGCGAGCGCCTCGAAGGCTTGATTGAGGCAGATGGGTTTTTCCAGCGCGGAGAGAAGCGTCTTGAGACGCAGGATTTTGCTGCCGGATTGGACTGGTTGCTCTCTGAAGCGAGGAAAGGCTGCACGATACAGCGCTATAAAGGTCTCGGCGAGATGAACCCAGAACAGCTTTGGGAAACGACGATGGATCCTGAAGCGCGGCGGATGTTACAGGTGACCATCGAGGATGCTTTCCTGGCCGATCAGATGTTCTCCACTCTGATGGGCGATGATGTAGAGCCCCGCAGGGAATTCATCGAGCAAAACGCCTTGGCGGTCGGTAATCTCGATATTTAATCATGGGCGAACACCAGCACAAGACGGACGCCCGCGGGGCCGGTCCCGGTGTTGGCTTGTGGGCGACACATTGTCCGGTCGGCCCCGCTGAATGAATAACGAGCGTCGGGTCTAGTCGGTTTCTTGCTGACTTGATTCGCCGTCCTTCAGATCCTCTAGTCTCGCGACGTCAATGTCTGGCTCGATAGGAGAGAGTCCGTCGGGGAAAGACTTGTTGGCTCGCTGTGATAACGACTGAAACCGGGACACCTTTCCCAGCAAACCTTGTTTGCCTTGGACGGCTTTGACAGCGTCGTTGTACTTATTGGCGGTGGTTGAAATGGAAGCGCCCAATGCATGGAGTCGCTCACCCAGCAGACACACGGTGTTGTAGATATCGCCTGCGCGCTCACTGATTTCTTTCGCCTCACGATTGCTGTGCTCGATCATCCACAAATTGGCGACGGTCCGCAGAATGGGCATCAGTGTGGTGTGCGATACCAGCACCACATTTTTCTGGTAACCGTGATTGAACAGCTCTCGATTACTGCGCATCACCTCGATATAGGCAGGCTCTACCGGCATGAACATGAGCACAAAATCCGGACTCTGCATTCCTGGAAGGTTGGCATAATCTTTAGCTGACAACCCATCAATATGGTTTTTTACGGCTTTGGCGTGCGCATCCAGTGCACTCGTGCGCTCAAGGTCTGTTTCGGCCGTCACCGCTCGTTCGTAGTCAACCAGCGAAACCTTACTGTCGATGATCAGGTTCTTTCCTTCTGGCAGTCGGATAACAAAATCAGGTAGATGACGGTCACCCTGTTCGTCTTTGATAGTGACTTGTGCGTCGTAATGTTCACCGCGTCTTAGGCCCGCCAACTCAAGAGTTTTCTCAAGCTGCGCTTCGCCCCAGTTGCCCACCAGCTTTTTGTCTCCTTTCAGGGCGCGGGTCAGATTCTGTGCCTCGCCTGACATGGAGACGCCCACTGACTCCAAGTGTTTGATTTGTTCGCTGAGCGAGGCACTGTTTCGCACCATGTCAGTGTGTACCTGATTCACCCGCGTCTGGAATTGGTCAATTTTTTCGGCGAGTGGTTTGAGGAGGCTATCAAGGCTCTTTTGGTTGGTTGTCTCTAGGGCCTTGCCTGATGACGAGAGCAGTTTCTGGCCAATGACCTCCAACTCCGTCCGCAGGGTCGTCCGAGATTCCTCGACCCATTTCATCTGGTTCTGATGATGGGTATCGCGCTCGGAGAGGGTGGCATTCTGCGCGCTGACTTGCGCGTTTAATGCCGACAGCTCCTGCTGTAACGAGGCTAGGTCTTTCTCCAGCGCCTGGCTCCGCTCGCTGGCTATCGCCGCCGCGGTACTTTGAGCGACCGCCTCGGCGTGCAGAGCGGTCAGCTCCTGACGTCTTTTATGGAGCTGCAGTAGGCTTAGCAGTAAGCCAGTGCCACTGGCGGCAGCCAGGCCCAACCAGAACAGTGCGCCTGAAGTCATTCAGCCGCCGATGACAGCAGCGCCAGATCGGCGACCTGGGTGAACAGCGCTCGCAGCTCGCCAAGCAGCCGCAACCGGTTAAGGCGTTCTGCTGGGTCTTCCGCATTGACCATCACGGCATCGAAAAAAGTGTCTACTGGACCACGAAGCTGGGCCAGCTGACCCAGAGCGCCTTGGTAATCTCGTTTCAATAGCAGGGGGGTTAATGTCTCGCCAACGCTCACAACAGCGACTCTTAGCGCACTCTCTGCCTCATCAACAAACAGTTCGGCATCAGCAGGGGTGTTATCCGCGTCGTCTGCTTTGGCCAAAATGTTGGCAACACGTTTATTGGCTGCGGCCAGGTGCTCAGCCGTCTCGCTTTTGGCAAAAGCGTTCAGCGCGCGGACCCGCAAGTCAGCGTCGAAAAGATCAGTAGTGCCGGTTGCGAGCACGGCCCGCACAACCGAGATATGAATGCCGCTTTCGTCGTACCAGTTGCCCAATCTCTCGAGAATATAGTTCAACACGGCGGCGGCGGTGTCCGGTAACAGCTCGGCGGTGTGCTGCTCACAGGCGCCGCGGAGCAGCTCACTCAAAGAAAGAGGCGCCTCGAGATCAATAAGCATCCTGATAACGGCCAACGACGCCCGGCGCAAAGCGAAAGGATCCTTTGAGCCCGTCGGCGGCTGCCCGATGCCGAAGATGCCTACTAGGGTGTCGAGGCGGTCTGCGAGCGCGACTGCGGTGGCCTCCGCAGACTGAGGCAGGTCGTCTCCGGCAAATCTGGGGTAGTAGTGCCACTCTATCGCCTCAGCAACGGTGGCGGGCTCTCCATCGTGTTGAGCATAGTGAGCACCAGCGATACCCTGCAAATCTGGAAACTCCAACACCATCTCTGATACCAGGTCGCACTTGCTCAACTCGGCGGCTCTGATTGTGGTGGCCTCATCTGCGCCAATGGCGCTAGCCACCTGCTGAGCCATGGCAACGATGCGTCGTGTCTTGTCCAGCAGGCTCCCCAGCTTTTGTTGAAATACCACGCTACCCAATCGTTCTTGCCGTGAGATCAGCGGCGATTGTTTGTCGTTGGAGAAAAAGAAGGCCGCGTCGCTTAAGCGAGGCCGAATGACGCGCTCGTTCCCCGATACAACTTGCTCAGGCTGCTGGCTCTCAATATTGGCGACAGTAATAAAGGCGGGAAGCAAAGCGCCGCTCGTCGCGTCGTTCAGGTGAAAATATTTCTGATGTGTTTTCATCGCAGAGATAAGCGCTTGGGAAGGCACTGCCAAAAACTCTGGGTCAAAGCTGCCTCGCAACGCAGAGGGCCACTCGACAAGCCCCGTTACCTCATCCAACAGGTCATCAGACAGCGAAACAGATTCACCTTTGTTTGTCAGCGCTGTGACTTGCTCCGCAATGCGCGCCCGCCTCTCCTTCACATCGACCAGCACTTTTGCGTCGCGCAACACGTCTTGATAGACCTCTGGGGAGCTAACAGTGAGCCACTCATTGTGGTGGAAGCGGTGGCCGCGCGTATCCTGGCCGCTGGTTAGGCCAAACAATTCAAGAGGGAGGGCGCGATCTCCAAAGAGCAGCAGTAGCCACTGTACCGGCCGCAAAAACTCGTCGCGGGATCGTCCCCATCGCATTCGTTTTGAGACCGGTATGGCAGAGACGGCGTTGGCAATAATGCCTGGAATCACCTCGGCGGCCTCTGCCCCTTGTTGCGACAGATGAGCGGCGATCCGCTCTGCGCCCTGCTCTTCGACGATCAAAAGGTCATTTGTGGACAGCCCTTGCTTGCGGGCAAAACCCTCGGCTGCCTTAGTCCACTCGCCAGCGTCGTTCTTTGCCGCCGAAAGTGGCGGCCCGACTACATGCTGTTCAGTGTCAGGGGCCTTGATGGCGACGTTTTCCACCCGCACGGCTAAACGGCGAGGTGTTGAAAAATGCACTGCGGGGCCAAAAGGCAGACCATGCTCTGCCAGACCATCCGTCACCCCTTTTTTGAGCGCGGCGACCATTGCTGAGATTTCGCCTGCCGGCAGCTCTTCGGTCCCGAGCTCAAAAAGCAGATCAGCAGCACTCATTGTGTGCTGCCCTCTGCGGCTTCCAACTGCGCTAGGGCGGCTGCGGCTAAATCTGGGTCAGCCTGAGGGAAGCCCAGCGCCCCCCTTGTCGCCACGTAGGCTTCGGCCGTAGCTCTCGCCAACGCGCGAACACGCAAGATGTATCGCTGCCGTTCCGTGACGCCAATCGCATGACGCGCATCTAACAGGTTAAAAGTATGGGATGCCTTCATGACATGCTCATAAGCAGGTAACGGCAACCGTTTTGAGGCCAGCCGCATCGCTTCCTGTTCATAAAACTCGAATTGGGAGAACAGATTGTCGACATCAGCTTCAACAAAATTAAAGGTCGACATTTCCACTTCGTTCTGGTGATACACATCACCATAAGTGACAGGCCCCGAGGGAGTATTAGCCCAAATGAGGTCGTAAACCGATTCGACACCCTGCAAGTACATGGCGATGCGTTCGAGGCCATATGTCAACTCGCCTGTGACAGGTTGGCACTCCAGCCCGCCCGCTTGCTGAAAATAGGTGAACTGGCTGACCTCCATACCGTTCAACCAGACTTCCCAACCGAGGCCCCAGGCGCCTAGGGTAGGGGACTCCCAGTTATCCTCCACAAAACGAATGTCATGAATCAGCGGGTCAACCCCTAAGGCGAACAAACTGCCCAAGTAAAGGTCCTGAAAATCACTCGGAGAAGGTTTCATGACTACCTGAAACTGGTAGTAGTGTTGCAGGCGATTGGGGTTTTCACCGTAGCGGCCATCGGCTGGGCGCCTGCTGGGTTGGACATAGGCGGCATTCCAATTTTCTGGCCCCAGCGCGCGCAGAAAGGTCGCTGGATGAAACGTGCCGGCGCCCACCTCCATGTCGAGGGGCTGTAAAACCACGCAGCCGTGCTGTGCCCAGTAATCCTGCAGCCGCAGGATAACCTCTTGAAATGTCGCAGGCGCCACGAAGAACAACCCAAAGTTAATGAGAGGCGTTAGTATAACTGCGTTGCCCACGCCATAATCACTTTTCCGACACTGACTCCGGCAAATTCCCTTTAGCCTATGCCTGCATCGCCTAAACCCCTCTGGTTGGAGTGGACCGTCATCTTGCTCATCAAACTGATGATCACGGCGACGCGTCTTATGCCGCTTGTCTGGGCGCGCCCGCTGGGCAAGCTTGTTGGTGCGGGGCTCTATTACTGTAACAAGCGCATGCGGAGAGTCGCCATTCGCAACCTGGAGTTGGCCTACCCGACTTGGACGCCCAGTAAGCGCCGAGCGGTGGCCCGACAAAGCGTTCAGTCGACCGGAGAATTGGCAGCGGAAATGGGCCGCGTGTGGACCCAGCCATGGGCGCAAACCGAGGCTTTGCTCGAAGTCGACGGCCTGACTTGTGTCACTGAGCCGCTTGGGACGGGGCAAGGGGTTATTGTGTTGGGCCCGCATCTGGGTAACTGGGAGTTGCTAGGCATGCATCTAGCTACTCTCGGAGAGCTGGTAGCGTTGTATGAGCCAATACCTTTGAAAAAGCTTGATCAACTTGTACATCGAGGTCGCCAATGCACGGGCGGAAAACTGGTGCCCACGACACCGCGTGGTATTGCCGAGTTGGTGCGGTCCGTTCGAGCTGGTGGTATCACAGGCATTCTGCCCGACCAGGTCCCCAGCGATGAAAATGCCGGCTTAAATGCGCCTTTTTTCGGCGTGCCGTGTTTCACCGCGGCGCTGGCTTCCAACCTGATCAGGAAGTCGGGCGCGGCGCCGGTTATGGGAACGGTTTTGCGCACAGAGAGAGGTTTCCGCGCGGTATACCGTCCTGCCGAGCCGGGTGTGCATAGTGATGACACCCTCGAGGCGTTGAGTGCCATCAACCTTGGCGTACAGAAGCTGATCGCGGGTAATGAGCGACAATATCAATGGCAATACAAACGATTTCGGTGCCGACCGCGCGGGTTGGTTGACCATTACGACTGGTCGGCAGCCCCCTTGGCGGATGAGTCAGGGATCAAGCGATGACACAGGTCACGGGAAAGGTGATAGCGGGCTTTATCGGGTTTATCGCATTTGGTCCGGCCGGGCTGTTGTTCGGTCTGGTGCTCGGCCATGCTTTTGATAGGGGTTTATGGCGTGCTCTGCAGCTGTCAGGACCTGAGGCCGTGCACATCATGCGGGCGCAGTTCTTTGAGACCACTTTCACGCTACTGGGGTTTGTCGCCAAAGCGGATGGCCGCGTATCTGAGGCCGAAGTTGCTCAGACGGAAGCTTTATTCGCCCAGCTGAGATTGAATGCCACGCAGCGCCGCAGCGCGATTGATCATTTTAAAACCGGGTCTGCCGCTGGCTTTGACCCCTCACCGACCGTAGCCAAGTTCAATGATTGCCTAGGTCCACGGCGCCAGGCGCAGCACACGTTGATGGCATTTCTGGTCGGTATAGCGTTGGCTGACGGCACGTTTTCGCAGACCGAGCGCGACGCCCTGTATCGATTGGGCGAGCTGCTAACGCTGCCGCGCCGCGAAGTGGATCAGCTCATTTCAATGGTCAACGCCCAGGCGCAGTTTCAGCAGGGTGGATATCGGCAGTCTGCGGGGCAGGGAGGCTACTCCCAGCGCAGTCCTGAATCTGAGTTGAATACCGCCTATGCGGCTTTGGGCCTGAACGCCGATGCTTCGGGCGCAGAGATCAAGCGGCGCTACCGCAAGCTCATGAGCGAGAACCACCCGGACAAATTGATTGCCGAAGGGGTTCCCGACGAACTGCTGAGAGTCGCCACAGAGCGTGCTCAGGAGATTACGGCTGCCTATGAGGTCATTCAGCGGTCGCGAGGGTCCAAATAGGCGCGACACAATGCGCGTCCGAGAAGACCCCACCATCAAGGCCGCAAATGCATAAATCGAGAGGGGAGTCAGTGTCGCCAGAAAGCCGGCGTCAATAGTACCAGCAGGGTAAATACCTCTAGGCGGCCCATTAGCATCGCGAGGCACAGGATCAGCTTGCCAGCTTCGCTTACCGCGCCGTAATGGTCGGCAACCTCACCCAAACCGGGGCCCAGATTATTCATTGTGGCGACAACGGCAGAGAATGCAGAAATAAAGTCTAGGTTGGTTGCTAGCAAGGCCAGCCATATCAGGACAAAGCAGAACATGTACACCGCGAAAAAGCTCCACACGGCACTGATTACCTCGGTTTGTACCCGTCTGGCATCCAGTTTTAACGGAATCACGGCGTTAGGGTGAAGCAATTGGCGTAGCTCTCTAACACCTTGGCGGAAGATAAGAAGAATACGCATGGCTTTCATGCCCCCACCAGTAGAGCCGACGCAACCACCCATAAAGCTCAGTATGAGAAGAAGTATTGGGAGGAAGAGTGGCCAGACAGAAAAGTCCTGTGTGGTGAAGCCGGTGGTCGTAGCAATGGAGATTGTTTGGAACAGGCCGTGAATGACGCTCTCTTCGAGCCCCAGAGTCTCCGTTGTCAGTAGCAGGCAGCACACGACCACGGTCGCCGAGGCGATGACAGCGATGAAAAATGCCGTTTCGGAATCCTGTGCGTAGACGCGCGCATTTCGGCGTTGCAATGCGATGAAGTGCAATCCGAAATTAATCGCAGACAGCAACATGAAGACTGAGCTCACCAGCAAGACACGGTGCTGCTCATAGTGGCCGAGACTGGCATCGTGGGTGGAAAAGCCACCAATGGCTACCGTCGAGAAGGCATGGCAGATGGCATCGAACGTGGACATGCCGGCAGCAAAATAGCTGGCAGCACAGGCAATCGTTAGCAACAAATAGATGCCAAACAGCGCCTTGGCTGTGCTGGTGATGCGCGGCGTGAGCTTGCGGTCCTTCGAGGGGCCTGCACTTTCAGCTCGGTAGAGCTGCATACCGCCAATCCCAAGCATGGGCAGCACCGCGACCGCGAGCACAATGATGCCGATGCCGCCCAGCCACTGTAGTAATTGCCGGTAGAAGAGGACTGATTGCGGCAAGTTATCAAGACCGGTAATCACGGTGGCGCCCGTGGTGGTGAGGCCGGAAATTGATTCAAAAATGGCCTCTACCGGGGTCAAACCCAAGTCTGAAATCAGCCACAGCGGAATTGCCCCGAACAAGCCCAAAACTATCCAGAAGAGAGCGGTCACCATGAAGCCGTCACGGATGTTGAGGTCTCTACTCAGGTTGCGGGTCGGCAACCAGAGCGCGACACCCGCAAAAAGCGTTGCGGCCAGTCCCGTTGCGAATGCGGACTCAATACCGTCCTTGGCGATCAGTGACAGGAACAGCGGCGGCAACATTGCCGTACTGAACAGAATCAGCAAAACGCCAATGATCCTGAACGCCATGGCGAACTGCATCAGATAAAGCCGAATCCCACCGCAAAGAGTTTTTCGACGGCAGAGATTTGGGTGCGATCTGTCAGAAACAGAATGACGTGATCATTGGCTTCAACGACAACATGGCCGTGCGCGATAAGCACGTCTTCACCGCGCAGGATAGCGCCCACCGTCACGCTCGAGGGGAGGGTCAATTCGTCTAGCCGCCGCCCCACAACTTTGGATGAGCGCGTGTCTCCGTGAGCAATAACCTCGATAGCTTCAGCCGCGCCGCGACGAAGCGAGTGCACCGCATTAATGTCGCCGCGCCGCACGTGCATGAGCAGGCTGCTGATCGTGATCTGCTGCGGTGAGATGGCGATGTCGATTTCTTCGCCAATCAGGTCCGCATAAGCCGCATTGGTGATCAGCGTAATCGCTTTCTTCGCGCCCAGTCGTTTCGCCAGCATCGACATCATGATGTTGGATTCGTCGTTGTCGGTCAGGGCACAAAAGACATCGGTGTTTTCAATATTTTCTTGTTGAAGTAGCAGAGGTTCATTGCCGCTGCCGTGCAAGACGATGCTGTTCTCCAGAATGTCTGAAAGCACTCGGCATCGATCGTAAGAGCGTTCTATGACCTTAACCTGATATTGCTTCTCCAAACGTTTGGCAAGCGTGGCGCCAATGTTGCCACCCCCCGCAATCATGATGCGGTGGTAGGGTTTGTCGACTTCACGAAGCTCCGATGTGACGTCTCGGATGTGCTCACGCGCCGCAATGAAGAAGACCTCATCGTCGGGCTCCACCACCGTTGACCCTTCGGGGATGATAGGGTCTCCGCCACGCCTGAAGATCGCTGCTACGCGGGTGTCGACCCGGGGCATGTGCTCGCGAATTTCCTGTAGCTCCCGCCCGACAATGGGGCCGCCGTTGACGGCTTTAACGGCAACCAATCGGATTCGACCATCGGCAAAATCCAGCACTTGCAGGGACCCCGGGTTGGCGATCAGCTGCTCGATATTTTTTGTCACCAGTTGTTCTGGCCCAATGATGACATCGACGGGAATAGCACCTGATTCAAATAGTGCTTTGTGTTTGACCAAATAGTCCGCGGAGCGCACACGACTAATTTTGGTGGGGGTGCGATATAAGGTAAACGCGACGGAGCAGGCCAGCATGTTGATTTCATCGCTGTCGGTCACAGCGATCAGCATGTCAGCATCCTCTGCGCCGGCGCTCATTAGTGTGGAGGGGTGAGCACCGTTACCCAGTACCGTCCGGATATCCAGACGTTCCTGAAGCCGCTTCAGAGTCGCGGCCTGCTCGTCTACGACAGTGATGTCGTTTTGCTCATCGGCAAGGTGTTCGGCGAGCGTTCCGCCGACTTGCCCCGCTCCGAGGATAATGATCTTCACCGGCCTCTGGATCCTCCCAACGACCCGCGCTCACCTTAAACCAAGTGAAACCCGCCACGCCATGTGGATTACTCACGTTGGCGATTGGAAGGTGAGGTTACTCGGCAGGTTTCTGCAGCATTGCGAAATACAGTCCGTCGCCGCCATCTCGGTCCGGCAGGCTTTGCCAGCCATGTTGGCGCGCCACACCGGTTTTCAGCTCGATGGGTGTTATGTGGGCGTTGTGTGTCGACACGAACGCCTCGATGACACCGTCGTTTTCTGTGGCTAACACAGAGCAGGTGACATAAAGCAGCCTGCCGCCTGGTTTCAGCGCCGGCCAGAGCCCCTCTAATATGCCCAGTTGTTGCTTTGCAAAAGCAGCGATGTCGGCGGGCTCCCTGAGAATTTTGATGTCTGGGTTGCGTCTTATGACGCCGGTGGCCGAGCAGGGCACGTCGGCGAGAATGCCATCGAAGGGCTTGTGCAGCAGCGTTTCAGGGAGTTCACTCGCATCAGCCACCAGCGGAGTGAGCTTGAGATCCAGCCTCGCGCTGTTCTCGGCGACGCGTTGCAAGCGGGATTCACTGATGTCCAGTGCGACCAATTCTTCCAGTGCAGGCTGGAGCTCCAGCAGATGACAAGCTTTTCCCCCCGGCGCCGCACAGGCGTCCAGTATCCGCTCCCCGGATTGAGGTGCCAAAAGACGAGCAACAAGTTGCGCGGCGCTGTCCTGAACGCTGGCTGCACCCTCGGCAAACCCCGGCAATAGCGCCACATCGACAGGGCGACCGAGCACGACACCGACTTCAGAGTCAGAACAGGGTTTTGCGTCAATATCCGCTTCAGTCAGCATTTGCAGATAATCATCGCGGGTCCATTTCAATTGGTTGACCCTCAAGGTCATTGGCGGTCTATGTCTGGCGGCCAAGGCAATTTGCTCGGCAGCATCGTCATATTGAGAACACAGCTCAGTGTGCAGCCAAGTAGGCAGTGCCAGCTGGGCTGCTGGCGACAGCGCGTTGGCGGCGACACCGTCCTTGCGTTGAAAAGTCCGCAGCACGCCGTTGATCATACCCGTGGCCCACGGCTTTTTTAGCACGCGTGCCGCGTTAACTGTCTCAGAAACGACAGCATGGGGTGGAGTATTCAAATGCTGCATCTCGTAGAGTCCGACACATAACAGCGCCATGACATCTTGATCCTTGCGCCGCAGTGGTTTGTCAAGAAAGCTAAGACACACCTCAATCAGGCAGGGCCATTCCCGCAGCGTGCCGTACACCAACTCCTGACATAAAGGCCGCTGTGCGGTGTCCGCGGCGTCCAGCGCTTCAGGCAGCAGCCGGTTTAATGATTGCCCAGCCAGCACCCGACCAATAATGCCCGCCGCGACGGCTCGTGGAGAGGACACCGTCAACTGCTGTTCGTGCCGCAGAAGCGCTGGCCGGGCTGAAATCGCGCCTGATGACCACGCAGCAGTGTGGCAACAGGCTGCGGCTTGGCGCCGGGTAGTTGTGCCTCAGTGATGACCAGTTGTCCCTCGCCGCAGCTGACCCGAATGCCGGCCTCATCGGCTGCGATGATCTCGCCATCCGGCCCTTGATGAGATTCACCAAGGGCATGGGCTGACAGGACTTTTAGCCTGTCACCCTGCAGATCGGTGAAACAACCGGGCGCCGGATGAAACGCTCGCACCCGGCGCGCTAAGGTCATGGCATCGGCTGACCAATCGAGCGCACCTTCATGCTTGGCAATTTTATGAGCGTAGGTAGCGTCGCTGTCTTCTTGTCGCGCTGCCGTGGTCAACAGTGCGTCGATATTTTCCAGACTCTCGATGAGTGTGGGCGCACCGAGCTCAGCAAGATCATTGAGGAGCGTGCCACTGGTGTGATCGGCTTCGATGGGAAGTGTGCGGGTGAGGAGCACGGGCCCGGTATCTAAGCCGGGCTCCATCACCATAATACTGACGCCGGTCTCGGCATCGCCCGCTTCAATGGCGCGCTGGACTGGCGCCGCGCCGCGCCACCGGGGTAACAGCGATGCGTGAACATTGAGACAGCCCAGCCTCGGAACACTCAGAATGGCAGCCGGCAGGATCAGGCCGTAGGCCACGACCACCAGAATATCAGCGTCGTACTGAGACAGGGTTGCCTCGCTCTCAGCGGTTTTCAGTGACGCCGGCTGCCAGACGGGCAAGCCTGCCGCTAGCGCCAAGGTCTTCACTGCAGAGGGTCGGAGGTGTTTCCCCCGCCCTGCAGGGCGGTCTGGCTGGCTCATCACTGAGACAATCTGATGGGGGCTATCGATGAGGCCCTCGAGATGCCGCGCAGCGAAGTCCGGGGTGCCTGCAAAAACGACTTTAAGCGGTGTGGGCATCTATCAGCCGCGGCGCTTCTGCTCTTTGACGAGCTTGCTGCGAATGCGCTGCCGCTTCAGAGGCGACAAATAATCGACGAACAGTTTGCCCTCAAGGTGATCGATCTCATGCTGCAGGCAGATACCCATTAGGCCATTAAGACGCTCTGTGAAAGTCGTTCCTTCCCGGTCTAGAGCCGTCACTTCAATCACCTGAGGCCGCTCAACGGTCTCGTAAAACCCAGGCACAGACAGACAGCCCTCGTCATAGGTTCCCAGTGTTTCATCGATGACGGTGATCTCTGGATTAATGAAGACGCGGGGGTCTGAATGATCTTCAGTGAGATCTATCACGATGACCCGCTCATGAACGTCAACCTGACTGGCCGCCAAGCCGATTCCCGGCGCCGCATACATCGTGTCGAACATGTCATTGACAAGCTGCTTAATCCTGCCGTCCACCACCGCGACAGGCACTGCGCGGGTCCGCAGTCGCGGGTCGGGAAATTCAAGAATGGGAAGTAGGGCCATTGAGAGGGCTTCCAGTGCCAATCCGGACTCGTGGCGGAGAAAAGTGTTCGGATTTGGTCTTGCTCTGCCCGAATCAGCGCCGCACACTCAGATTATACCGCGATGTCAGAGATCTGTTGATTGATGAGGCGGGCAGTACACAATGGAGTGAATGCTGTGAAGGTGAGCAAACGGATTGCGATCAGCATGGGAGCCACCCTTGACGAGGTCAGTTCAGGCCGATCATGGGCCCAACGGATCTTTGGCCCCTGTGCCCTTTTTCTATTTTTGGCGTCGGCTGGAACTGCCGCCCAACCCAATGAACCGCTGACCCTTAACCCGGATGTGCCCCTGACTTACACCGTGCAGTCTGGTGACACCCTATGGGATATCTCTTCGCTATTCCTGCGTGACCCGTGGCGATGGGAGCAACTGTGGGCGGGCAATCCGCAGATCGACAATCCGCATCTGATCTACCCCGGCGATACCTTGAGTTTGGTATGGGAGTCAGGGCAGCCAAAGCTGGTTCGCATTGAGCAGGGCGAGATCAAGCTGTCCCCGAGTATGAGGGCGAGTCCGCTGGATCTGGCGATTCCTGCGATTGCCCGGCAGCACATTGTGCCGTTTCTCCGTCAGCATCAGGTGGTCGAGGTGGCTGCGTTGGATCGGGCGCCCTACGTTTTGTCGGGCGATGCTGGGCGTCTGATCAGCGGCGTTGGTGACACGATTTATGGGAAGGGTAGCTGGGAAGAGGCACTGAGCTACCGGCTGGTACGCCGCGTCGAAAAATTAACAGACCCCGTCAGCGGGGAAGGGCTGGGTATTTTTGTCAGCGACGTGGGTGAGGCGCGCCTGCAGGACGACCCGGCTGGAGGAGAGACCGTAGCGGCCATGACTGTTGCCGAAATGCGCGAAGAAGTTCGTATTGGAGACCGCCTGTTGCCGGTCACAGAAACGGACGTCGAGTCGTTTTATCAGCCGCAGGCCCCGGAGACGACCATCACCGACGCTTATATGATTGCGGTTGCCGGCGGCGTAACGCAGATAGGTGTGCTCGATATTGTGGTAATTAATCGTGGCACGAGAGAGTCGCTGAGAGTCGGTGATGTGTTGGCGATCGATCACACTGGCGAGCAGGTAAAGGACCCCGTCACAGGCAAACAGGTGCGTTTGCCTGATAATCGGGCCGGTGTGCTCATGGTGTTCTCAGTGTATGACCGCGCCAGTTTCGGTCTGGTGCTGGAGGCCACCAAGCCGCTGTCGGTAGGGGACAAGCTGCGCAACCCTTGAAGCGTCTTATCGATTTATAACGAGGCGTCTTTAAGGCGTCGTTTTCTGGCCCAGCGCCTCAAGGAAGAGCCGTGCCACACCAGTTTGGTCTGGATCAACAAGCTGATTCGCGCTGGCTCCTGCTGACCAGGGCCATTGAGACGGGTGCGCGATGGCTCGACGAAGTGCTTCGCCAGTTCCCCTCGCCTGAGGCCATATTGAGCTGTCCGGCCGAGCGCGCCAGCGCTCTGAGGCTCGAAGCGTTGCAGCGAGCTTTGGCACAACCACCTTTGATGGAGTTGCCCGAGGCGCTGCTGAGGGATCCGCCGCTTCATGTTGTAACGCCTGAGGAGCCGGAATACCCCCCGCTTCTAGCGGAGTGCCCCGATCGCCCCCCTTTTCTCTTCTGTCGGGGCGTTTTGCAGCATCTCAGTGCGCACACACTCTCTGTGGTGGGCACACGAAAGCCGTCGCTGGAGGGGCGTCGGGCTGCGAGAGAGTTTGCTACGGCCGCTGCAGAGTCTGGGCTGATTGTGGTGAGTGGATTGGCTCTGGGGATTGATGGCATTGCGCATGAGGCGGCGCTTGCGGCGGGGGGCGGCACCGTTGCGGTGTTGCCATCCGGCATGGATCGGATTTACCCGGCGCGCCATCATAAGCTGGCCGAGCATGTGATGGCGGAGGGAGTGCTGGTCAGCGAGTTCCCGCTTGGCACACCGCCTCGGAAACATCATTTCCATCGACGCAACCGGACGTTGTCGGGCTTCAGCGAGGCCACGCTTGTTGTCGAGGCCGGACGACCCAGTGGCACACTGATTACAGCCAGCGCCGCCGCGGATCAAGGAAGAGACGTTCTGGTGTTGCCGTGGTCCATTTACCACCGCGAGGGGGCGGGCTGCCGGCATCTCCTTGAAGATGGCGCTGTGCTTGTGCAGTCGATTGCGGCTATGCGCGCGCATCTCGCCGTTACTTTAGCGCCTTCAGCTCCGCCGTTACTTAACGGTCGGTGGGCGTCGGCGGTTAAGGGTGAGGTGAGTCGGCTGGACGCGGACCAAAAGGCGATGCTCACCCTGCTGGGAAGTGGAACCCATGGTGTCGAAATACTCTCCGCTCACCTCAACTGGGATTTAGATCGATGTCTGGCCTGTCTCACTGCGCTGGAAGTGGCAGGCCATATTGAGCAGGTGTCCGGCGGGTACACAGTGTCCACCTGAGTGTCGCGCTGTCAGCAGTCGTCTCATTTGGCGCCATCGGGATATTGGCGGCAGGGCTGGCGTCTGGGGTAAGGTGCGGAACTGTTTCTTAAACTGGGTTGGTATGGCTGTGAACCTCCTACCTGATGTGCATTCGCGCTGGCGGGCGCCCAAGTTGGCGGCATCGCTCGGGGCGGGTGCGGTCGTGGCATGTCCGGCAGAAGGCGTTTGGGGGCTGAGTTGCGATCCTTTCGATGAAGGCGCGGTGCTGGATCTTTTGGCGATGAAGCAGCGCGAGGTCAGCAAAGGCCTGATTGTCGTCGGCGCCAGCAGCGCGAGCTTCTCCGAGGTGCTGGATGGGCTTTCCCCAGAGCGGCAGGCGTTGATTCTCAGCTCGTGGCCGGGCCCCAACACCTGGCTTGTACCTCATAGGGGCTGCTTTCCACCCTGGGTGACCGGCGATAGCGACGAAGTGGCTATTCGGGTTACCTCCTCACCGGCGTTGTCTGCTTTATGTGTTGCTTTTGGTGGGCCGCTGGTATCGACCAGTGCGAATCCTGCCGGGTTGCCACCCCCGCACAGCATTTGGGAGCTTCGGCGATATTTCGGCATGGCGCTTCAGGCGATGCCTGGCGCTATTGACCCAGCGGGCAAACCATCAACAATCCGTCGTGTGCAAGACGGATCAGTTATCCGCTGATAAATACAGAACAAGGAGTAGCCTATGGAGGCGGCGGCGGTAGAGGCCTACCTAACATCACTTCAGGATCAGATTTGCGTGTGCCTTGAGGCAATCGACGGTGGCGCCACTTTCGCTACCGAGTCTTGGGATCGGCCAGAAGGGGGAGGCGGCATCAGCCGTGTATTAGCGGAGGGTGATGTGATTGAGAAGGGCGGCGTGAACTTCTCTCACGTCGTTGGCGCTGGTATGCCGGCATCCGCGACGCAACACCGCCCGGAGCTCGCAGGGCGCAGTTTTCGGGCAATGGGCGTTTCTCTGGTCATCCACCCTCGCAACCCGCACGCGCCGACGGCGCACGCCAATGTGCGTATGTTCATGGCAGAGAAACCCGGCGAGGAGCCGGTATGGTGGATGGGGGGCGGGTTCGATCTTACCCCTTACTACGGCTATGAAGAGGATGCCGTCCACTGGCACACGACTGCCAAGGCCGCCTGCGACCCCTTTGGTGAAGATGTCTATCCCCGCCTCAAGAAATGGTGTGACGACTATTTTTACCTGCCGCACCGGCAGGAGCCGCGCGGAGTGGGCGGGCTTTTTTACGACGACCTCAATGAGTGGGGGTTCGAGAAAACGTTCGCTTTTATGCGCAGCGTGGGAGACGGCTTTCTCAAGGCCTACGGGCCCATATTGGAGCGACGGATGAATCTTCCATGGACGGAAGCGCAGCGCCAGTGGCAGCTGTATCGCCGTGGGCGCTACGTGGAATTCAATCTGGTCCACGACCGCGGCACCTTATTTGGTTTGCAAACCAATGGCCGCACCGAGGCGATACTGATGTCGCTACCGCCCCTTGTGCGCTGGGAGTATGGACACACACCTGATGAAGGTACGCCAGAGGCCGCACTCATGACTGACTTTTTGCGGCCGCGCGACTGGTTGGGGCTGAACGCTGGTGTGACAGCCACATGAGGACTGCGTGCCCTCGATCACGCGAGCGCGTTCGCGCCGATTCTCCCGCAAGAGATGCGCGTCAGTAATGGCATCTGATCTGCTGACGCAGGGACGTTTTGCCGTAGTGGGTAACCCGATTGGCCATAGCCTCTCGCCACGCATTCATGCGGCCTTTGCCCAGCAGACCGGACGGCAAATAGACTATCGCGCAGAACGGGTGGAGACCGATGACTTTGAAGAGTGGGTGTCGACCTTTTTCGAGACGGGTGGCCGAGGCCTCAATATCACCTTGCCTTTCAAAACGCGCGCCTTTGATGTCGCTGACACTGTCTCAGATCGAGCAAGTTTGGCGGGCGCCGCCAACTTTCTTTCTCGGAATGCTGAGGGCCACATTCATGCTGATAACACCGACGGCAAGGGTTTGCTGACCGATATCACGGCGAACGCTGGCTGGTCTCTCGAGGGTGCGCGCATTTTGCTGCTTGGCGCCGGGGGCGCGGCAAAAGGAGTCATCCCGTCTTTGCTTGCGGCCGGACCGGCCTGCTTGGACATCGCCAATCGTACGCCCGAGCGCGCCGAGGCGCTGGCGACAGAGTGGGCGGCGCATGCCATACCGGTCTCGGGTGGCGGGTACTCTGGGACAGCCGGAGCCTTGTGGGATGTCATTATCAATGGCACCAGCACAGGCCTGTCTGACGAGATGCCCGCTCTGCCCGGTGAGATGGTGCTGGCCGAGGGTTGCTGCTGTTATGACATGGCCTACGGCAAAGGGCCGACACCCTTCATGCGTTGGGCTGCGGAGCAGGGTGCAGCCGAGACCAGAGACGGTCTGGGCATGCTCGTTGAGCAAGCGGCAGAGAGTTTTTATTTATGGCTCGATGATTACCCCGACACAGAGCCGGTTATCGCAGACTTGCGACGGCTATGAACCCCTTCGGTCAGGCGTGGCCGTCAAGATAGCGCTGCTTCAATGAGGTATACCCTGCTGCGCTGTAGGGAAGGAATTTGATCTCGTCTTCAGTCAGCGCCCGTACTTCGCGGGCGGGGCTACCGGCATAGAGATAACCGCTTCGTAGCCGTTTGCCCGGTGTGACCAGCGCGCCTGCAGCGATCATGATGTCGTCTTCCACTACCGCGGCATCCATGATGATGGCGCCCATGCCTACCAGCACGCGGTGCCCGACAGTGCAGCCATGCAGCAGCGCGCGATGCCCCACGGTCACGTCTTCACCAATGTGCAACGGGAAGCCTCCGGGGTTGTAGGGACCGTCGTGAGTGACATGCAGGACTGTGCCGTCCTGAATGTTGGTGCGCGCACCGATCCGAATCACCTGCACATCGCCACGCATCGCCGCATGGGGCCAAACGCTGACGTCATCACCCAGAACAACATCACCCATGACGACAGCGGTGGGATCAATCATCACGCGTTCGCCGAGCACGGGGGTCATGCCCAGTCCCTCGCGGATATTGGCCTCGCCTCGGAAGTTGACTGTGTTCAAAGCGCTCTCCTGCTGGTTTCGGGCGGCAGTGCGGAAATGTTTCGGACTTGTCCCCCGCGGTATCGGTCAGGCTTGTTAGAATACTGCGTTGGAGATGTTGGACTGTGTTCATAGTGCCGCGAGGCGAGTATGTCGGATTCTGGTTCTGAACCCAATCAGCGACCGCGCTTTGTTGCCGGCGCGGTGTGCCCCAGTTGCAAAGCGATGGACCGCATGGTGATTGATGGCGCTGCCGACGAGCGTCGGTGTGTTGCTTGTGGCTTCGTCGAGGCGCGGCCCGATGCCGGTGTCAGTATGCCGCCAACCCGCGTCACCCGAGCTTCCGCTCGACGCGTTGAGACTGAAGCAGAGGCGGTGCGTTTACTGGACGAGTGAGCTCGGCTACCCCTTACATAACCTCAGATTATGCGAGGAATTCATAAAAAACATTGGCATTCATAATGCCGCCCGCAGACCATACGCCCCGCTGGCGAACGGTGCATTTTTGTCCATGTATTTTCCAGCAACTTCGCTATAATCCCGGCGCTTTTTGGCCCCCTCAGTGGCTCGGGGTTCTGCGCCACAAACACAGACGGAGTACGCACGCGATGGGGAGAGTGTTCTCAGGAGCGGTCTTGGCATTTTTGGCGCCGCTGGCTGCGGCCCAAAATCAGGTCAATATGTCGCCCGGCGTGACAGAGATCGGCGCAGACATTTTTGAGCTCCATATGTTGATCATGTGGATCTGCGTGGTAATCGGCGTCGCGGTGTTTGCAGTGATGTTCTACTCCATCTATGCCCACCGTAAATCAAGAGGGCATCAGGCGGCCCAATTCCATGAGAGCACAAAGGTAGAGGTGGCATGGACAGTGGTGCCTTTCCTCATCCTGATCGCTATGGCGGTGCCAGCGACCTCGACCTTGCTTGAGGTTTACGACAACGATGAAGCTGAACTGGATATTTTGATTACGGGTTATCAGTGGAAGTG